>JAUNIO010000053.1 GCA_030535355.1 bacterium | reverse complement strand
TGCGGTCCTGACGCTCTTGACGCTCCTGGCGGCGCTCTCTCATATCCTGGCGGCGCTCATTATCGCGGCGCTCTTTGTTGCGCTCGATGCGATCCTGACGCTCCTGGCGGCGCTCTCTCATATCTTGGCGGCGTTCATTATCGCGGCGCTCTTTGTTGCGCTCAATGCGGTCCTGACGCTCTTGACGCTCCTGGCGGCGCTCTCTCATATCCTGGCGGCGTTCATTATCGCGGCGCTCTCTGCCGACAGACGAAGAACGGCGGGACGAGCTATCAGACGAAGAACGGCGGTATGAATTGTCAGAGGAAGAACGGCGAGATGAGCTACTTCTTGCTGAAGAACTGCTACGGCGCGGTGAACTGTACGAGCTTTTGGATCTCGAACTGCTAGAAGAGCGTTTTACGCTACTAGAACTGCTGGAATCGTCTGAAGATTTTTTCTTTCTCGCCAACAGCAAATCTCCGCTGTCTGCTGTCTCCGAAATACTTGCCTGCTGAGAGTTAGAGACTGTATCAGCGACGGCCTGCAGAGGCGTAGCCACGGCAGGCATTGCCAAAACGGACACAAGCGCCGCTGTGCAGAGCGATATATAATACTTGTTATTCATAAGTCACCTCTGATCACAGATTAATTGCGTCGCATGTATCGCACCGAAGGTACGCCTACGACATATAAATACAACAAGCCACTTTTTTTATTTTACCACTAAACTCTTAATCCCTCTATAATTATCGATTAAAAGTAGATAAAGATCAGGGACTTCCTACTGCACTTGTTCCACCAGCATTGTGCGCCCGATTATTAATGTAAACTTTTTGGCCGTTGTTAACATAAAAGTTCCCCTTTCCATCTGACTGCAGACGGTTGTTGGTATTTTCCCAATTGGGCGGATATTTTACCTTAGCGTTCTGAGCAGGTACTTCCTTCTGTTCTGGCTGCTCGTAAGCCGTCCCGGACATCTCCTGCAGTGTCTTCGGCGGGGCAGCCGAAGTATTCATTTTGCCCACGTTAGTCTGCGCATTTTGAAGTTTGTTGAATTCCTGAGCATCACAGACCCGGCAGGGAATCAGTCCTTCTTTACTGGCAACAACCGTTACCTTATAACCTTGCAATGTTGGGCAGTTTTGATTTATATGATATGCTCGTCCACCTTCGCGTTTATATAAATCTGCCATCCCAGGCTGCGGCAAAAACAATACCGTCCCGAGGATCATAATTAATCCAAGCGGCCAAGAAGATTTCATACTTTTGCCCTCCTATATCGAGATAGATAATAATATTTATCTTCTGTAATTATTAGTTCGCCGCAGTCAGCACACCAGCAGACTACAGCCAGCGCGCACTTCTTCATTTATAAATATTTATAAATAGACTACAGTCTCTTCTGCGGGGCGAATCGCCTCATGATTGCCGGACGCCCGTCCGCCTTCGGGAATATATCCCAGCGGCAAAAGGGCGGTTACGGTAACATTAGCTGGCAGTTTTAAGGTGTCGTGAATCTCCTGAGCGTTAAACCAACCCACCCAGCAAGAGCCGATACCAAGGTCCCAGGCTTCCATCATCATATGCGTACAGACTATGGCGGCATCAGTCTCGCCGGAATGATAACCAGGCATAAGGTTATTTTTCCAGTCGCGGTCATTGTCGTAACCGATGACCAACACTAAAGGAGCATTGTAAGCGCAAGGGCAGACACTGCGGATTTTGGCCAGCATTTCCGGAGTCTGTAAAACATACACCTTTTGCGGCTGGTTGTTTTTGGCAGTAGGGGCTACGCGCCCAGCTTCCAGGATGAGGTCGAGTTTTTCTTTTTCTACAGGTGTGGCGGCAAACTGCCGCACGGAAAAGCGGTCTTTGGCTAATTGTAAAAAGTCGGTCATTGTTTTGTTATTTTCCATTCTAATCATAAGCTTTGGCATATGTCACAATAGCTGAACATAAGCATAATAATACAATAAGGTAGAAAACGTCAATTTATTTAGAGTATGTGTTTGCTTGTGCTTGTTACAATCTATGTTTTCACGAGGGGCGCGGCATTTAGCCTTGACGAGGCTGTTGAACACGCAAGAGTTTCAATCCACGCGCCCGCGAGGGGCGCGACGTAAGTTAAACGGCTGCTACACCGTGGATGCAGCTGTTTCAATCCACGCGCCCGCGAGGGGCGCGACAACAGCAGCCGCCGAGAGACCCGCAATAGCCTCGTTTCAATCCACGCGCCCGCGAGGGGCGCGACGGCCATTAGGTGCGACTTATGGCCTATTGCTGTTGTTTCAATCCACGCGCCCGCGAGGGGCGCGACGCTCTACGCATAGCTGCATAATTTGTTCTTGATGTTTCAATCCACGCGCCCGCGAGGGGCGCGACGTTTGTGGCTGACATGCCCAATGTCGGCACCCAGTTTCAATCCACGCGCCCGCGAGGGGCGCGACTGTTTGTGGCCGACATGCCGAATGTTGGTACCCAGTTTCAATCCACGCGCCCGCGAGGGGCGCGACCGAGCGCGAGGTCCCTGCTGAGATTGCCGAGAAAGTTTCAATCCACGCGCCCGCGAGGGGCGCGACTAAAATCGTTGAGCGCGTCCTGGAATTGATCAAATGTTTCAATCCACGCGCCCGCGAGGGGCGCGACATTGCCACTTTTCCCCGCCATTAGTCTAGCTCTTGTTTCAATCCACGCGCCCGCGAGGGGCGCGACGGCCGAGATGATTGAGGGCGGCATAGAGTGCGACGTTTCAATCCACGCGCCCGCGAGGGGCGCGACGCTGACAATCAGCAAAAAATGAACGCAAAGCTGGAGTTTCAATCCACGCGCCCGCGAGGGGCGCGACGGATGCAGCTGACCCGTATTGGAGAGTCACGCACGTTTCAATCCACGCGCCCGCGAGGGGCGCGACGGTTCATAATGCCTTCCAAACCGTCCATCATTCGCGTTTCAATCCACGCGCCCGCGAGGGGCGCGACGGGGCTGCACCCCTAACAACCCCCTTTGAGTAAAGTTTCAATCCACGCGCCCGCGAGGGGCGCGATAAGCGCAATTAAAGGCAGAATATCCTCACACAGGACGTTTCAATCCACGCGCCCGCGAGGGGCGCGACCGAGCTGAGGATGCCCGCCGTAAAAGGGCAGTCAGTTTCAATCCACGCGCCCGCGAGGGGCGCGACTATACAGTTTGCAAACAAATTTTTGGAGGTTCAGGTTTCAATCCACGCGCCCGCGAGGGGCGCGACACGGCGATTCACACTCACCCAATTTTACACCAGGCGTTTCAATCCACGCGCCCGCGAGGGGCGCGACGTCAGATATCTCACCTACATTAGGATAAGCAGGATGTTTCAATCCACGCGCCCGCGAGGGGCGCGACAATATACTGCGTGACAAATGGATTTTTAGCCGCCGTTTCAATCCACGCGCCCGCGAGGGGCGCGACATAGTTTCGAGCGAAATATAAATGTCCCATGCCAGTTTCAATCCACGCGCCCGCGAGGGGCGCGACACCATAATTGTATATAAGTCCACATAAGTACTTGCAGTTTCAATCCACGCGCCCGCGAGGGGCGCGACCTGCGATTGTGCGCAATGCTGACTACTACGATTTAGTTTCAATCCACGCGCCCGCGAGGGGCGCGACTCCCACTGTCTTTTGCAAGCGCAATTAAAGGCAGTTTCAATCCACGCGCCCGCGAGGGGCGCGACGCTGCCCAAATCCCAAAAAGCGCCCGCTGCCGTCGTTTCAATCCACGCGCCCGCGAGGGGCGCGACCATGCGTCTTCATCGAATTCTCGGCTTAATTTGTCGTTTCAATCCACGCGCCCGCGAGGGGCGCGACGGCAGAATATTCTTTTATGCTAGACAAAACAGAATATTCTGAACATAAAAACACCTTTTCAGCAGAATTAGCTTATAAAATAGCATAAAATAAGCCATGCTCAACGTGACAGCACACCAATATTGTTACACATTGAATAATATTAGTGCGCGAACCTATAGGCATTTTTATGATAGCATCAGGTTCGCCTATACCAACAATACCCCTTCTGGGTCATAGCTTTCCTTAACACCATAATGCTCAATACGATTCTGATAGTTTTTTCCTAAATTATAAAATCGCAGACTATCTTTTTGTTCATTAATAATCCCGCACAGCTGCTGTTTAAGCAAGCACAACTGTGCAGGATCAATATCACATTCAAATACCGAACACTGTACTCTCTGTCCATATTTTTTGCACAGCTTTGCAACTTTTCTAAGCCGGCGCTGACCTTCAGCGGTTTGCACATTAACATCATAAGTTATTAAAACTAACATTATCCCCTCCAAATAAAAGGCGGATAACCATCTAAGTCACCACGCAAATATCTAGCTAAAAGCAAAGCCTGTACATAGGGAATCAGCCCCCACGCTATTTTTTCTTTGGTAAAAGAATGCTCAATTATATTGCGTTTTTGCTCCTGCCAGATTTTTAACAACTTTTTGCGCCCCTTTTCGTCGAGCCAAACAGCACCGTTTTCCTGTTCATAGAAATCTTTCACACCAATAATTCGATTATTAATCAGAGTCAGCACAAATCTATCGGCCATACATGGCCGCAATTCTTCCATCAAATCTAAAGCTAATGATGTACGGCCGGGACGATCCCTATGCAAAAATCCCACATAAGAATCCAAGCCAACCATTTCCAATGCTGAAGCGCAGCTGCTGGCTAATAAAGCATAAGTAAAGGAAAGCATAGCGTTAACCCGGTCAAGCGGAGGACGGCGGTTGCGATCCAAAAAAACAAAGCTCTTGCTTTTATCTAGTATCATCTGTGAAAATAATCCAAAGTACAGTGTAGCGCCCGCTCCTTCAAAACCGCGCAAAGCATCTAAGTTAGTAGCAGACAAAACCTGTTTCTGCAATTCTGCTAACTTTTCCGCAGTATTCTGAAAATCTAAAACGTTAACACGATCCGCATGATCGCGGCGACAGCGATTAAGCACATGTCTCGCATTGCTGAGTTTGCCAAAAATAAAATTCCTAGCTACCCTACAGCTGGCCTCTTCATCATCTGCCCAACGGTATTGCTGACGCCTCAGCAAAACGTTACCACGGTTTGTTCCGCTGATTCGAGCCAAAAATTTACCATTGGGCTTTAAAAAAACTAAGTTTATGCCCATATCAGCACAGCGCCCTATCAGCGCTGGGGATGCTCCTGCATAAGAAAACAAATATATTTCTTCCAAAATATGCAAAGGATAGCTCCCTATAAGCTCATCGCCGTTTTTCAAAACAATATTGTCATTTTCCAGCAGAGCATACGCTGATTCTGTTGTTACAAAAAGAGAATTAAGCAGCTTGCGCACCTATTTATCCTCCAAATCACGCTGCAAATAATGGCTGACCGAAGCCCCCGACAGTTTAGGCGCGCAAACTTCATATAATGAACAATTATCACACGATTTAGAATATTTCGCTAACGGATTAATACCCTGTATAAATAAGGCGTGCATAGCAGCATACGAATCCTGCACCAATTGCCTCAGCTCATGATCAAAAGCCACTAGTTCCCGGTGAGCTTCCTGCCCATAATATAACGCCCCCTCAGGAATACTGCATCCATGCATTTCTTCTAAGCATATCGCTTGGGCGCATAACTGAGCGCGATCACAATTGCTGCTCTTGCGCTGACCGCGTTTATATTCGACAGGATATGGCAGCCATTTTCCTTCCGTATGGGCTAATGCAATGCCTTGCGGATCGCGGTGATATTCTACCACATCGCATTCACCATGAATTTGCAAACGAAAAGAACCCACCTGCATAGCACGTACTATTAACAAGTCACCGCGTAATTCCCGGCACGAGCCATCATGAGCCCGTGCGTGCAATACCCTACCAGCAGCTGTCAAATAATTTTCTTGCCACTGCTGTTCTATATGTATTAACGCCCATTGACGCTGACAAAAGAGATAGTGCTGTATACCGGAGAGAGCTAGGCAGCCGTAATTACTATCAATCATAATATTGCACCTATCTCGCCCTCTCCATTTAGCTGATTAATCTTAAACGTCAGTTTTTGCGTATCACACTCACACCTGACGGTATAGCCTCATTATTGACAATGACCCGATAATCGGTATAAGCACGTGCCGGAGATTTATCAGTTTTATCACTGCGCTCTACTCGCACACAATCAAAAAGCTTATGAGCTGGAGCATTACCCAATTCGGAATCATGCTTGAAAATTATCAATTCGCGAACAGCCATCTTACCACGGGCAGCGGAGTGATCGTGTTCGAACATATTAACGATAGCCTCCCACAATAGTTCTAAATCGTCTTCGGAAAACCCCGTAGTCTTACGAGCTAAGTTAGCTGATACATAACCTTCACAGCGATACAAAGCATAAGGCACCACAAACTTGCGTCCCATCTCAGTTTTTTTGCCTTCAGCATCCTTCTCAGTGGTGATGGCCACGCGAGTAATCGTTATCTCCTGGCTCACAATAGGCTCCACACTGCGGGCAAATCCCAGCTGTACAGGGCCCCGCACCTGCCCACAATTTAATGCCGCTTTGACAAAAGTGGTCATCACCGCGCCAAAAGTGCGAATATCATAGAAATTCCGGCACATCCAATCGCGAATGTTAACATCGATATTATCCTGTTTGCCGCCTTTGATTTTTCCGTTTTTATCAGTTTCAACACCAAGAGCGGAATAAGCCTCGCTATCACTTCTATTCAGCGGAACATTTTCTTTAATGTAAATGCGAAAACCAGGAACATTTTCTTTAACGGTTTCCACATAATTGCGGATTTTGCGCTTCAGACAAACATCGGTGACCAATCCTAATCCGGTTTCAGCATCTAGGCGCGGCATATTGCCCGCATCGGGATCGCCGTTGGGATTGCCGTTTTCACAATCAAACAAGATGACAAAATCATAACGGTTGCTGATAATATTACTCATATAACACAACTCCTCAAACTGATAGACTATTCAATGCTGTCATTTCTGACTGACTTTGGAGTATAAAAATACTGCGTCTGCTGATAATAGCCGAGCTGGAAATTGCCACGCTGAGGCATATTAAAACGAGCTGGCAACGGTGCAGCCAAACAATCCATGATAGAGGCTATTATTTTTTCATAATATATTTTTTGCCCATTATCTAATTTCTTAAGATGGCTTTGGGCTAAAGCTATCAGCTGAGGAAATACCACTCCCGGTGTTGACGAAGCCGAATTAAAATAACGATCTTTAATCGTAGCATTAATACCAGGATTAGCTGCTTCTTGCACTTTTTCTAAGGCTGAGAATAAACGCCCCAATAAATAAGCAGAATCTCGGCTTTCTTCATTTAAGGACACTGTTAACACCTCCATAGGTACGTCAGGATGACAATTTCGCAAATAATAAGCTTTGATAATTGCCGCCCGAGCGCGATTAATAACGTTGTCAGCATGAATGCGAAGTTCCACGCCGCTTAGCAAAGACGCTGGATAAGGCTCGTTATTGATAACCGCCCGCAGCGTCTCGCCTACTAAAATTTGTACCGCTTTCTTATCGCGGGATTTCTTGTCGACCGTTTCCCAAATCAACGATCTTATTGGCAAATAAAAACTCTTAGTTCCCAAAGCTTTAGCAGAACTGGAATGGTAAATCTGCAGCCGCTGGCGATGGGCTTCAAGGTTGCCTATAAACTTGCCAAAACTATTGCGCATGAAGAAACGCACCGATAAACGTGCAGCATTTGGTGATATGCCCAAGACATAAAACGTCTGTTTAGGGTCCAAATTGGAACCGCAAAATGATACCGTTCGCCCGCTGCAAAGCTCTTGCACCATTCTCTGCAAATCGCTTTCGCGATAGTATTGCTTTTTGCCGTCCTTCGTCAAAAAGCTGATGTTAAATCCATCTTCCTCGTCGTCTTCATCAGTTGCCGAAGCTGTTTTAGAGCTATTATTGACACTCGGCATTCTCATACCAGCGGTTGTTATAAATAATTCGCTGTAGCTGTTATCCGCATTGCCTGACCAGCATACCACTAGTGTATCATCAAATCTACAGCAGCTGGCATCATTGCTCAGCAGATATTTCAAAGCTTCACCGTAAGCGTACGCGGCTTCCACACAGGTTGGAGCATTTTTTCCCTGTTCGTGCCCATAAGAGCAGTAAGCATCGGCATTAAAAGATACCAAATAAGCACCGCTGCTCTGTGCGCCAGGCAATCCAGTAAAAGACGGATGCAAGCGGCTAAACTTACCTTCAGCGCCAGTAACCAAGCAGCGCACCTGTTCCGTCATCTCCTTACCATTATAATAGCTCTCCCATGCTTCTCTTATCTCAGGTATTTCATGCACATACTGCCTTTGGAAACGAAATATAAAATTACCGGTTTCTTTGAGCACACTCGGGCTATATATAAAACATGCAGCTGAATTATCGCATTGCCAGTTGGCGAAGAACCGCAACACCGCACGGGCCGCTGGATGATCAACTTCATTGAGCAATTTTTCATGCAGGCGGCGGCAAGCTTCAAAACACATCTGCAATTTTGACGAAGTTCCCTGTTGATCCAAACCAAAGAAATATTTGCTGTTATCGCATAAAAATTTGGCTTTTACTCCAGACGTTCTGTTTTCAGATTCCGGCACTAAAAAAGCTTGCGGTATCTGTACTTCTTTGTTTCCGCGCACGACCGTATCCCGCAGCGGAATAAACTGAAGTACAGAGCCATTCTCATCTAGATCAACTGCAAAAGCAACATTTACTTTGCTCCAGCCCCGCCTGGGCATACGGCTGTCAAATTTACAGCGCTCATAGTAATATTGAGTCAAAGCTTGAAGAATCATCCCAGCACCTCCTCACTGTACCGGGGAGGAACCGCAATTCTGCCGTCTTGCATCCGTGCTCTAAACAGAAGGGGTTTAAAACTCTCTGCATCTGAAAAATCCATGTCGTACAGCATAAAACCAAAATCGTGCTGTCCCTTAAGCTCTTCAGGGCAAGGAGGTATTTGCTCACAGAGCTGAAAATGCGCGGGGAATTCACGGCATCCGAAACACGGCTGATGGTAACACTGCCCCTTGCTCAAACGGCGCATCACAATAGCCTGAAATTTATCGGCACTATCTTCCGATCCCATCTTTTCCGGTATTAATTCAAAGTGCGCCTCTATAACATAGCGAACGTCTGTCAGCAGCAGCGTCGCCCGCTGCTGGCGATCAGCTGTACTCGATAATTCCAGCCCCGCTGTAGTTCCTCGCATCATTGCGGTTTTAGCATTGCGTCCTGAGATTTTTGATTTAGTCTCATTGCGCCGTATATTGGCAAAGCGTATAGGATTGCAAACCCAAATATTATCTATTACCCACAGCATGCCAGGATGCCAATAGACAGAATCCAGAATACCGCGGGCTGCCGATGGGGTAATAACGTCATAGCTCACCCGTTCCGTCTTTAATTCGGGACGGGTAAAACAAGCATAATCACCCCAGACCTCAATCATTACAGCCATTCGGCACCACCTTTCTATTATTGATTATCAAATAAACAAAGCCTGGCCGCTGTCAGCCTGTAGGTCTAAACCGCTTAATTCTGAATACATTTGCATATCGCACAATACTGCGCAATTCTCATGTGCTTCAGATGCGGCATCACAAGAACCCTCTTGCAGTACTCCGGCTTCTGACAGCATTTGATAATGGTTATCATAGACAGAAACACCATAACGCGACAATTTGCGCAATAAGCAGCGTGAACGCTCTCCCCTCAGCCAGCGCTCGGTTAATTCTCTCCCTTTCTCATCGTAAGGAATAAATACAGTATTCTGAGATTCGATGATATGAAATACCGAAGCGGCCTGAGCATGGCTGAGCTTTTTAAGTAAATCCAAAATACCACTAGCATCCAAGGCATTATCGCCCTTAATATCCAATAATTCTGTAAAATACGCTTTAATCGTCTCTTGAGAATCAATATCCTGCAGAGAAGACAGATAGTGCAGCGCACTGCGAGCTGCTGCTGCCGGCTGAGCGAAAAGAGACGGCAATGGAGTTTCAGCCTCAAAAAGCGTTACCACGCTCTCGCCAGAAGAGCGTTTATTCTCGCGATTACAGCGTCCAGCAGCCTGCAAAATAGAATCCAATCCAGCAAATTCGCGATATACGGCAGGAAAATCGACATCAACACCTGCCTCTATCAGCGACGTTGATACCACTCTGCATGTCTGTCCTGCAGATAAGCGCTGACGCACAAATTGTAGTATTTGCTGCCTATGCTGCGGGCACATTAAAGTCGATAAATGAAAGTTTCCATCAACAGCTGACTGTTCTCTAAGCGTTTCAAACAGTTCATGGGCGTTTTTGCGGCTATTAACGATACACAAAACTTGATCATGAGCCACTAGCTGCTCTGCAAGATCATTCCAATTCGTCTTTCCCTGACGCCGGTATTTTACGCGTTTAAACACTTTATCTGCAAATAGCTCTGCTGAACAGATTTCCTCAATAACCCGTCCGGGAAGGTAGTCTTGAAATAGTTTATTAAGGGCAGGCTGCGTAGCTGTGCACAAGACAGCAGTAGCGTTATAGTGGCTCACCAATTCAGCTATCGCAAAGACACAGGGCTTTAAAAACGGAAGAGGAAGCATCTGCGCCTCATCAAATATAATTACGCTATTGGCTATATTATGCACTTTACGGCATTTGCTGGGCTTATTCGCAAATAAAGATTCAAAGAACTGAACAGCAGTTGTTATGACAACAGGCATGTTCCAATTCTCAGTTGCTTTCACGAATCGCATATTGTCTGCCCTAGCCTCATCATCATAATCTACGGGTATCCTCTTATCATTCTCATAAGAATAATTGGAATGATGCTCTAAAATCACATCATCACCCAAGATTTTTCGAAATACAGCGGCATTTTGTTCAATAATCGAAGTATAAGGAATTACATAAATGACGCGTTTTAGCCCCCGCGCCCGGGCATGATGAAGCGCAAAAGCCAATGAAGCAATAGTTTTACCGCCTCCTGTGGGCACTGTTAAAGTATATAGGCCGCGCTCAGCAGTTTCTCCGCGATCTATACATTCACGAAGAACAGCGCAGCGTTTTTCATTGAGGGGTCCTTTAGGAGGAAACCAAGGAGATATATACGCATTCAGCTTGCTGACCAAATCATCAAAATTTCCTACGTTGGGAGCATAGATATGGCCATCCATAAACGCCTCAGTATCGAGGTAATCAGCATCTACTAGGCAAGAGTAAAGCCAATGGCACCAGAATGATCGCGATAATGTATAATCGGCACATGACTTTTTATCTATATTGTCTGACAAGGACGATATTTCAGCGTTCAGCTCCTTCCGCCAAACGGAATCTACGCTGGGGATACAGGCTTGATCCTGACGAAATCGCCCTATGCGAGCCAGCAAAGAAGGCCCTTGCACAACCCCTCGTGCGCCCAAATCCGGCAATCCCCCGTGATGGCCGGCAATACACATGGCTCCTTCTAGCTTGTTATTGTTGGCAAATTCCAGTGCCCCCGCCAAAGAATGATCAACTTTTGGTCCGCCCAGCAAACGCTTTTGGAATTCCTGGGAGTATTTGCCAAGGTCGTGAAACAATCCCACACAGCGAGCATATTCACCATCAGAGAATTCCGAGGCAAACAATTTACACAACGAGGCCACGCCGTAGACATGCTCGGCTACGCTCTGCTGCTGTTGCTCTTTAACATGCGCTAGATATACTTTATCTTCCATGAATTATTCACCCATACCAATTACAGACAGTAAGAACAACATTCAGAAATAAATATTGTATTATATGTTCTAATATGGAGTTTTGATATTAACGCATATCCTAGAACAACAAAGAAAATAATTATTTTAAGAGAGAGAGAGAGAGAGAATATTGTGCCATAAAACCTTGTACATATTGCTTTTCTCTCCAACAAATAATAGTTCTACCGCATTTACTATATTAATAAGTTAATAAGTCAATATACTAGATGCGTTTACTTATATATACTTATTCTAATCTCAAATAGTTCCTTCTACGTGTCACAAATTTGTTACATGCAAAGAGCTAACAAATGGTCCGTAATCAGACAAATTTATCGCCAAAAAAAATTACTTCTTCCCAACATTTCTGATGGTTTTCTTCATCCAGCCCACTCTTTGAGAGAACCATTTCTCCCACTCCGGATGCTCCATCATTTTCTGCAGCAGTTCATGTGCCATAACGCAGTCTCTGAGAGCACGGTGGGCTCCGTAACTGTCAATCTGCAGCATCATCGCTAGTTCTGATAAATTATGGCTTACTCTCTTGTACAATTTGCGCGACATAGCCAAAGTGTCAAACACACAATTGTCCAAAAGCAGCATATCCCTGCCCAGCTCAAGCCTGCGTTCGTTACAATAGCTCACTGCCGCCTGCAAAAAGCGATAATCAAAACTGGCATTATGCGCGACCAAAGGGCGCTTGCCCACCAAAAGCAAAAATTGCTCCACAACTTCATCGAGAGGGCGTCCCTCGCGCAGCAGCATTGCTTCGGTTATACCGGTAAGCTGCACGACGAAATATGGGATAAAAGACGATTTTTCTAGCTTTATCAAGCTAGAAAAAGTTTCTGTTATGCTGCCCTGCTTAACGAGTACAGCTCCCAGCTCAATAATATCCTGGGTGTCGGCTTTCATACCCGTAGTTTCCACATCGACCACAACATATTCATCCAAGCTTAAAACCTGTCTGACCGGGACTTCTCCTAAAATTCGCACCGTCATACGTTTCAACTCCGCTGCTATAATATTGCCGACCATAATAAATAAGGCAAAACAAATATTATCAACGACAAATCATCGTATTTGTGTTCCACATTGCACAGAGAATACATAATAATATACTATATTATATATCAATATATGAGTGATTTGCAAATATCGTATAAAAACAATCACAGCTGAGAATAAACAGTCACCAAAGCCTGCCGCAAAACATGCACTTTTTGCTGTGCATCGATGCGTACCTGAAGCCCTGGCATCAGACAGGCACAGACCTTGCCCGCCAAATAATCGTCATCTGTAAACTCGCTTTGTTCTATATGCATAGTTTCCTGACAATAATCATCGCCTTCTTCGGGATCGATCAGCTCGCACCCCACCGCCCTGCAGACCTCGTTAACAGTCTCGTCTCCGCGCAGCCACAGCTCCAAATCAGCTATATTGTGGACCTGGCAGATGTGCAGAGCCCCGTCCAAAAGTTTGGGCAAATCCGCCTGTAGATGTTCTAAGCGCCGGCCCACGCCGATCTGTTCCAGCACCATCTCCCTAAGCTGCCGTAAACAGCCATCTACGCGGGCAGCTGCTTCCCGCATTTGCGCAGCCTCAGACGCCACGTTCTCACCGGACTGCAGCAGAGCCGAACTCAAAGCACCGCGTTCGCGCAGATTATCAGTGATCACCTGAACCATGCGGGAAAGCCTCTCCATGCGCTCCGCCGTAATCTGCTGCAAACGCCCATTCCCATCAGCCAGCGCAGCGTCATTCTGACCGGCCCAAACAGCTAGGCAATCGCTCAGTCTTGTCAATTCATCCATAACAGCACATTATTTATTCATAATCATGACCGCCAGACTATCCTCACCCGACGGCAAAATTCCATAGTAACGGCTGCCGTCAGCTTCCAAAGCTACATGAAGCTCGGCATATCCAGGTTCGGCATTTGGCCTCAATTCCAGACATATCTGCCCGTCGCTGCCTACGGAGTTTTCAGAGGGCAAACTAACGGCAAAAGTAGCTAATTTTACCATGCTCTCACGCTGACCCGCATCACCAGCTACCAGACAAGCCCCAGGGACATCGCTTAAATAAACAGCAACTTCGATCTGCTCTTCCCCGGGAATCAAACGCCAAACATGGCGCCCTTCAATAACGTTTTGCTCATTAAAGCGGCAGCCTGCGCCTATCAGTTCTTCCATCTGCACACCGCATTGCAGGCACAGACTAGAAGTTGTATACATATCTTCGCTGATATTGACGATATGAACCCCCTGACCGCCTGCCAATTTTGCCCCTGAACGCACCAGAGCCAATACGCCTGCGCCTTTGGCAACACAGTGCTTGACTTCATTGCCATCCCCCAGCAACACGACAGGAACGCCGGGGAATTTCAGCTCTAAACTTCCGCGGATACCGGGCCACTGCGAACCACGTCCGGTAAGCAAGATAACATCCGGCATCTCAGCTCCGAAACAGCGCTGCGACAAGGCCAAACATTCATCGCCTAAATTGGCAATGCGCGTCTGGGAACCGCCGTTGGCGTAGCGCAGACGCTTATACAGACCTCTATTAACGGTTTTCAGCTTGTCGATCAATTCCGCATTAGGCACAGGTCCGTTAGCGGTCACCAAAGTTCCCGCTAATTCCCCGTTCAAAATATCGCCAATAAAAGCATCGTCTGTACTGGAAACGCGGCATTTAAGCTGTTCAGCAAAACGACGCAGCAAAATCACATTGCGCCTTGCCTTAACTTTTTTATCATCTTCCCCGCTCTCATCCACGATCAAATCTGGAAAACAGGCACGCACCAGCTGAGCTATTTCTTCGGTTACATTAGTCCCGCCAAAAGTAGGGTCTCCGGACGCTCCCTTAATGCGCACCTCCACAGTAAAACTATCCTGTTCCTGCAGAGAATTAGCGCAGTCTAAGATCATGCCAATCAGCGTTTCAGCCTCAAACGGCAGTGTTTTCAATTCGGCATGCTCCGACCAAGCCCACTGCCAATCTCCACAGCTGCTGATAAACTGCGCCCAAGCGGAAATATCAGCAGCGCTCGCCCCGGGCAGCAAACGCAGCAGCGCTGCCGGAAGCAGGCGCGCGCGCTGTTCGTCAGACAGCTGAGAGTAATCCGCGCAGCCTTCCCTAGAGCAGCGGCTGCGCTGCGAATGCACCTCTAAACAGCACAAATCAGTAGTACCGCCGCCGCAGTCGTAAACCAGCAAAGAGTACTCTATATTATCACCGCCCTTACGCTCATGCCAGCCTGCCTGCACAGCTTCCCCTGCGACATAGGCCAAAGCTGCCGCCAAAGGTTCCTGCACCAGTTCTTCGCGCACTGTGGCATCGCCAAATACCTGGCGAAAAGCTTGCAGAGCCGCTGTTGCCATCATCTGTTTTTGGGAATAATTAAAACGGCTGGGATGCGAAACCGCCAAATTCTCAAAATTGCAGCAGTTCCAGTCGTCCTTAGACGCCCGCTTAATCTTCACAACACTGTCCTGAGCCTTGCTCAGCAAAAAACGGTAAAACTCGCTGACAACATCTGCCACAGCGATCTTCATCCAGCTCTGCTCCGCAGGCAAAACTTCAAAAAACTCGCGTCTTCCGATATCGCGTTTGGGAGATTCCAGCAATGCCAGCGGGTATTTGTATGATAGCAGACGGGCTGCTTCGCCCAGAGTGACTTTATCCTTAACGTAAAGTGCCAGAGAAGCCAAACTGAAAGAATCTTTCCCGTTAGATTCGACGGAGATCATTTCCTGATCTGTGCCCACGCCCAGCGCCGCCGCGCAAGAAGAAGAAGTGCCAAAATCTACAGCCAGCACACTGCCCGGCAAAGTCTTAGGCTGTCCTACGCGCAAACCTATCAAACGCGCATAATCCTCGCGCTGATCACCCTGTTCTGCACTAGGTTTAATATAGGTAAAGATAACGTGAAAATTATAATTGCCAACCGAAGGAATTTCCCGCAAACGCAAATAGACACGAAGGCTTTTCGACTGTCCCTGGACATTGACAATTTCGCCTCCCTGAACAGCGGAACCACTCAATTCCACCTTTAATTCGGCAGGCAGTTCGCTTAAACGCACACCTACTATTTTCAGCCT
The DNA here is from genome assembly GCA_030535355.1 of bacterium. Classification (GTDB taxonomy): domain Bacteria; phylum Vulcanimicrobiota; class Xenobia; order Xenobiales; family Xenobiaceae; genus JAFSXO01. Next base: position 9,225 of record JAUNIO010000053.1, on the reverse strand, counting down.
AGAATCGCGCCCACCGTTGGTAAGCTCTATAGGTATAGAAAAATCTTCGCTGCGGTTAGTCAGCACGCTCCAAGAAGTACGGCCTACCGAACCCAAAATTTTCAGCAGCGGGCGGCCAATCACTTGCACTGGCACAGATATTTCCTGGGTAAATTCATGGGCACGCCAATTATCGCTCCCAATCCTCCCGCGATATGACAAAACAAAAACAAGTTTATAAGGCTCGCTGTCACCGCCTCTCACGCGATAGGATATCTCCCCGCATCGGCGTTTGCTGCCGGCACTGTCCAGCCAATTCACCTCAAGACTCTGTTTGTCCCATAAACTGGAACTCGTTTTTTTGCCAGGTTTTTGCAAAACAGCCGGAGCCGAATCCCCCCACAAATTGGGGATAGAAGTCTTCTCTTTGGCATTTTTGCAATGCCTGCCCACCGTCTCGTCTCCAGCGCGGACAGAAACGCCCGAAGAACTTCCCCCCTCACCGTCGGCCAGAAATTCCGCAGGGACTCTGGCCCGCAGACGCAGTCCCGTAGTGGGGCCGAAACGCAGCAGTTGAAATCGGAAATGCACATATCCGTTTTCGTCTTTCAAAAGACGCGTAATCCCCTGGCCATCTTTCTCAGTCTCAATTTCATAAGACGGCCGGGGATATACTTCCAAATGAGTGCGAAGCGTTTCCGAGCTAGAAATGTTTAATTTCAATTCCGCCCTGTACGCTCGCTCCTTAGCGTCCGCCGGAAGCGACGAAGGACGGTAGCGCAATGCGGCGCTCAACCCACTTTCACAGGACGCCCATTCCCCCACTTCCAGCCATTTGCAGTCCACCCACGCTAGAGGCAAGTTCTCAGGAAGCTGACACTTCTCATCTTTTTTAAGCCGCAGACGCAGCTGGGGACGTTCCTCGCTGAAAAAGCGCTGCAGAGGAATCCACTGGCCCGAAGCGCTGCCCTCTTGTTCCTCCACGATCAAGTACACATCGCGGCGCTGACCACACCAAGGACAGAAAGCCTCGTTGTTTTTTACGTCCAGTCCAATACAGTCGGGATTAGGGCACTTCATACCTTACTCCTGATAGAAGATCATCCTGACAGCTGCACGCTGCCTAAGCCACATTATGATTAAATTAAGAGATTGGCATATTCGCAAGGTTATTTTTGCTCGGGAAGCTGCCAAAGGCGGAAATGATCCTGCGGGCGGGCTTTGAACAGCTTATCACCCTGCTCTCTGGCCAGCTGCACCAGCTCATCGGAAGATTCCGCGTCTTCCTCTTTCCACCAGGAAGCGCTGCGCAGTTTCTCCACTGCATCATTCAAAAGCGACTTGTACACCGCATATTCCAATTCATGCCCCGCCCGAGGACCTTCCTTGCCAGATTTGTCGATATCGCGAGGCACATCCTGCCAGAGCATCTGACAGTAGATGGCCCAGTACTTCATCGTATAGCCGTCGTCATCGGCCGCCTGCAAAGCTGCCAAACGCTTTTCGCATTTTCTCTCAATATCCGCCACAATATCGCTCTTGTCGTGCACAGTCATATGTTCAGCTATCTCGCGCACGCCGTCGCCTTCGCAGCTTTGGCCCAAGAAATTGACGTCCTCGCCAATACCGGACTTCACATAAGTATAATCGTAGATAGGCGTATCATCTCCAGGGCGCATCGGGCGCGGAGTCAGCTTAATGATTCCGAACGCCATGCCCAAGGCTGCCGAACGCACTGCCCTGGTACTGGCCGATGCCGATGCTTCAGTCAGCAAGCTAATGTCAGCAAAAACACGGTTGCGCCAGGTAATGTGCAGCGGTTTGCCAGTAGCGCGCACTTCATTGTAAGCCTCGTGCATGGGAGGCAGCTCATTGCTGTAGCACAGCGGCAAGGCGATACTGCGCCGATAAATGATCAGCTCATCGCAAGTTGGCAGCACTTTGACGCTGACCTTGAGACCATTAGCCAAAGCGGTTAACTGTGCTTCAACCTTAGCGCTTAAATCTTTAAGTTTGTTGTATAAAACTTCATCGCGGAGCATGGGCAAAGCTGGCAAGCCCACCAAAACGAAAGTTCCCTGCTCGGAACCACCGCTATTTAGAGTAGTACGGGTAAAGGAATGATCGCAGTCCAGCCAATAAGCGGAATTCTGGTACAGCTCCTCCAGTATTTCCCGCTGCTTAGCCGGGGTGTTAAAGTCCTCAGCAAAACGCTCCCAAAAACAGCAGACCTGCGGCAGGCTGTAACGGAAATAAGCCTGAGTAATGCTCAGCAAATCCGCGACCCATTCATCATTGGCGGCATTGATAGCCTGCCCGTCTTCAAAACCGCGCAGCAAAGCGGCATTGATCGTTTCCAGATTGCCGAACTTCGTAACAAAGCGGCTGCTGATCTCCTTGTAAACCGTAGATATAAATTTGCGGCGCGCTTCCTCCTCATCATCGATGGAATCATCGCGATAGAGATCGCTGTGCTCGGCATGATAAGCGTCTAGAGCTTTTATATAAATAGCTTCAAAACTCTTTTCGCTGCCGTTGAACAGCGATTTAATATGCTGGCTGCTGTGGACGTTGCGCGCCTGTTTGGAGCGTTCATTGAGATAAGCAAAAGCATTGCTCAAGCCTTCGTTATTCAGATGGAAACTAGCCGCTAAATTGCGCAGATATACGGCCAAGCGCTCCAGCAGCGTGTGACAGGCACCGACGACGCACTTATACAGCGAATACTCCAAAAAGCCTAGAGTATCACCCTGGCCAAAGCTAGCCTTGACGACCTGCTCGATCAGCGCCCGGCGTTCGCTTTGAGTATCGAGCACTCCGCAGAGCTGTTCTAAGCGCCGCAAACCGCGCACTTTATTGTCTTCAGGATATTTGCCAAGCTTATTGATAAAAGCGACATAAGTGTCCCACTGGGCCTTACGGCATTTATCCAGACCTGTCGTCAGAGAGACATCCAGCCTCTGAGCCATTTCGGTAAGCTTAGTTTCCATGCCGTGAAGCACTTTAGTCAAGTCCAAAAAACTCATCTTATTGGCTATCTGCGCCTGGCACCAGGCTTCAATGCGTTCCTGCGTTTTTTTCTCGACAGTATTGCTAAGGCCAAGTAAATACGCGTCACAACGCTTCTGCAGCCCTTTATCGCAGTCATCTACAGCGCTTTTCAGCTTGGCCGCCGCTTCCTGGCTGGAAGCAGCCGTAACTTCGCTGCAGCGATTAGCGGTTTCCACGTCCAGCCAGCTCATCTCGGTGGCGCTGGCATCGTCACGCTTGCGCAGCAAGGCCAGCATCAAAGCGTTAATGTCCCCATCTTCATCGCGACCGGAAAATTTGCGGTTTTTCAGCTGTTTACACCACGTACGCACTTCGGTAGTATTGAGGTCTTCTTTGCCCCGCTTGGAACCGCCGCCGCTGACGCCAGCCAGAGCCAAACGCAAACCTACGCTCTTTAACGCCTCGTCAACAGTGTTGCTGTCCGCCCGTCCCTCAACATTTTGCGGCTGCCAGCTGTTGACTACCTCAGCCGCCAAACGATAAGCACATGCCTCGATCAATTCATCGTGCGGCATCCCCAGGGAACTGTATCCCTGCGACTGGAAACTGCGCGAGCTTTGCCGCTGAATCTTATTGCCAAAACCGTCTTTGACGGGATTCTGCACATAAAGCGTATGCAAATCGGTATTTTCGTTATTCTCCGCCGAGCGCTTTTCGTCGGCAAAACCGCCGAAAGTGAAATCTTTGAAAATCGTTTCCGCAATAGAGTCGAACATATCTTCGACCTGAGTTACCCGTCCCAATTCATCGGTGTGCGAAAACAGATAGACCCTATCGCAGAGAATAGCCTGAATAGCTACACCTACAGTAGTATCGCCAGGCCATTTAACCTCTAAACGGTGATTGCTATTGTTGAGCTGAAAATATTCTAATTCTTTGAGAAATGCGTAACCATTGGCCCGCATCGATTCGAGATTGCTGACATCGCGATAATTGTCGGGGAAGAGAAGATAAGCATAGATCATACCTCTGCCATTCATTTGCTGGCGCAGGGCAGTCACCATGTCGAAGAACATGCCGCTGCCCGTACCGCCTGCGATGGACGCGATGATAATCACATTGTTGTTGCCCTCATCGTCAATGGAGATCGTCGTCTGCTCCTCGACCTGCTGAAATTTGGGAGACGCTTTGAGTTTTTCTCTGGCCGATTTATCTTTTATGTTATTAAACGCCGTTTTTATAGCATCCTGAATGCCATTGTTGGTATAATTGGAAAAGAAAGCCAAACGCCCATAGGGGCGTACCTGACCGGCACCGGTATCAAAGACCTTAATGGTTTCATCACCCCGAGCCTGAAACCAAGTGCGCACTCCGTAAGAGTCCACGCCGTCAAAGAGCCCTTCCGCGCCGCGGTGCGCATGAATATGCTTAGTCTGAGCGGTATCCTTCCATCCTCCCTGGCGGGGTTTATCGGTATCGACATGCAAAAAATTTATGCAGGCATAGTGATGCAGCCCGCCGATATAGTAATTTAGCCGTTCTTGGACGCGTTTGATAATCTCCCAGCCGGTACCGCCCAAGCCCACAATCACCGTAGGGGTAATATTTTTAATCTGCGTTCCGCTCTTAGACGGATCGGCGTTCATAGAACTGACCATACCATTTACCTTTCCTCACAGGCAACGCGCCATCGGCAGCGTTTAAAGCGCAGCCTCACCCCTATTTCGAAATAAAGTCAGGGGACTGCTAATCGATTAGCTAATTACTAACTTAGACATGTATGAGCGATACATAAACTAATACAAAACACTAATCACAAACACCAAAAACATGGGAAGCAGACTGCCAAGAATGACCCCGCAGTAAGGGAAAAAGCCAGTCACCCCAGGCCACAGCAAGGCCACAGCCGAGCCAATAAGCACAGCTATAACTACAATAGCCATAATAAAACGCTTTTTGCTGTTGGCTACACTGTCACAGCTGACATCTGCTTTAGCTGTCAGCTCCGCCCACACTCGGGCACGAATTTTGGCTGAACGCAGCCAGCCCCAAAAAAGCGTGATTAACGCGCTGACAGCTATCATCGGCACTTCCCATTTCTGGCGAACGCTCTGGTTGATAGCTAAAGGCTCAACATCGTGAGCCGTGCCACGATGGGTCAAGATAATGCTTCCCACATTCAGAGAGGCTGTATTGAGCCGTCCGCCCCCTTTAAAACGCACTACATAGCTGACTCCAGACCCCGCTGTATCGGAAACCGGTGCGAATAAATCGGCTTCAAAAACCCCGTTGGGTCCCATAGTGGCCTCGCGCCAGCTGTTTAAATCTGCGGTGCAGTCAGCTACTTCAATTTCGGTCTTGCCATTGAGAAATACACCGCCATCTCCGGGCTGCAGCTGAAATGCCAACGTCGTACCCGGCGGACATTCCACCGAACGCCCCATCTTGTCTTTAATTTGAAATTTACAGGGAACCATGCGATAGAAATCGCTGTCATCTGCCCAGACGGGACAGCTCAGGTTAAGACACAATATTAAGGCCAGCACAGCCCAGCGCACCATCTTAGGCATCGTAATAGTCATCATCCTCACTAGTAATAGTTTGAGAATTATCGGCATTATCTTCGTCAGTTGCCGTTTTATTCTTACGCTTACGGCGGCGCAGACTGACAATTAGCCAAATCAGCAAGGCAATAATCAGCAGCAAAGCGACTAGAATAGCGATCAATATCCACAGCAGCCAGGGGCGTATAGCCTCGCTGCTCGCCAAAGCCGCAGCTTTAGCCAGAGCCGATCCCGGAGCCGCCTGGCTCATAATTTGATTCAGCATCTGGTCCAGCCAGTCTCCAGCTCCAGCAGTTAAAGTCAAACGCACGGGATTCTCACAAACCCATTCGCGCTGTACCTTCTGCTCGCCCACAGCAGCGCCCATAATAAAGCGCTCCAGCAAATCGAGATGAGCTATATAAGCAAACAGCTCTTTATCCAGGCCGGACTGCTGCTGTTCAGCCAATTTGCTGAAATCTATAGTCGTCGGCATCTTAATCTGCAGTTCCAGCTCCACGCCCTGGGGATAATTCGTCAAAAGACGCCGCACTTCTGGAGTGGAAGCAAAGGTCCACACGATAGGCTTAGCGCCCCGTTTCGAACCTTTGGCCACCGTAGCAGCCTGACCGAATTCTATGAATAGACCGCTCTCAACTAGGCGTTTTTCTTCATCGCTAAGCGGCGACACCACGGAATAAGGCTGACGCCCTCCGGGTACATTGACATTGCATATATTCCATCCCCTAGACGGGCGCACGTTGCAGCGCACGCTAGAAGCGTACTCGTAACCGCTTTTTTGAGATTGACGGTTATCCAGCAAATCGACGGCATAAGCGTCCTGCCCGGCTTTAACCGATGGGACTCGGCGCATAGAGCACCAGGGATCAGCGCCGCTAAAAGCATCAGCTGGAATGGGGGTTAAACAGCGCTGAAAATCCTTAGGTTCAGCTAACAGAACTATATCGTCGCCTTCTCCTGCCTGAGTGGCGCGCAAATCAATCAAACGGCGGCGAAAGCTATCGTTCGGCCACAGCTCTTCCAAGCGCGGCTGCAAAACTTTTTCCGCCATTTCATCTGACCAAGAAGCTTGCCATAGTCCTGGCGTGTCTTCCTGAATAATGACGTAAAGCACTAAATTGCCATTTCCGTCTGGCAGCTGTCGCAAAGGAGCAAACCACACTTGCGCCAGCGATTTTTCGCCATCACGAGCCAAAAACTTATAGAATTCTTCCGGCAGCTTTTCCGCAGAATCGTCAAACCCATTATCGGTCAGAAACCAATACACATGCAAAGATGCACTTTGGCGTTCATGTGCCTCCTGCATAGCTTGCCGCAGCCCCTGAAGCATACCGTCGTTGCCCATGGCCCCGTCACTGTCAGGTCCCGGGCATCTAGCTTTACCATCATCAGCGCGGGCCCCTAGCCTGGCTGACATATCCTGCAAAGTTAAATTCTGAGACGCAGCCCGATAGGCTTCCCGGCGTTTTTCGTCGCGTTTGCCGTAAAAGCTGCAGGGATATAGCACAGCTGCATCTTCTCCGCGCAGATACTGCCCATCTGGAGCGAGCAAAAATCCTAAAAATCTCGTAACAGTGGGAGCGAAACCATTTTCATAGGTTCCGTATTGCCCCCACTGCGGACGGTAGCTGCTCATGCTGCCGCTGGTATCGAGCAGCACAACGTGCTCAATAGGCGGAATTCCGCTTTGGCAAAAAGCGGGTATAGCCATTATTGCCCAGCACAGCAGCGCCTGCAAAAGCAAGCTAAGTCTATTAAGCATTGACAACTCCGTTCTGTTCATTAGCGGGAAGTGGATAGGTAACTGACATGTCTATAGATATTAGACCTTCGTCGGAAAAACCATACAAACAGGCCCCATTGGCAAACCATGGAGATAACCGGTTAAGATGAAGCTCCCGGCCATTTAAGCGCACTTCAATTTTCTTTTTCCAAGGAGCAATGCGATTTTGGCGGATCGCATACAAGCCGCCCTTATCATCGACAAAGCACAAGCCGTACAGACTGCGCACTGGAGGCACGCTCATGCGCATCATGCTTTCATCTAAGCCATTGATAACGCTAAAGTTATTCTGGCCATCCGCAAAAAGCAGGCTGCGCCCCACAATCCAAAAAGCTTGGCTATCCCGGCAATAACACTGCGGGAGAATAACATTGTCCAGCAGCAGCACAGGTTCGGCCTGTTCAGGACTCAAACGATGCACTTCGCTATATCCATCGCCGCGCTCGATGTGAACCAGCTCAGTAACGTTCTCAAAACTGAGAATTGGGCGGCAGCGGCCTCTCCAGTCAGCTAATTCTACAGATTTATACGTATCCAGGCTAAAACACAGCAAATCTCCTGGTTCATCGATATCGTCCTGCACCAGCACATACGCATAATGGGCAGTAACATATACATTAAATGTTCGTTCCTCCAGATTTCCCAGAGACCACGTGTAATAAAGAGTAATATCCTCCCCGCTAATTTCGTAAACGTACAGCTGTACTTCATCAGAGGTGCGCACTAGTGCTGCCAGAAACCGCTGCTCATTGCCAGCTAAATCAGCGATCAGCTGACCTTTGAGTTCTAGCTCAAATCCTCTGCGGCCACCGCGTACTTCGTCCTGCTCCCGGCGCATAACGTTACTGGCAGCATCCCACAAAAAGATACGGTCTATTCCCGGCACTGCTAACATTCCGTCAACTACTTTAAATAGACTGGGAAATCGGCTGCCAATACCCCTTTGGATACCTATGGGACAGGTTACTTTGGGATAATCTCCGCTGCTGTAACAAAAGGGGCGCAGAGTTACTCCGCCTTCTTTACCAGCCAACATATTATAAGCATAAATTATGCCGGAATTGATGGCTAGCAACAAATTGTTCCATTCCAGAAGCGGATACACCCCATTGCCATATCCATAACCGTAAGATCCTATTACGCGCACTTCAAAGCAGGCATTATCGGGAATATCTTGTCTTTGCGCTACCTCTGCCTGATAAGCGCGGAAATCTGTGCGCTGCTGTGACACCGCTCCTCCGCATTTGCAGCAATAGCGCGCTCCTTCAACTAAAGAGATAGGCAATCCGTTTTTGGCGCAGTGTTCACAGAGTATCAGCTGGCGCAAAGGTTTTCCGCATTTAGTACAAAACTTTTGCTCATCGCTGCATATAGCTCCGCAGTTAGCGCAAGTATTTTCTGCAGGTTTAATAACTGTAGCTTTTCTCTCGCCGCAATTGGGACAAAAAGAAGAAGTCGCCTTAAACATGTGGCCACATTTTGCGCAGCGGTGCAGGGTGCCGTTATTTGCAGTATCCATATTGGGTCCCTCGGCTGAGAATAAACTATATCAGGTAAGCAAAATAATTACATTACTCCATTTAGCAGTTTAATACCTTGAACCAAAATAATCAATATCTTTAACCCAGTGTCAGTGTATAAGAGTTAACTAGTTAAATAATTGCTAACGCTAACTTCACTACCTAACAGACTAAGGATGGGAACAGGTGGAACCTCAGCGCTGACGCCAATAAAATATATGCTACTCGTATTAGGCATATTCGTATCCTCAGCACCTGGCTTTATTGCGTCAGCTTCTGCCCGCTACGCTGCTTCGCTACGCTCAGAGGCTACGCTTGGCAGAACTGCCGCAACGCAAAGCGTGAACAGCCTGCAGCTGCATTTTTACAATCCAACAGCACCGGGAAC
>JAUNIO010000052.1 GCA_030535355.1 bacterium | reverse complement strand
CCCCTAAAGGATGGGAGGGGGAGAAGTCGCGACTGCGACAGAGGGGGTGCCCAAGTCTGTTGGGGAATCGAGGTTTAGCTTGTGTCATGCTCTAGCTTATATTCAAGCCTGAACGTGGCGATAATAGTATATGAGTCAACATTTCCAATGTCATCGAGCCTTAACTAAATGACATTGGGGAAGAACGCATTTAGGCTTTTTACGGGATAATAACAATGATCGATAATTTAATCGCTGGTTTAGACTGTACTGGAGAAAGTTTCGGCGCTGCGGTTTTGCGCGACGGAGTGTGTCTGGCCGAAGCGGGCGGCTTTACGCCGCGTTCGCATTTGCGCCTTTTTTTCCCGGCTTTGGTGGAATGTCTGCAGCGCTATGACTTAAAGGTCAGCGATTTGAGCGCCATAGCGGTGACGGCGGGCCCAGGTTCTTTTACGGGGGTGCGGCTGGGGGTGGTGACGGCCCGCACTTTAGCTCAGGTGCACGGCTGCCAGCTGATTCCCGTCGATGCCTTGGAGGCCTTGGCTCTCAACGCTCCAGGGATTCCCGTGGTCATGGCTGGCTTTGATGCGCGGCGCGGGGAGATTTTTGGAGCTTTCTTCGATACCACTGGCGAATACCCCAAGCGCCTGACTGAGGATAGCGTGTTTACGCCGCAGCAGTGTCTGGAGGCCATGCGGGAGAACGATTGCCTTGCGGCGCTGGGCAGCGCGGTCACCCGTTACGCTTCGGTTCTGGGGCAATGCGAGGGGGTGAGCCTGCTTCCCGATATCTTAGCCCAAATACGCGGCTCTCAGGTGGCGCGGTTAGGGATTAAAGGCCTGCGGGAAGGTAAAACGGTGTCTCCTTTCGCTTTAGACCCTATCTATTTGCGGGCCGCTGAAGTGCAGGTGCAGGGCAAATGATGCTGACCGAAGAGCCTATCAATTTCGCTTTGCATAAAGTGGAATATGTGGAAATGCTGCCGGAGCATATCGAAGATGTGCGCCACATGGAATCGCTGACTTTTGGCGAGGTCTGGAGCCGGGAAAGCTATATGCACGAGCTGACCTGCGGTTACGGCCATTATTTTACGGCGCTGTATGAGGGTGAAGTTGTGGGCAGCGCTGGCGGCTGGCTGCTCTACGATGAATTTGAAGTCACCAATGTGATCGTTGCGCCTTGTATGCGCCATAAGGGGATCGGTGAGCGTCTCTTTTGGCACATGATCAGCTATGTCGTCTCCGAAGGCTGTGATTTGGCTAATTTGGAGGTCCGCTACGATAACGAGCCTGCCAAAAATATCTATAAAAAGTTTGGCTTTAAGAAGATCGGAGTGCGCAAGAAGTACTACGACGGCGTGGACGACGCCTGGATGATGCAGGCCGAGAATATGCAGCAGCCTGCCTATTTGCAGCGTTTGGAGAGAATAGCCGCCGAATTGAAAGTTAATAATTAGTGATTATGCGCTGTCAGAATCCTGTTAAAAGCTTGTAGGGCGGGAAGCCGCGGCTGTGACAGAGTGAGGCTAATAAAATAACATTGAGGGAAAGGTGAACTGTGGAACATATTAAGGGCGAGCCTTATCGGCCGCGTTTTATAATGGGATTAGAATCTTCCTGTGACGAAACTTCTGTGGCTATTATCGAAAACGGCAAGGAAGTGAGGGCTAATCTGATTTCTTCGCAGATTCCCCTGCATGAGAAATTCGGCGGCGTGGTCCCTGAAGTGGCCTGCCGGGCTCACATGGAAGTCATCAATCCGCTTATTCAGGAAGCTTTGGAGCAGGCGGGCCTGCAGTTCAGCGATCTGAATGCCATTGCGGTGACCTGCGGTCCCGGTTTGGTGGGGGCTGTCTTGCTGGGAGTGGCGGCGGCCAAGTGTTTGGCTGGAGCGCTCGATATTCCCTTAATTGGGGTCAATCATTTGGAAGGCCATCTGTATTCCTCTTGGATTGACAGCGAGCCGGATCAGTTCCCTCTGATTAGCCTTTTGGTTTCCGGCGGCCATACTCTGCTTATTAAAGTTGACGGCCCCGGCGATTATCAGGTCTTGGGCAGTACCCGCGACGATGCGGCGGGCGAAGCCTTTGACAAGGTGGCTAAAGCTCTGGGCCTAGGGTATCCTGGGGGAGGCAAGATCGAAAAATTAGCCCGGCAGGGCAACCCTAAAAGCGTACACTTTGCCCGCCCTATGCTCAACAAGGGCTATGAGTTTTCCTTTTCCGGCCTGAAGACGGCGGTTTTGCTGCATTTGCAGCAGGAAGATCGGGTCAGCGATGCCGATTTATGCGCTTCCTTCCAAGAAGCGGTAGTGGATACGCTGGTGACCAAGACTATGCGGGCTGTGCGTGAATTTAATGCTGTGGGCGTCTCTTTGGCCGGCGGCGTGGCGGCTAACGGCCACCTACGCGAAGCGTTGGAGCGGGCTTGCCAGCGCGAGCGGGTTTATTTTAAGAAACCTGACATTAAGCTGTGCACTGACAATGCCGCCATGATCGCCAGAGCGGGGTGGGAACTGGCCAACTTAGGCTGGCGCTCCACGCTCAATCTCGACGCCAAGCCTAATCTGGAGCTGAGCAGCCGAATCTAAGGAAGCGCTAACTAATACAAAAGGCCGGAAAAACATCCGGCCTTTTATATCATACTTAAGCTGTTTATTTCATTATTCTTCGCTGGGCTGCTTATTCCGTTCTTCTTCGAGCAGGCGGATGATTTTTTCCCATACCTTTTCCCCAGCGCCGCTGTCGCGGGCTAAGCGCAGGGCAACGCGGGATTTGTCCTGGGCCATGATGTAGTCGGCGAGGTCTGGAGAGACTAAATTCTTCTTATTTCCGGCAGACAGATCGAAGAGTTCATCGGTTTCTTGGCGATTTAAGTCGAGAACTTCGGCAATTCTGTAAATTTTTTCTTTTTCCGGGGGATAGCGGTGATCGTTTTCGATATCGCTTAGGTAGGCGGGGGCTATCTCGAGCAGGCCGGACATTTTGCGCAGATTGATGCCGGCGGCTAAGCGTTTCTCTCTTATAAAGCTTCCGAACGTTTTCTGTGTTTCCATAGCTAACTCTCCTCTGTTGTGAACCTCTTAGAGCAAAGCGCGTTCTTTTAGGCAGCGCAGGTCTGGGAGGTCCCGCACGTTCCTTGATCGTGGCAGTTTTGTCTATATAGTTATGTCTCGTTGTCAGCGTATGCTGATATTGTGTACCTATGTTTATGTATTAGCTAATATGCGAACACAATATGTTTTATACACTGAGATATTCTTTTTGTCAAGGTCGCTAAGAGGGTGGGGGTGTGGGCAGCGCATTATAATAGCGGCTGTAGGGGATTTTCCGGTATTATTTGTTTCTGCAAATTGCTTCCGGGGAAATAATTGCGAGGCAGGCTGAGATTGTCTGCAGGGAGAAGATTTGGGGTTCGCTGATGGTCATTAAACTGCGGCGCGGGCTTGTCTTCGGATATTATTTTTAATTCTAGTAAGCGGTAGAATATAGGGCTGTAATTGACGCCGAACAGTTGCCCCATTTGCTTTATAATACATTTTGGTACTTCGGCTGAATTAATTATCTGATCGTTGTAGTGCAATAGTTCGTGTGCGGCATGAATAACTGCCTGCCTAGGCATTAATAAGGTAGCTGCACCGTAGTTGGCCTCGTGTTCGACGAATCGATCGGTCTTATAGTCGATTTGCTGTTTTTGGTCTGAATTATAAAAAATGGAATTATTATTATTTTGGGTAAAATAATATCTGTGCTGAGAAAAATGAAAACATTCGTGTGCAACGGTGAAATTTTCTTTATAATGATCGTGTTCGTAAGGGCTTTCGTTTAAATATTTTTCTATTATAATCGTGTCGCTTGTATATAGTTTTCGTGTCGGCATCATGCCCGCACGGTAAGGGTTGCCAGGCCATATATACACATATCTTGTTTGAAATATAGTGATTCCCAAATAGGTCATGTCAGGTGATAGACAATCTATGGCAGTTTTAGCACCTACTAAATCTATGATGTCATAAACGTCTATAGGCTTAGGTTCCTTTAGCCGGACTGGATCGTATCTTTTGTTGAGCGAATCGGCAAAATATTCAATCTGACTGTGGGAAAGGTGATGATAATTCAATATCTTTACATCCTAATGTGAAATGTGAATAAACGATATATCATTGCTTAAATATGTAAGCAATATATAGTGTAAAAATTTGTTATATTTACTATATATTGCTTTGATGCAATTTGGTGTTTATCCTCCTGTTTTTGACGATTGCAATGGTGAAATTTTTAAGGATTTGTTGTACCTTTAATGACGATTTATTGGGGCTTTAAATAAGGTATAATGGCAAATGTACAGGGAATAAGGTATTCCCCGTACATTTGTATCGATAAGTTTGTTTTAAGTGCGCGTGGTTTTTGCGGCGTTGTCTTATGCGCTAACGCCGGACGTTCGCTCCTCATGGGATTATCTCTGCGCTTAGTATGATTGTTTGCATTGCTATGCAGGGCAGTTTTAGTACAGCTTTTCCCCGTCGCAGAGCACTGAGGCGGGAAGGTTGTGGTAGCTGATCTCAAAGTATTCTTTGGTATCGGCATTTTGGAAAGCGATAGCATAGTATTCCTCGTAGTTCGGATCGTCTAATTCCAAGCCGTTGTCGGTCTCGTAGTCGGTATACCAATAGGCTGTGAGAGAATTTCCTTCGGCGTCGAAGAACGTATATCGTGCTCTCATGTTGTTGTGAGTACATGAATATAGCAGTTGGAAATTGCCTTGTTCTTCAGGCTTAAACATTGTTGCTGTCTCCTTTAGGGTGGGATGGAACAATATGTATCCCGGTTTTTGAATAGTGAATAATTCTGAAAGTTGTGTCAACTGCATTTCCTGATTTAGTATCCACAAACTTTCCTATGAATTCACCAAAGTTGGCCCTTTTTATGATCGTTTAGCTTCGTACCGGTTCCGGAATAACGATCTAGCAGCTGCTGGGCACGCTGCAGGGAAACTGTCAGAATACTCCTGCCCGGCGTATAGTTCTTGCTCCCCGGAATGTGCCTGCCTTGCTTGTCTTTATTGATCGTTTTGGGATAGGCTGCAAAGTGATTTTGCTGTCGTTGCTTTTTCTGCTCTTGCTGTGGCTGCTGTTTTTCCTTTTTTGACTGAGCTGCCGAAAACTTTTTGTAGGCAATCTTTTTCTTTTTAGCTTGAGCAAACTTATCATCTGCGTCTTCATATAAACTGCTGGAGCCGCTGCCCATAGCTTCACCTCCTGTTAGACTCCCCGGGCAATGCCGGGGCGGGAAGTTCTGCAATGCAGCATGTCGGCGCAGCTCTTTTGCAAGCAACTTAGTTATTGCCGCAGCGGATAGTAAGACCGTTGGCTATTAATTCTCGTTCTTTCTTGTTGTTATGGGGAAAGAAATTGTTAGGCAGAAGCGCTGCTTATTGATTAGCGCTTTTATTTTGGCTGTGCATCCTGGCCATCCAGTTGGGGGAATGAATGAACCGGGCGTAGGGTCTAAAAGTGCTGAAAGTAGCATCTGGCATAGAACCGTAAACCAAAACAGTATCTGGTTCTAAAGTCTCCATCATGGCGTCTAGTCCGGCGGCAAAATGGTATTTTTCTTCTTGAGTGCTAAAACAGCCGTAATTGCTGATTGCGACAATGCTGTGCTTTTCCACTCCCAGGAATGCTACCTTTTCTGGAAAGTACTTGGTTGTGTAGGTGTATTCATTGCCCCAGCGTATCAGGGGGATAACGTATTGTCCCTTTCGCTGGAAGTAGCTGCCTACTGCCCGGTTGCGGTAGATATTAATGAGCTGTACGGTGAGTGGGGCGTTGGTGTAAAGCGAACAATCGGGACTGATAACCGCGGCAAACCGCGCAAAATCATCAACATAATCCTGTGGTGAACGCAGCACGTCGGCGAAGTTTATGTCATGTTCGAAGAATCCTATAGCTTCATCGCTGCTAGGAGCATGGTTGCGCTCTGAAAATGGGGTGATGCCAGAAGGTATGATAATTTCGGCAGGTGCTTTGATGATGGGAATACCCAGGGGCAGATCGAATTCGGCACCGTCTACAAGCTCTGGGCAGCAGCCGTCATCGATAATAGCTTTTCTTTTTTTTGCCATATTAGTAATCCTCCTTTAAGGATAATTATGTAAATGGTGTAGTTGGTAGCCACGCTAGCTGCTATGCTGCGCAGATTGTCTCTGGAAATCTTTACTGCATAACAGCTGACACATAAACAGTATGAATTGTGCGTTGCTTAATGAGATGATGAGTGACATTTTAGATTAGTCTGTGCTATTGTCACCGATAGTGATGCTGATATCGCGTTTTATGACACAGCATTTGTGAAGTACGGTCAGAGGAGACTTGAGTTCCTCGGCTACTTTAATGATAAAGCAGCGTTTTCTGAAAGGGCAGTCGAGGGGGCAGCGGTAAGTGAAACCGTTGGAAGATGCTAAAGGCTTCATATTGACCTCCTTTTAATTATTCTTGTTTCTAATTCGCGTTTTTCTAACAATGAGGTGTAATAATTGGGGATGATATACATCCCCAGAGAGGAACGATTGGTGAACTATTCGCACCAATTGTAACTGTAAAAGAGTTCGTCGTTTTCTACCTCTTTAATGAAAATAGCTATAGCAACTATTGCGCCAGTTTCTATGTTGTCCACAAGCCAATAGCCTAATTGCGATTCGAATTGTTCATCCCATTCGTTGTATTCCAACGTTGGGTCTATGCGCAGAGCTTCTTTGATGGGGGTGCCTAGAGATATACCGTTCTTAAGACGGCCAATAAAGCTGTTTTCGAATTCGATTTTCCACATTTTGCTTTTTGCAAAATATATATTAATAGAGTTGTCGATGCGGATGATGTCCCAGGCAACTTCCGGATCGTCACCTTTATTTGGACGGTGATCGTGTCTAAAATGCTGTCTCTTCTGTTTTAGCAGGGTTTTGACATCAGTAAGCGTCATATTGAAGTTAATTTCGCCGTAACCTATATATGGTCTAATCTCTGTCATTCTTTTTCCTCCCAAATATCAGTATTGCTTTTTCATGCCCATCGGATTTGTACGTCTCAGGTGAAGCGGCGATGATTTTAATTTTTCCTATGTCGGTGGTGCTGATTTTAACATAGGGTACGTTGCCGTGGCGTTTGCTGCCGGAGGAGACCTGTACTTGAGCAATATTTCTATCTTTGTTTTTGTTTAGTATTTCAATAATTTTAGCTTTAGACCCAATATTGCGTGATGAACGCCGTTTGGTCTTATAGCCGTATTTGTGCAATTCGTGCTCAAGCCTGGCCACCGATTTTCCGAGAAAGAATTCGGCTCTGGCAGCGATGCTGTTAAGGGTTACATGGCCGTTTTTGTCAAAAATAGGCTTTCTGAGCGACCGCGTTTTCCTTTTTTTCTTTTTTAGCTGTATATCATATAAATTGCTAGAGCCGCTGCCCATAGCTTCACCTCCTGTTAGTGTCCCCCAGTAATGCTGGGCGGGAAGTTCTGCAATGCAGCATGTCGGCGCAGCTCTTTTGCAAGCAACTTAGTTATCGGGCTTCAAATGTTCGTCTTATTAACTAGTATCCATTAGCTTTGCTCCTTTGTGTTGTTTTGTTAGCGGTGTTGCATGTTCGCTAAAATGTTACAATATCTATATACAATGCTATTTCGAAGATGTCAAGAGGGTAAAGCCGATATTTTGGAAAATATTGTGAATATTATTGATTCTATCCCTATAGCTGCCGTAAGTTTGCTTAAGAATAAATAGTAAGCGTCAAACGTAGTTTTGGCGCTTACTATCAGCTGATGAATATGCTTTAACATTGGCACATTACGACTCCCCCTAAAGGATGGGAGGGGGAGATGTCGCTTGCGACAGAGGGGGTGCCCAAAACTGTAGGGAGAATCGGATGTTCACTTAACCATTAAATTGGCCATAACGCAGACATTGACGTGTCGCAAAACGCCGCAACAAGCATATTTGACGGTTGCAATAAATGAATGGTTAAAGAACTGGATGGGCAAAGCCGCAGACGCTAGAGAGTATCTCAGCTTATAGGGGTAATTCGTTGCTCTGGCGTTGCGGCAGTTCTGCCAAGCACAGCATCTAAAAAGAAAGGCGGCAGTCTAAAATGTCTAAACAAGAAATCAGTAAATATATAGCTTTAATCCTGCGCCACCGTCCCGAGGCAATCGGAATCACCCTTGATGAACACGGCTGGGCTGATGTTGCAGAGCTGATCGCTGGCATTGCCCGGACATATCCCTTTACCGAGGCGGACTTGGAAGAAATCGTCCGCACCGATTCCAAACAGCGCTATTCCTTTAACTGTGACCATACCCTGATCCGCGCTAATCAGGGCCATTCAATACCTGTCGATGTGGAACTGCCTGAAGTCCAGCCGCCGGAGTTTCTCTATCACGGCACTGGGGAAAAATATACGGCTTCCATAGAAATGCAAGGGCTTATTCCTAAATCGCGCCTGTATGTGCATTTATCTGCTGATTATGATACGGCGAAGCAGGTCGGTTCCCGTCACGGGAAACCTGTCGTGTATCGCGTTAGTTCAGGGCAAATGGGCGTTGATGGGTTAAAATTCTATTGTTCCGTCAATGGCGTATGGCTAACCAAAGCGGTTCCGCCGCAGTATCTGAGCGTTTATGAGGAAATGCTGCGCAGCTAAATCTCGCTGTCCAGCATCAGCGTCTCTTGCTCACAGATTTTGCGCAGAATTACCCTAACATTGTCTTTTTCAATAGAAGTACAGGTCTTCTGCACTTCCTTTTCCAAACTCATATAGACTTCGATAACCTTATCGGCCATTTCCATGCCTTTAGGGGTTAGAGAAACGACGCGGTTTTTGCGGTTGCTGCCGACGCTGCCCCGGGTGATTAAGTTGGCCGCTTCCATTTTGCTGAGAATTAGCGATAGGGTCGAGGGCTCTAACAGACAGCCGTCCGCTATCTGGCGCTGATAGGCGTTATTGTGCGTTTTTAAAAACTCCAAAATTTTAGGCTGTCCCGGCAGTAAGTTGTGCCCGGGATATTTCTTTTCTAGTTCCCGCATGTAAAGCCGATTGTAATTGGTGTGGCAAGCCAGAAGCAGGAGATGCAGGCTGAGTCCATTGGCTGGGTCTGATTTCTTGATCATACAACTTTAATCCGAATGCGTAGATAGGTCTGAATAATTATTAGTAAAGATAGAGTAAGGATAGAGAAATGATAGGGTAAGGAGTAAGGGGAATATATTTTAAGGAACTGCGCTCATGGTGAATGTTCTTTTGTGCTGTTGGTGAATATGCAATGCTAACTTTATTTGTCTTGTATCCAGTGTTTTTATCTTCTATATAACGAAGAATAATGCAGTTTACTACAAAATAGTTCTTGGTCCTGCTGTTAAAAATAAATTATGTTTAGCTGTAAAGCTTATTGTTTAGTAGATGCTTTTGAGTGTGGTTTGGAATTACTATTGCATATCAATAAAAAACTGGCATATTTGACGGTTACATTATAAAAATACAATTGTGTTTTGCTGCCCTGGCGTTGCGGCAGTTCTGCTAAGCGTAGCATCTGAGCGTAGCGAAACAGCGCAGCGGGCAGAAGCTGACGCAAGAAAGACAGGAGCTGAGGCTCGAGATCTGTGATTCGCTTATCTGTGTATACAGCTGTTATATTGTGCCTAACTGAATGACATTGGCAAATTTGTCTAGCATATTTTCGTTCCTGAAGTCATCACTTCGGTGTGATCCATCATAGACTGTGTTCCCGTACCCTGAGGGGCATAGCGCTGGATTTCGGTAGAATCGAAATCCATAACCGCTTCGGGGTCGGGGGAGAGATTGTTGATCGCTTCTTCGGTGATGGCGTCGGGCAGTGGCTCATGGGGGCCTTCAAAGGTGAGGTTGATGTCTCCTAAGGTGATCAGATCCCCTTCATTGAGCAAGGCGTCGGTGATATGCTGACCATTGATGAAAGTGCCGTTGCTGCTGCCTAAATCGCGGATGCGCCAGCCTAAACCTTCGCGGACTATTTCCGCGTGCTTTCGGGAAATGGAATCGTTGAGCAGCAGCACATCGCATTTAATGTCGCGCCCGATGATAACCTGGCTCTTGTTGATGGGAAATGGTGAGCGCAGCGCTAAACCGGCCGGTTTCAGCCAGGCCCAGCGCCTCTGCATCTGCTGCTGTTCTGCATTGTTCATCTTATTGATGTCGCTGTACAAACGCCCTGTCAGCAGATATACGGCCACGGCTGTGATCATGGCGCAGGGCAGGGCCACTATAAATACGCTGCCATAAGTGTTGGGTAGCGCAAAGCGCACGATTAAAACCGGCGCCCCTAAAATTCCCAAAGCTAGACCTACAAAGAAGGCCACCGCCGTGTATAAAAAACGCTTAAAAATCATGGATTAATGCCTGGCTTTCTGGTTGGGAACGGCGGCAGGGGCTGGGGCTGAGCTTTTCAGGCTGTTGCCGTGCAGCCATTTGGTTCCGCTCTGGCTGTATAATTGGTGAGGCACTGCCGTACCTTTATTGTCAGCACTTATATTAATGCAGATTCCTTGATAAGGAATGTTGGCCTGAGGCCGCAAGGAGAAGCAGAGAGCGTCAAAGGCGACAGGCCAATATTTATAGATGTTGGGCTGCCCTCCAAACGTGCGCTGGTAAAGGGCATAAGCCTGACGGCCTTGGGGGTTGGGGTGGAAGGGAGAAACCAAGACCCGCGCCTGAGATTCTTGGGGATGGGACTTGCTCAGCCCCAGCAAAGACTGAGGCTGATCGGCCAGCAAACTGCTTTTAAATGATTTCACAGCCTGATCGATGGGAAAATCATTCCAGTTAAAGCAGCCCAATTCTGTAACTGTGCCCTGCCTGACTATGGACCAGGTTACCCCTTGGCTGCTTACGCCGACGGCGCAGATGGGGCATTCTAACGAAGCGCTGCCCTGAACGATAGCGTTTATATAGGCGTTTTGGGAACTGGCATCTGGAAAGAATACCAAAGCTCCGTCGGCATAATATGAAACGGTTTCGTAGTGTTTGTATTCAGTTTGGCGGCGTATAGCTTGGGTTCCCAGGGCCTGGATACGCGCAGACAGGTTTTCCGCGCTGTAACGCTGAGGTATTAAAGTAACGAGAGGGGCCGCTGAGCTGCGGCTGTCGTTGGTGAAACGCTGAGCTAGGGCGGCACCGGCTAGGCACTGCTCCCCGAGGTCGCGTATGTCAGCCGACGTTCCGGAATCGTTAAGCTCGCGGGGCACTAAGACAGCGATATTCCTGATGTGGGGCTTAATGAAAATGTCGATAGGCGTTACTCCCCCCGATTTAACGGGCGGGAACATGGAGCGCAGCGCGTCTTCATATTCGCAGTTCTGCATAAAGATGCGGCTGATAGGCGAGGGCGGTTCTTTTTTTAAGATTTCTAGGCACTGCTGGTAAGGAGCACCGTTGAGAAACATTTTACCGCCCTGGCTTTCGCTGCCTAAGGGCTGCGGGTAAGTCAGCACATTATAGATTAAGCGCACATCCAGGATGCGCTGCCATGAGGATAAGGCGGAAACTCCCATCATGTGAGCGCGTATTTGCACAGCCGCTAACAGCATTCCCGAGGCTATGATGCTGAACATCAGCAGCATGAAAAAGCGCTTGATGCAGCCGAAACGAGAGGGGGCAGGAATCGGAGGCGCAGGCGCCGGAGATGCCGCTGCAGGCTGTTTCTGGGCCGCTTTGGGTATGGGCAGCGGTTTGGGAGGAGCCGCAGAAGGTACGGGCGTGGGGGCGCTGCTGGACGTTACCGCTATGGGGGGGATCGCCGCCGGAGCTTTCTTTTGAGAGAGTTCCTGGGAAGCCAGCACAGCTGCCGGCTGGGCGCTGGCGGGCATAGTTACGGCTAAGTGGGGCTGAAGCAGGGCCCGCAGTTCCCGCTTCATCTCCACCATAGTCTGATAGCGCTCTTCTGGCACGACCTTGATAGCTTTGGCCACAATGGCGGCCATAGCTTCCGATATTTTGGGATTGGCCTCGCGTACGGGCTTAAACACGAAAGGCGTAGTGCTCAGGGTGGGATCGATGCCCGTTAGGGCTTGGTGCATCGTCGCGCCTAAAGCGTAAATGTCGGACCTGGGATCGGATTGCCCGTTATATTGCTCGGGAGGGGCATAGCCCGGGGAACCGATGCGCATGGTATCGCCTTTTTTATCCGGGGTCAGCTGGCGGGCAATACCGAAATCGATGAGTTTAACCTGGCCATGGTTGATGATGATGTTGCTGGGCTTGATGTCGCGGAATACGATGGGATCGGGCTTTTGACAGTGCAGATAATAGAGAACCGTGGACACCTGCACAGCCCATTCGGCTACTACGCGCTCTTCTTGAGGGCCTTTTTGGCGCTCTAATATTTTGCCCAAGTCTTCGCCCTCGACGTATTCCATGACGAAATAGTACAGTCCCTGATATTGGAAATAGTCGTTGACCGTGGGCAGATTGGGATGAGACAGCGTCGAGAGGATACGGGCTTCGCGCTCGAAATAGCGCAGCGCCGTCTGCTGTTCCTGGGGGTTGTCGTAGCGGGCCGTAAATTCTTTGATGGCCCAAGTTTTCCCGCGCAGGTGAGTGTCCTGACAAATGTAAATGTTGCTCATGCCGCCTTGGCCGAGCAGGCGGATGACTTGGTAACGTCCTCCTATTACAGTGCCGGGGTGTAACAAGTGGGGGCCTCCTTAAAAAACTGAACCTTTAAAAATGAACATAAATACGCCGCCGGCAAAAAGAATGGCCAGGATCAGCATTACGCAGGAAAACATGCTGGTGCCAGAACCGCCAGAGCGGGCGCTTTTGCTGGGTAAGGGCTTGGGCTGCTGCCCGCTTTTCTTAACGGCAGAGTTGTACGCTTTGGTCAGATGGGCGAGCATTTCGTTTAAATTAGCGAAACGCCCCGAGGTGTTGGTATGGGTGGCTTTGGTCAGCAGTTGGATAGTTGCCCTGGACATGTCGAGACGGTAGTTGTCGGGCGGGGGCAGATTGAAGCGCGTATCTCCGGGGTTTAACCCTGTAAACAGATGGTAAAGCATAGCGCCTAGGTTATAGACGAGAATTTTTTGTTCGTCGCTGGAGGCCCCGGTAAACTGTTCGGGGGCGCAGTATTCGCTGTTGCGCCGCAGATCGCTGCAGCATAAATCGAGCAGGGTGACTTTGCCGGTGCTGCTGAGCACGATATTGGAGAGGCGCAGATTTTTGTACATGTTGGGCAGAAAGTTGCGCTCTTTAAAGGAACATAAATAGATGAGCAGATCGCAGATCTGCATACCTATATAAAGAATATCCGCTTCGGTAAGCTGGCGCAGGTGCATAGCCATAGCTAGATCGGTGCCTTCTATATAATTGCGCACGATGTAAATGGCGTTATTGCGGTTAAAATAATCTACGACAGCGGCCAGGTTGGGGTGTTCGAACTTTTTGGTGAGCAGAATTTCCACCTGAAAATAGCTGATGGTGCGCATGTATGCTGCCTGGTTGGGGGCGTGAAAGTAGATCTCGCGCACAGCCCAGCTTTTCTGCGCCATATGCTGATCCTGAACATGGTACACTGAACTAAGCCCCGGCTGGTGGATGACGCGGCTAATTTTGTAACGCACATTCAGTATCGTGCCTGGCGGCAGAATGGGTGCCATTAATGGTGAAAGCCTTCCCAGAAATTCGACATTATAACTTCAAGAGAATACATGTTTTTCCCCCCTGAGGGAATTTTTCGGGCGCAGTTTTGCCTGTCCTGAGAAACTGTCGGCATTAAAAAAGGGTAGCATAAAATACTGTAGAAAATCTGGCGTTCGCTAATAAGATCATTATTGCGAACTATCTAACTCCCCCTAAAGTAATTCCCCCTAAAGGATGGGAGAGGGGAGATGTCGCTTGCGACAGAGTGGGGCAAAGGGGGTGCCCAAGGCTGTCGGGGGAATCGAGGTTTATCATGTGCCTTGTGCTAGCTTGTGCGCGAACATGAGCGAGGCGATAATTGTATATGATTCAACATTTGTAATGTCATCGAGCCTTAACTAAGTGACATTGATTAGAGAAGCTTACTATATTACTGATAAAGATAAATAATGGAGTTATTGCGCTATGAGTACATCGTCATCGTGTATGATCCGTGCGGAACAGCTGACCAAGCGCTTTGGCCAGCGCACTGTCGTGGACAGCGTGAGCTTTACCGTGGAAAAGGGTGAGGTTTTGGGATTTTTAGGCCCCAATGCCGCCGGAAAAACCACCACAATGAAGATGCTGACCTGCTATTTCCCGCCCTCTGAAGGCAATATCACAGTCAACGGTTACAATATTCTGGAGAATAGTCTGGAAGTGCGCCGCAGTATTGGTTTTCTTCCCGAAAATGTGCCTCTCTATACCGATATGACCGTGCGCGAATATCTGGAATTTGCTGCCCGCGCCAAAGGGGTGGGCCGATCCGAACTCAAAAGCAAAGTCGAGCGGGCTTTGGAACGCTGCAATCTGGGCAACGTGCGGAATCAGCTGATTGCGACCATTTCCCGCGGCTACAAACAGCGCGTGGGCATTGGGCAGGCTATCGTCAACGAGCCCCCGGTGCTGATCTTTGACGAGCCTACCGTCGGTTTGGACCCCGCCCAAATTAAGGACATCCGCGAACTCATTAAAGATTTAGGCAAAACTTCTACGGTTATTTTATCGACGCACATTTTGCCCGAGGTCTCTTTAACTTGTAACCGCATCATTATTCTCAATCACGGTAAAGTCGTGGCGACCGATACGCCGGATAATTTAGAGCGCAAAATGCAGAAAGGCAACCACTATCGCGTCGTTCTTCTCAATCCGCCGGGCAACGCCGTCAAAACGCTGCGCTCTATCGCGGGGGTGACCGCAGTCACTGTGCTCGACGACGAGCAGCGCGAAGGCCATATCGCTTATAGAATTGATACCCCCAGCGATGTCGATGCTAGCGGTCTCATCGCTTCTACGGTTGTAGAAAACGGCTGGACTCTGGCTGGGCTGCAGACCGAAAAAATGTCTTTGGAAGATATCTTTATCGATCTCGTTAAAAGTGACGATCCGGTTTCGGACAGTGGGGACGGTGCCAGTGGGGCAAATGCTGACGCCGCCGGGGAGGATAAGTAAGTATGTACGCTGTCTTTCTTCGTGAAGTTAAATCGTATTTCGGCTCGCTAACGGCCTGGGTGCTTATTGCGGTCTATCTCTTAGTCACAGGGATTTTTTCCTCTTATGGTATTGAAGGCTTCGCCAGATGGTCGATGACGGCCATGCAGGGTTCAGAATCTCTGAACATCAACGAAGTGCTGGTGCAGAATCTTTTGTCGACTTACGGATTCTTGCTGCTTATATTTATTCCCATGCTGACTATGCGCTTATTCGCAGGCGAGCGGCGTGCGGGTACTTTGGACCTGCTGCTGACTTATCCCATTACGGAAATGCAGATTATTCTGGGCAAGCTTTTTGCAGCCTTGGCGGTGGTGGCGCTGCTCCTGGTTTTGACGCTGAGCAGTTTTATTATCATGCATCGCCTTACGCCTCTGGACTGGGCTGCCGTAGCGTCTGGCTATACCGGTTTGCTGCTGTTGGCGGTATGCCTCATCTCTATGGGTATGTGGGCTTCTAGCTTAAGCTCCAGCCAGATCGTCGCCGTCTCCCTGTCCTTTTTTGGCGGGTTTATGATTTGGATATTTTCCGCCCTCGACCAAACCGGCATTTTAAAAGAAAGGTTTGGAGACCTGTCGGCGCTGAGCCATCTCAATAATCTGACCAAAGGTCTCGTGGATACTCAGGACGTTGTGTATTTCTTAGCGTTTGCCGCACTGTTCCTGTTTTTGACGGCCCGGGTATTGGAAAGCCGCAAGTGGAGGGGGTAAGATTATGCAGAACTCTAAATTAAAATTTGCAGTTTCTACCGTTATTTCAGTTTTCGCGGCTTTGGCGATCTTTCTGGTAGTGCTGATGATCGCCCAGAAGAATCACCATACCTTTGATTTGACGAAAAATAAGCGCTTTACGCTTTCTCCGCAGTCTGTGCAAACCGTCAAAGAGCTGCCGCATAAGGTGGAAGCTTTGGTATTTTTGCTGCTCGACGATATTGATGGGAGGCAAAAAGCCGAAGAGCTGCTCAATCAGTATCAGCAGGCCGATCCATCTAAATTCTCCTATAAAATAGTAGATCCTAAGCTCGATCCGATGCAGGCCAAAAAATATGAGGTGCGTATGCCGGGCTGCGTGGTCTTTGTGGGCGACAACAAGCGCACCAGCCGCGCTATGTCCTTTGAAGAGACTCAGATGACCAACGCTTTGCTCAACCTATCGGACCTGGCTGACAAGAAAGTGTATTTTTTGCAGGGGCATGGCGAAATAAGCGCTTATGAAACCCGCACAGAGCAGAATATGAAGGGACTGCCCAATATGTCGCAGTTCCGTTCCGATATGGCCACCGAAGGTTTTACGGCCCTCGATCTCAACTTAGGCGAGACCAAAAGAATACCAGAGGATGCGGCGGTTGTGGTTATTCCCGGCCCTAAAACCGAATTGCTGCCCGCAGAGGCTAAGCTGATCGAGGACTGGATCGCTCAGGGCGGGCGCGTTTTGCTGACTTTGGAGATGGAAACCCTCAATAAATACGATGCTTTTTTAAGCAAATACGGTTTCCAGTGCCCTGATGAGCTGGTTATCGACGAGATGGCGCAGCTGTTTGGGGCTGAACCGGTCTATTCCATCGCTTTGCAGTACAATCAGGAGTGCTCTGCTGTCAAAGATTTTAACATGCAGACTCTTTATAGGCTGGCCCGTCCCGTGGATATAACGGATAAGGCACCTACTGGTGCGAAAGTGATCCCCCTGATGCTGACCGGCCCCAATGCCATGACCTTAAAACTGTCCACCGTTATGGAAAGCAAGGAAGTGCAGGTAAGCGAGAAAGACGTGGTGCGCCGCGGTAGTATGCCGCTGGCCGCTGCGGGCACTTACCCGGTTGCTGACAGCGCTCAGGCCAAAGATGCTAAAGCAGCGCAAAACGGCCAAGACGGCAAGGATAGCGAAGCTCCCACGAAGACTAAAGAAGGCCGTGTGGTGGTCATCGGCGACAGCGAGTTCTTCTGCAATGATATGTATAAAGCCGCGGGCAACCGCGATCTTATTCTCAACATCCTCAACTGGCTGGGCGAGAATGAAAACCGCATCACCATTCGCGCCAAGGATGAGAATAGCCAGCCGCTCATTCTCGAAGACAATGTGGCTTTGCGCATCAAAGCGTTCTTAATTTTCGCTCTGCCGCTGAGCGTGCTTATCTTGGGCTTCGTCAATGTCAGGAGCAGAAGGAGGCAGGTATGAGCATACGCGGCACGGTTATAATGCTGCTGCTCTGCCTGGGCTTGGGGGCGTTTTGGTATATCCACGACTATAAAGGAGAGGAACAGCGCCAAGAAGCCAAGACCCAGGAAGAGCGCATATTCCCTGGCATAAAGGCCGGGAACATAGTGGGTATGCGCTGGACTGCGAAAAAAGATAAAACCACAGAAGAGCGCGTTCTCAAGTATGACAAGGGACTGTGGCTGATGTCTGCCGGCGATAAAGCGCAGTATATCGCTGCCGTAAGCGAGACAGGCGATACCGTAAAGCAGATCGCTGAGCTGTCGCGCCTGTCTGTGATTATCGCTGAGCCCAAGGCTTCGGATTATGCCACTTTCTCGCTCGATAATCCCGAAGCTGAGCTGGAACTCACTGTCAAGGACGGTGAGACGCAGCAGGAAAAGAAGCTGGTCCTGTTTATTGGCACTGATACTCCGGCAGGGGACACCAATTATGTGCGCGTCAAAGATCAGCAGCCAATTTTGGAAGCGGCGGTTAACTTTAGGGCCTTTTTCCAGGAACGCGATATCGACGTGCGGGAAAAATCAGGGCTGGTCTGCAATCCCGATCAAGTCGCTTCTTTGCTGATCCGTCAGCCGGGAAAAGACGACATTGAGCTTAGGAAGAGCAAAGATGATAAAGCAGCGGAAGCTGCCGAGAAAAAGGACAGCGCTGAACAGGAAGCTACTGCCAAATGGGAGGTGACCAAACCCCAGCAGGTAAACGCCGATTTGAGCGCGGTTAACGATTATCTCTGGCAGCTGCATGGCCTGGAAGTTATCCGTTTTATTCCGCAAATTGAGCAGGAGCGCTTGGGCAAGCTTACCGCTGCCTGGGACATTGTCACCGAAACAGGCCAGACCTTAAAAGTTGAGCTTTGGGGCCGTTCGGACAGCGAGGGCAATAATTATTATATGCGCCGCCCCCAAACCAATGAGTATATGATCGCCTCCTGTAAGGAAGCCAAAAACGTGGTGGAAGCTAAGAGCATGGACGATTTCGAGGATCACCATCTGGCCGCTTTCGATGAAAATGATATTCGTCGGCTGGAGCTGACCTTGCCCGCTGAGCAGGCTCAGACGGAGACGGCTCAGTCAGGGCAGGATAAGCCCAAGGCAGATCAGCCGCTAAAGCTGGATGTGCGCAAAATTCGCGATGGCTGGGAAGTGCGTCAGCCTGAGAAATGTGTGCGCGACGAAGAAAAACGCAATTCCTCTGTCCTAAGGCTGGTTTACGCTCTGACCGATCTGAAGTGGAAGGAAAAGCAGCCGGGCAAGAGTTCCGAGCTCAAGGGCAGCTGTTCCGAAGCGATAGTGTACGGAGAAAAAGATGAAGTGCTGGCGCACTTCCGCATAGGCGCTAAAGGCAGCGGGGGCGGGGAAATGTATGGCCTGACTTTAGAAGGCCAGGATACCCTGTTTATCTTGGATAAAGACCCTGTGAAGCTGTGGCGCAGAACGCTGCACTCTTTGCAGGAAGAAGAGAAAAAAGATAAAGAGGGCAGCCAAGATGCAGGAAAGGCGAACAGCGCGGCTCCGGCTGCGTCACCTTCACCTTCAGGGCCTGCTTCAGCTGCGGCCCCTGCCTCTGCATCTGCGGTGCCTCAGCCATAACGCAGTGTCCCATATAGATCGGTTTTGACAGATCGTTTCTGATAGATCGTATTGGCCGGTTTATATTGGACTTTCCAGCTAGCTTAGGGTTAGATTCATGTCCGAAGTTTACGACCAGTTAGAACAGACCATGCACGATTGGCCCCGCCTCGAGCCGGAAGAGCGGCTGGAGGCCTTTAGCGCTTTGCCGCTGGAACGGGCCGAAGAACTGCTGGACTGCATGAATGCCATCGATCAGGCTGAGCTGCTGGAGAGTATGCCCGAAGCTGAACGGCGGGTGTGGCTGCGCTATCTCGACCCCGACGATTTAGCGGACGTTCTGCTGGAGATATCCGATGAGAGCCGCGAGCGTATGATCGGGCTGCTGGATGAGCGCAACCGCCATGAAGTCAATGCTCTGCTGGCCTACGCGGAGGATGACGCTGGCGGTCTAATGAATCCGCGCTTTGCCAGGCTGCGCCCAGAGCTTACTATTGATGAGGCCATCCGCTATCTGCGCAAACAATCGCAAAGCCGCATCTCTTTAGAGCATCTCTACGTGCTGGATGAAGGCCAGTTCTTGTTGGGAGAAGTAGCTTTAGACAGCCTGTTTTCGGCGCGTCCCGACGAATTGGTGCGCGATATTGTTGAGGCTGATATTGTAACTGCGCCAGAAGATATGGACCAGGAAGAGGTTGGCTCTCTGTTTGCGCGCTATGGCCTGACAGCTATGCCCGTAGTCGATGAACAAGGGCGCATGAAAGGTATCATCACCGCAGATGACGTGATGGACGTCATCTATGAAGAGAATACCGAAGACGCCCAAAAGTTCGGCGGCATGGAAGCTCTGGACGATCCGTATTTGCGCACGGATTTTTGGGAACTCATAAAAAAACGCGCTGGCTGGCTAATTCTCCTTCTTTTGGGGGAAATGCTTACCGCTTCGGCTATGGCCAAATACGAGGCTCATTTAAATGCGGTGTGGTATTTGGCAGTTTTTGTACCTTTGATTATCTCCAGTGGCGGAAACTCAGGCTCTCAGGCCTCAACCCTGGTGGTGCGGGCGATGGCTATGGGCGAAGTTCAGCCCAAAGACTGGGCCGTGGTCTTATGGCGCGAATTGCGCACCGGCGCGGTTATGGGGGCGATGGTCGGCCTTGTGGGCAGCCTGCGCATCTTGGGTTGGCAGTTTATGTTTCACGGCGTTTACGGGGAACATTATCTGGGGTTAGCCTGCACGGTGGGGCTTTCTCTGCTGGGTGTGGTCATTTTGGGCTGTATAGCGGGATCTATGCTGCCGTTTTTGCTGCGCATCTGCAAATTTGACCCGGCTAGCGCTTCTGCTCCCTTTGTCGCCACGTTGGTTGATGTCTCAGGTCTGGTGGTGTATTTTACTGTAGCCAGTGTATTTTTAGCGCGGGCTATATCTGCCGGGGCAGGGTAAGCGTCAAACGGGGCAGTTCATGGGGTAAACAGCGGCTGTGCAAAATGCTTAGGCGGAACGTTTGCGCAGAACAATGGGGGGCTGTTTAGGAGCAAAAAAATTTATTTTTAAAATATAATTTTTGAAGGATTGCTAAAATCTGTTTCAAATAGGCTGGGGGGACCTTTGGGCAGGTTAACCTTATTTCTTTGTCGAACTCCCTAAACTGTGCGCATGTAGGAAATTCCGCTTTCCTGGCGCGGGCTGATTCAGTTAATAAATTAGGGAGTTAATTCCTTTGGATAATAATGAAAAAAGCGCAAAGAAGGGCAAGTTCTTAATTGTCGATGGCAATGGTCTGGCTTATCGCTCTTTTTACGCAGTTCCCGTTTATAAATCTTCTTTTGGGCTGCCGATTAATGCCTTGTGCGGTTTTGTCAAGCTTTTGTTCAATGTAATCTACACAGAAGCGCCTACGCATGTCGCTGTGGCCTTTGATCACAGTGCTTTGACCGAACGCCTGCTGAAATATCAGGATTACAATGTGCAGCGCGAGGAAATGCCCGACGAATTAGCTCTGCAGCTGCCCATTATTGAAGATTTTGTGCACGCCTGCGGCATTCGCACTTACCGTATGCCAGGCTTTGAAGCCGATGACTGTATAGGCACGCTGGTGGAGCGCGCCTACGCTGCCGGCCTGCGCTCTCTAATTATATCTGGAGATTTGGAATTACTGCAGCTGGTGCGCCCCAATGTCAGCGTACTTACCATGCGCCGCGGTTTAGGCGACACCATGGTTTATAACGAGGAAAACGTTAAAGCTATGTTCCGCCTAGCCCCCGGGCAGTTGGCGGATTTACGCGCTCTAGCTGGGGATTCCGGGCAAAATATCAGTGGTATCCCCGGCATAGGCAATGTTACCGCCAGCCGTTTGCTGTCGCAGTACAACAGTTTAGAAGAATTATATGACAATCTCGACAGTTTGCCCGCTAAATGGCGCACTCCTTTGCGGGAAAATTATCAGGAAGCTCTTGATTACTTGCGCCGGGCGACTATTCGTACCGATTTGCCGCTGAAATTTGCTATAGAAGACTGCCGTTTTTTAGGTATACCCATAGCTTTATTCTCACGTGTGTTCAGCCTTTTGGGAACGGAAGAATTCGCTTTCGGGCCTATTTTGCTGGAGCGCCTGCAAAATATGGCCATTCCCGAAGAACCTTCCTTGCTGCCGCAGAGCGCTTTGGTGGGCGATGCCGCCCGGCAGGCGCTGCAGCTATGCCGGGACGGGCAGGGCAGTTTGGCTGTCGCTTGGCTGATCAATCGGGAAAAGGAAAGCGGGGTCGCGGTTTCCGCTGAAGGGCAGCCTATTTTTTACGTTTCCTGCGAAGGCGAAGATGCCCTCAGCTGCCAGGAAATTTGGGATATGCTCACTCCGGCCTTTTTAGATGCCGCGCGGCGCAAATATGTCTTCCGCAGTGTCGATATGTCTCGCCGTCACCGTTTGGTAGGCGAAAATGTGCTGGATATAGCGCTGGCTGCCGGTTTGCTTTGCCCTGAACTGTGGCGTTATTCTTTGGAAAAAGTCTGCTCGCGCTTTGGCCAAGTCACCTATCCCAGCCTGTTGCTCTTTGGAGACAACCGGGTCGATTGGCAGGAGATACCTCTGCAAAATAAAGTGAGCTGGGCGGGCCGGGCCGCTAATATGCTGGCAGTTCTCGGGCCGATTTTGGAGCAGACCTTGCGTGATAATGGGCTTTGGGAGCTGTTTAATAGCGTTGATGTTCCCTTTGCTTCTGCCGTAAGCAAGCCTTTAGCCTCTACTGAGTGCGTAGATAAGCAGGCTGTTGAAGAAGTCAGCGCTATCTTGACTTCGGAAATGGCTGTGCTCCAGGATTCTATTTGCCAGGCGGCCGGATACTCATTTAAAATTGATGACGATCGCGAATTGGGAGAATTGCTGTTTGGCAAGTTGGGGCTTTTAGTGCCTACACGCCCCAAAGCCGGAGAAGCGATAGGCGCTGAGATAATAGCTGCTCTGGAAGGCCAGCATCCTTTGGTCGCTGAGATTCGCAAATACCGCGAGCTTTCCGAACTAAATAAAGCGGTGTCGCAGACGCTGTTTGCAGAAGGTGGGCTGGACTGCATTATCAATGGCAGTCTGTATAATTTGGCTCTTATGGCGGAAAGGCGCCTGCTTTCTCTCAATAAAGTTGCCGCTGGCGGAGCAACCTTGATCTTGCACCGCGTAGAAGCGGTGATGGAAAATGTTACAAACGGCGCAGTTCTGCGCCAGCCCATGTGCCGGGTGCTGCAAAGCCTGATATTCCCAGAGTCAGAACACTGCTTGGCCGTGCTGTCCATGCCTCAGCTGGCCTTGCGCGTGCTGGCCTTTTTGGCTAATGACGGCGTGTTGGCGGAGGCTATTGAGAAGGGCCAGGTCCTGCGCGATCTGGGTGAAGTTATTTTGCAAGTTCCGGCTGCGGACCTGACGGCTAGTCACATGCATACCATGAGCGTCATGCTGTACAGCTATATGGGACCGCAGTGGCTGTCGCGCCGTCTGGGAGTGTCTGCCGAGAAGGCTGAGAGCTTCTTGAACAGTTTTGATGCGGAGTTTGCGCGGCGCTTCCCCAAAAGTTGGGAGTATATGCAGAACGAGCTAGCTAAGGCGAAACGGTTTGAAATTCTGCGCACCGCTGCAGGGCGCTGCTGGCAGCCCGTGGAGGCGTCTAGCAGAATGGCAGCTGTGTGCACCATGGCTGAGCGTCAGGCTATGACTTATGCTATCGAGGGTACTGTAACCGATATTCAGCGCTTGATCTGCAGCCGCGTTGGCAATGACCTGGGCCGCGAAGTGCGCATATTGCCCGTCTTTGATGGTTTTATTCTGAGCCTTCCTTCAGAAAAGTATGATTCAGATATGGAACGGGTCTGCAGTATTTGTCAAAGCAGCAGTTATGGAATTGATGCCGCGTTTTGCCAGAAAAAAGTTGCCAATTTGGCTGAGGCCATTAGTGAATTGGCGGTTTCGGTGTAAAGCCTGGTGTGAAAAATCCGGTGTAGTGTAAAGGATAAATGACATTGTTTTTTCCCCTAATATCATTTAGTTAGCAATCAGCTAACTTGCTAAACTATCTGACTCCCCCTAAAGGATGGGAGGGGGAGATGTCGCGACTGCGACAGAGGGGGTGCCCAAGACTGTTGGGGAATCGAGGTTTAGCTTATATTAAAGGCTAGCTTGTACCCGGGCATAAACGTGGTGATAGTCATATATGAGTCAACATCCCCAATGTCATTGAACCTTAACTAAATGACATTGTTTTTTCCCTAATTCAAGAAGGGAAAGAGGCTTTAATGTAAAAAATATCTTTTAAGATTTTGAAGCTAGGCGCTAGCTGAAAACTCATATTTATTTTGTTGAAATTCTAACCTCATAGCGAGAATGAGGAAGAGTGACTGGAGTTACCATGGATAACACGACCAATCCCAACGAAGAAGTCAATGCTGCTGAAGAGTCTCAGAGCATGGCCGACTTCGAAGCCTATGACAAGTCCTTCAAAACGTTGCGTTCCGGTGAGTTCTTAACCGGCCGTGTGGTGAAGGTTGACGACAGCGAAGGCATCTACGTTGATGTAGGTTACAAGACCGAGGGTCTTGTGCCGCTGGCTCAGATATCTCATCAGAAAAATGTGGTTCCTTCTTCCATCGTTAAAGTTGGCGATGAGATTGGCGTTGTAGTTCAGCGCGTCGATGACAGTGAAGGAACTCTTACCCTTTCTAAAAAGAGAGCAGATGCAGATGCTGCTTGGCGTCGCGTGATCGAAGCTCACGAGAAAGGTGAGATTATTCAGGCTCCCTGCACAGAGCAGGTCAAAGGTGGCTTGATTGTCGACGTAGGTATGCGCGGCTTCCTGCCAGCTTCTCAGGTGAACATTCACCCCGTGCGCGATCTATCCGAGTATATCGGTGAAGTCTTGAACCTCAAAGTTATCGAATTGGATCAGGCTCATCGCAAAGTGGTGCTTTCCCGCAAGCAGGCTGAAGAGCAGATTCGCAAGGCCAATAAAGAAGCGGTCATGTCCAAGATCGAAGTCAACCAGATCATCACTGGTAAAGTAGCCCGTCTCACTAACTTTGGTGCTTTCGTGGATCTGGGCGGCGTTGACGGTTTGGTTCACATTTCTGAGCTGTCTTACAAACGCATTAAACACCCCAGTGAGGTTGTCCAAGCGGGTCAGACCATTGATGTGCTCGTATTGCGTGTCGAGCCCGAGAGAGACCGTATCTCTCTGTCCTTGCGTCAAGCTCAGCCCGATCCTTGGGATTCCGTGGAAGATAAATATCACGTAGGCGATTTGATCGATGTGACCATCGTCAGAATGGCTAAGCATTTCACTTTCGCCGAGGTTACTGACGGTATCGAGGGTGTTATCCCCATGAGCGAACTCGCTAACCATCGCGTTAAGAGTCCTGAAGATGTGCTGCAGATCGGCCAGGTAGTCAAAGTGCGCGTTATCGAAGTTAATCGCGAGACCCGCCGTATGGTGCTGTCCGTGAAGCAGGCCAGTGAAGAAGCCAGCGAACCTCGCCCCAGCAACGAGCGCGGAGGCCGCCGCAATAACAATTCTAGCAATAGTTACAGCGAAGCCAGTAGCAACACTTTGGGCGACCTTTTCAAGGCCAAAGGCATTGATGTCAACCATTTAGGTGAATAGTAGCTCTTGAGATAAAAGCTAGTTGCTAAAAATTCCTGCTGAAATATTCAGCAGGAATTTTTTTTGCTTCAAGTTCTCAAATACTATCGGGACTTCAGCCAATAATATTGGCTGTTAAACCGTAGCCAAACGCTGTAAAAAGGCCTTGATTTGACGGTTAAGCAAATCAAGGCCTTAGGTATTTGCACAATTGCTTCGTACACCTTTCAGCCGGTCTTACCTGCGCTCTGCTCTCTGTGCGCTGGGTAAAGCGAGAGGAAAACCAGGTGCGCCAATTAGAGGCAAATTAGAGGAAAGGAACGCTGTCCTCGTAACTGGCCTCTAAACTGGCGAGTTCTGCCGCTTTTTCCGCGGCGGCGTTGGCTGCTTTTGCGCTTTTTCGCACCGTGCGTTTGGCGGGCTTGGCTTCATCCGTAGCAGTGGCAGTGACTGCGCTTTTCCGCGCTGTGCGTTTGACGGGCTTGGATTCATCTGAATCTGTGTCTGCGTCTGCGCACTTTCGCTCCGTGCGCT
>JAUNIO010000119.1:1897-4344 GCA_030535355.1 bacterium | reverse complement strand
CGCCTTCCGAGAAGGCGACCGTTCAGAACCTTGTCCCGAACGCCAGGAGATAATAACACTTTACTTTGAACATGTCAAGAGGTTTTCTGATCATTCCGCATGATATTATATTTCTACTGCCAGGTAATCTCTAGCCAGGTTTTGCCCACAATGAACACCTGGCCATTGCGCAGATTGGTTTTTCCCTGCAGCCTCTCTCCATTGACAAAGGTGCCATTAGTCGAGTTCAAGTCTTCCAAGACCACCCCACTGGCGGTGGGTTCCAATACCGCATGGCGGCGGCTAATAAAGCGATCCACACCCAAAGGTATTTCCCCTTCGCGCCCAATCTGCACGCGTTTATTAAACTGGAAAATATGCCCATCTAGCGGCCCGCCCAGCACTTCTAACTGAATTCTCATAGCCCACCCTTTCGCCTATGTCATATCGCTAAAGCACAATGCCGTTAACTTAAAATTCAGCGGCATTGAAAATATTACTTATATACAAATATCGCCACATTAATGCCCGGTAAGCGTCAAATATAATTGTTGCTACGTTTTGCGGCAAGTCAATGTCTGCGTTACAGTTAAATTAACGGCAAAGTTAGCACCCGATTCTCCATACAGTTTTGGGCAGCCCCTCTATCGCCGGCGCGGCTTCTGCCTGCCAGTTAGTCATATCCCTTGCCAAAGGGAGCGGGATCGAAACTACCGTTATTATCAGGAGGCCGATGCCCAAAGGGATTGCTGGCTCCCAAATCGTCAGGTCCCGATCGGCGTACCTCGGGATTACGGGGACGCGGTTCAGCAGGGCCGCGCGAGGGCCATTGTCCAGGGGCCACTTCCTGAGGGCCAGCATTATTAAGCGCAGAGGGAGAAGCAGGTAACGACGGCTCAGGCGCTGGCGCATTGTAAGCTCCACCAAATTCCGACGATTCTTGATACTGTTCCTTTGATCTAGACAATTCTTCCTTTTTAGGAATTAAATTTGGCGAAATACGCCCCAGCGATTCCCGCAGAGCTGCCCGCGATTCATCTGAGGCTTCTCTACTGCTGTTAACATTTTTGCGAGCAATAGGCAGATGGCCCAAGCCCGCAACTTTTGAACCTGGCGGAGGATTTGAAGCTGGGCCATAAGGATTAAGCGGCAGCGCACCTTGACCTTGAGTATTGCGTGGAGGAGAAGCACTCCCACCGTAAGGGCTATTCGGCTGAGCAGGCTGCGCACCGTAAGGGCTGTCCGGCTGAACGGACTGCATCCCGTAGGGACTGCCGGGCTGCGCAGGCTTACTTAAATTAGGCGCTCCTGCCGCAGCATTTCTGGGATTATCCTCACCATCCATCGTATCTCCCTTAAAAGCCTTAGATACCGATTGGAAAGTCAGCTTATCACCAGCACATTCCACTTTAACATGCGTACCGGGCATTATTTTATTGCGCAGGAAATACTCAGCAAAAGGCCGGGTAAGCCAAGTGTCGATAGCGCGATTGAGCGGACGGGCACCGAATTCTGGATGATAGCCTTTATCTAAAATAAAATCAACTGCAGCCGGATCGATATCGATCTCAACCTGGCGGTTCTCCTTAACACGCTTAATGCTCTTGCGCAGGTTGATATCTACAATGCCACGCATATTTTCCCGCGAAAGAGTGCGGAAAACTACAATTTCATCGATGCGGTTGAGGAATTCGGGACGGAAATGCTCTAACAAAGCATTTTGATAAGCTGAAGGCAGCGAATCCATCTGCCCTACTACACCCGTATCGGTATGCGGAGCGATAATACCGGCACTATGAGATTTCAGCTCAGGACCATCTCCAGCTGCGGCAGCGCTCAGTTCTTCCTCTTCTTCCTCCTGTTTCTCCTGCAGGGCCCGCATCTGAGCTTCTTTATAAGCGCTGCGCGCTCCCAAATTCGAAGTCATAATGATGATAGCATTGGTAAAATTGACCGTATGGCCCTTGGCATCGGTAAGCCGTCCGTCATCAAAGACCTGTAAGAATATATCAAAAATATCGGGATGGGCTTTTTCGACTTCATCCAGCAATAAAACGCAAAAAGGACGCGTGCGCAGGGCTTTAGTCAGCTGACCTTCCCCTTCGTAACCGACATATCCCGGAGGAGCGCCTATCAGACGGGCTACTGAATGTTTGTCGTGGAATTCCGACATATCCAGGCGCACCATTTCGTGCTCACTGCCAAACAAAAATTCCGCCAGGGTCTTGGCAAGTTCGGTTTTACCGACACCACTGGGGCCTAAAAACATGAACACACCCGCCGGGCGGTTCGGAGAGGATAAGCCTACGCGCACCACGCGAATGGTACTGGCCACTGCCGCGACCGCATGATCCTGACCAATCACCCGCCCTTGGAGCAGATGCTCCATTTCCAGCAGCCGCGCTTCTTCGCCGTTAGAGACTCGGGCTACGGGAATTCCCGTCCAGTCCGCGATGACTTCCGCGATG
>JAUNIO010000119.1:0-1887 GCA_030535355.1 bacterium | reverse complement strand
CAGTAACCACCATGCTGGCTTCAGGAGTTCCCGGCGCATTAGGGCGATTCTTAATGCGGGCCGCTGCTTCATCGATTAGGTCGATAGCTTTATCGGGAAGATTGCGATCCGGCAAAAAACGCATAGAAAGTTTTACCGTAGCCAGAAGCGTCTCATCGGGATAGGTAACACCGTGATGCTGTTCGTATTTAGGCCGGACCCCTTTGAGAATTTCAAACGCATCCTCTTCTGAAGGCTCGCCCACCATTACCTGCTGAAAACGGCGTTCTAGCGCGGGATCTGCTTCAATATATTTGCGGTATTCATCTATAGTCGTAGCGCCCATGACCCTCAGGTCTCCGCGGGCCAAAGCCGGCTTTAATATATTGCCGGCGTCCATACCGCCCTTAGAATCTCCTGCGCCAACGATTTGGTGAATTTCATCGATAAATAAAATAATAGAACTATCGCTCTGCGCCTCTTTCATAATATCTTGCAGGCGCTTTTCAAACTCACCGCGGTGGCCAGTGCCGGCCACCAAAGAAGTTAGACTTAAATCAAT
Source organism: bacterium (assembly GCA_030535355.1). GTDB lineage: Bacteria > Vulcanimicrobiota > Xenobia > Xenobiales > Xenobiaceae > JAFSXO01. The sequence continues at coordinate 1,346 of JAUNIO010000119.1, read as the reverse complement.
TAGGCGTTTATCGCGCAAGGCTTCGGGCACCGTGCCAGCCGCTATCCGCAAAGCCAAACCATAAGCAACCGCTGTCTTGCCTACGCCAGCCTCACCGACCAGAACCGGGTTAGATTTGGTTTTGCGAGTCAAAACCTGCAAAACGCGCCGCACTTCATCATCGCGCCCGATCACCGGATCGATCTTGCCCTGGCGCGCCATTTCCACCATATCGCGGCCAAACTGCAGGAGCATTTTAACCCCTTTAGGATTCTTGCCGTCTTGATTAGCACCACCGGCAGGAGACTGCCCATAAGGCTGAGCATCTTCGGGCGGTGCAGTTGGCAAAGGCGAAGGCGTAGCCTGAGAGCCAACCCGCCGTCCCAAAATATCATCGCGCAACGTCAGCAAATCTACATTCTTTAAGCGCAAATACCGGCAAGGTACGCTGCGTCCCTCGCGCAAAATAGCGGTTACGATATGTTTGGGTTCCAAACGCAAAGCCCGGCAGGACTCCGCCTCTTCAAAGACCGTACTCTTCATTAAGCGCCGATAGCGCGGCGTTTCCGGCATACCATCCCAGAGCGGATCGGGATCGCCTATGGGCACAAAGTCCAAAATACCGCTTTCTAAATCGCTGCTAGTTATACCAAAACGCGAAAGGGATTCTGCTATAGAACCGTCAACGCGGCAGGCTGCCGCAAATAAATGCTCTAAGCCTAAATAGTGGTGTTTCCAAGCGCGGGAGAGGTCGATGGCTTGCGCCATCATTTTTTCGGTGAGTTCACTGTTGTTTAAAGCCATAACTATGTATTATTCACGATAAGAGAAGCATTTCTTTCCCATGATGCTACAAAGTTATTAATATATTAATAAACGGTTCAAGATCATTGAAATAGCAATCCAAGCAAATAACTTAAAAAACTTCCAACTTTTTTGCACATTGCTAGATGATCGTACTCATTGCAGCAGTTTCTGCCCCGCTCAGAGGCTACGCTTGGCAAAACTGCCGCAGCGCAAGGCTCGAACATGTTCTCAGAGCTTTAATATTATTCAGTGCTACTTGCGCATACACACAGCGTATAGCTTGGTCCCCGGCTTTTTTGCGTCAGCTTCTGGCCGCTTCGCTGCTTCGCTACGCTCAGATGCTAAGGAAGCTTTTGCAATATTTGCTATATGTCGTAATGACTTCGCTACATGCCCAGCTTCCCGTAGGATGTTCTGTGTTTGCTGCAGGCAATGCGTGGAGCTTTGCTTTTTTGCGTCAGCTTCTGCCCGCTTCGCTGCTTCGCTACGCTCAGATGCGAAGGGAGCTTTTGCAATATTTGCTATGTGTCGTAATGACTTCGCTACATGCCCAGCTTCCC
>JAUNIO010000051.1 GCA_030535355.1 bacterium | reverse complement strand
CGCATATCTTTGAGGGCATCGTAAATGGTAGCAGGCATCGAGGACTCCAATTAAATTGTTTATACCTAACTGTTTCGAACTAATCAATTTTTAACTTCTGCTATATGCGCCAATAATCCTATAATTAGCAGTATACAATTGTCAGTGTGCCATGTGCAGTTGAAGGAACAGGCGATACGCTAGAGCTGAACAAATTCAGTGCCACCTCGGTCAATGCGCAGACTTCGATTTTTAATATTTGACGCTTACCCACAGCGGTTTTGTCTTGCGTTGCGGCAGTTCTGTTTTTTTACCTAGCAAACGTGAATCACCTTCAAAACATGCTCGAGCCGTGCGCTGCGGCAGTTCTGGCAAGCGTAGCATCTGAGCGTAGCGAAGCAGCGAAGCGGCCAGAAGCTGACGCAGAAAAGCACGGCCTTCAAGCATGAAACTATAACATATAGCAAAATACAACACGCGGTGCTACGGCAGTTTTGCCAAGCATAGCCTCTGAGCGAAGCGAAGCAGCGAAGCAGCCAGAAGCTGGCGCAGCGCTGAGCTTCTAGTTTATTTGAAGGCCCCCTAAGCAAAACTGTAGAATCTGTTTCATCCTCCAGATTATCCAGTCTGGCAAATGAAAATCAAACTTGCCGTTAAGCAATCGACAGCAAAACAATCGACAGTAAAGATAGGAGATTCCATGAGCAGCTCTGCATCAATTCCCGCCCTTTCATGCGCTATGAGCGGTCAGGACATGCGCAATTACTTTCTTTCCCAAACCCAGCAAAGTTTAGAAAAATGGGAAAACAGCAACTGGTCCATAAGAGAGAATCAGCCCTTCGATCTCGACAGTCCTCTGGCCTTAGAGCTGACCATCACTCCCGAGCTGGCCCAGCGCATCAATTTGCGCCAGCAGGTAGAAGCTTTTGCCCAGGAAGCTAAAGTGTCCACCGCCGGAGTGCGCGAAAATCAAAACGTTATCTGCCCTTGGGACCATCGTTACCGCATCAACGAGTACATGCTGGCCCTGATGGCTGAATCGCTCAGCCTGCTGGTCCCTCAGCTGCACAAGGAACACATGAAAACGCTGCCCTCTGTAACTCCCGAAGAAGTACGCGCCAAGCTGGGAGAGGCTGGAGCCGCGCTTATCGAAGCTGTTTTTGAAAAGCCCTTGGACGAAGCTATAAAAATGGTCCGGCAAGCCCCCATGCGCATCGTAGGCGGAGAAGTACGCGCCAATACTCCGCGCTTTGTAAGCCTGGCCTCGCGCATTTACGCAGCTCACAGCCTGCACGTTTTTCTGACCGAAAATAAGGACAACAAGGATAGTTCCACCATCTTCATCTGGAGTTTCCTCACCTATATGCTGGGATTATCCGGCGGCGATTACTACACTTCCAGCCACGGTGCACCGCAGAAACAGAGCGATAAAATTCTCGGTCCCGACGGTTCTCAATATCTGCCGCCCGAATACGCTAAAATCGTAGAGCACATGCGGGATATTCTGCACCAATGCGAGACTGTCGGCTATACTATCAAACTCGCCCCCGCGGATTCCCCCTTCCTGCACCACACCCTCACCTACGAGCGCATTGCAGCCCTGTACGCCTCCTATCTGCGCCAGGGACCTGCTTCAGACAGCGCTCTCAGTAAAATCCAGGAAGCCATCGACAAAGGTATGCGCTTAAAACTGGATTTCTTCGGCGGATCGGGCTACAAAACTATCTATCCAGTTCTTCGTGAGCTAGGCATTAGCCAAGCCTTCGAGAACGGTTTTATCCGCACTGAGGAAGATGCCTTTTTCCACAATATCGGTTTCCGCGTCGCTAAGAAAAAGAACTCAGAAGAGCTGGAAGTCGTTCACGATTCCGTCGATGCCAGTCTGCCGCAAGTGGTGCGTTCAGCCGGTTACGAAACTATTTTAGCCGATGCTCCCATAGGCCAGGCCGTTTTTAACGTCGACCCCGATGCTGACCGCTTTGTAGCTGGGCAAATAGTGCCCGCCAGCGAACTGAACGCTTTGAACGAATTGGGGGTCACCCATATAGAGCTTACCCCGGATCGCCTCTTCGCCCTGTACTCCCCCAACCAATTTTTCCTGATGCTGGCCGACAACGACCGCACCTGCATGGTGGAAGACGGCAGCTGGGAAAAATATGCCAACTTTGACATTCACACCTATGTATCAGCTTTGGCCTGGGACGAATGGGCCGAGCATTACCATATTCCCGTCATACACACACCCGTGGGCTTTAAGGAGATTGCCGCCGTAGAGCGCCTAGTAGAGGCTTCAGTCTATGGTAATCATAATCAGGCCCACACTGAAATTGCTGACGAGCGCGGAAGCAAAATCGTGCTGGGAGCCAATCCCAAAGTGCTGCACGCCGGGGAAGAAAGCGGTGGCAAAATTGGCGGTCCCCGCCAGCCTATTTATAACATTTTAGGCCAGTCCATCATAGCTATGCGCGAGAAGAGCAGCGGTGAAGCCTGCATATCTGCAGTAGCGCTGATGTCCCGTCTCTACCTCAGTAGCAAGAATTCGGGAAATGCAGAGGATTATTTCCTGCACCGCCACTTGCGCCAGCTCTTCGACCGCGCCCAAATCGCCAACCGCATGGAATTCCGCGGCGACAAAGTCCACTACAATGAGGCTATTTTTGACCCTGAAGAATTGGCCAAAGCCAAAAAACTGGGCATTCAGGAAAAAGACCGCTTCAATGGCTATTTCCGCAAACTGGCCCAGGCTGTTGAGGATGCCACTCTAACCACTTTGGGACGCCCGCTGAACATGGACGAAGTCCGCGCCATTCTCAGCGAGGCTATGCCCGCTTTAGCCAAAGTTTGGGGTAAGCTTGAGCGCATAGACGTTTGGTCCGACGGTTTGCAGCTGTGGTTCAGAGACTGCCCGGTACGCGACATCTGCCTGCGCCCCTCCGGCACCGATGCCAAATCCAAAGTCTATTTTGACGGCTCAGATAAAGCTTATTTAGCCAGCATGTTCGCCGAGCACTTCCGCAATTTTGCCGCCGCACCGACAGGGCTGTACACTCAGTATCTGCGCTAAAGAACAAGCTTTCTATATTGACTTTATGTTTAGACTTTGCTAAAATGTTGCGTGCCGTCTTATCAGTTTTATAGGATGGCATTAGTAAGCGGCATTCAAACAGTACCGTGTATCTGGCCGTGACGAAAGGAGGGGAGCGCATAATGGAAACCAGAGTAGCCCAAGGAGAGCCTATTGAATCTGCCTTGAAGCGTTTCCGGCGTCAGTGCCAGAAAGAGGGCGTATTGGCCGAAGTGAAGAAGCGCGAATATTACGATAAGCCCAGCGTAAAGCGTAAAAAGAAGGCTATCGCCGCCCGTCGCCGCCGTCGTCGTTAGTACGAATTAAAGGCGTCTTGGAAAGACTCAGCTTGTTGCAGCTGGGTCTTTTTCTATTAAGAGATAAGTCACTGCCAACAGAGGGGGACAGCCTGCTAAGCAAGAAAAAGAAAACAAAGTTTTGCGGCTTCATTTCCAAGAAATCCAAAGAAAAGAGCTATCTACGCGGCTATGGCATACCAATACATCTACACCATGTACCGTCTCAGCAAAAAGTACGGGCAAAAACAAGTACTGTCCAACATCACCCTAGCTTTCTTTCCAGGCGCTAAAATAGGCGTCTTAGGTCCCAACGGCGCGGGCAAGAGCAGCCTCCTGAAAATAATGGCCGGTGTAGATACGGAATTCCAAGGGCAGGCCGGACCCGCCGATGGTGTAACCGTAGGTTATGCCGCCCAAGAACCCCAGCTGGACCCTGAACTCAGCGTTCTGGAAAACATTAAAGCTGGGGCCACAGAAGTGATGGCGCTGTTAAAAGAATACGAAGATGTTTCCGAAAAACTGGGAACGGTCGAAGACGAAGAGGAAATGAATAAGCTGATCGCCCGCCAAGGTGAACTTCTCGACCTCATCGATCATAAAAATGGCTGGGACCTGGACCGGCAAGCGGAAATGTTTATGCAGGCTATAGGCACACCGCCAGGCGACAGTCCAGTAACCCATTTATCCGGAGGTGAAAAGCGCCGCGTAGCCTTAGCCCGAACTCTTTTGCAGCAGCCCGACCTGCTGCTTCTGGATGAGCCCACAAACCACCTAGACGCCGAAGCCGTCAGCTGGCTAGAGAAGCACTTATCAGAATACCCCGGTACGGTAGTTTCCGTGACTCACGACCGTTACTTCCTGGACAATGTAGCCGGCTGGATATTGGAACTAGATCGCGGCCGCGGCATTCCCTACGAAGGCAACTATTCGGGTTGGCTAGAACAAAAACAGGCCCGCTTAGAACAGGAAGAACGCGAGGAATCCGCGCGGCAGCGCACATTAAAACGCGAATTGGAATGGGTGCGCCTCTCTCAGAAAGCCCGCCAGGCCAAAGGTAAGGCCCGTCTCAAAGCTTTTGAGGAATTGGCTGCTCAGGAATACGTGCGCCGCGCCGACAACAGCGAAATTCGCATCCCCGATGGCCCGCCTTTGGGCGTCAAAGTCATCGAAGTTAAAGGCCTCTGTAAAGGCTACAACGGGCGTCAGCTCATCAGCGATTTGGACTTCGTACTGCCCCGCGGAGGCATTTTAGGCATAATCGGCCCCAACGGCACGGGTAAAAGTACCCTGTTCCGCATGATCGTCGGGCAGGAGCAGCCCGATGCCGGTTCCATCACCATAGGCGAAAGCGTACAGATGGCTTACGTCGATCAAACCCGCGACGAACTCGACCCCGACTTGCAGGTTTGGGAAGAGATATCCGACGGTCAGGACCCGGTAATAGTGGGCAAACGGGAAATGCCCGCCCGTCAGTACGCAGCGCTTTTCAACTTCAAAGGCCCGGATCAGCAAAAGCGCGTAGGCGATCTTTCCGGAGGAGAACGCAACCGCGTGCACATGGCAAAATTGCTCAAATCAGGAGGCAATTTACTTCTCCTAGACGAGCCCAGCAACGATTTAGATGTAGATACCCTGCGTGCCCTGGAAGAAGCCCTGCTCGATTTCAAAGGCTGCGCCATGGTGGTCAGCCACGACCGCTGGTTCCTGGACCGCATCGCCACCCACATTTTGGCCTTTGAAGGCGATGGGCAAGTGTATTTCTTCACAGGCAACTACAGCGAATACGAAGAGAATCATCTCAAGCGCACCGGCAAAGCAGTCCAGCCCAGCCATTTTAAGCGCATAGACAGATATTAAGCGCCTTTTTTAGTCACCGTTAAATCTACTTGCTTTTGCGTTTTGCGACACGTTAATGCTTGCGTCATAGCTAATTTAATGGCTAAGTTAGTACTCGATTCTCCCTACAACTTTGGGCACCCCCTCTGTCGCATTCGCGACTTCTCCCCCTCCCATCCTTTAGGGGGAGTCAGATAGTTCGCAAGTTAGCTGATCGCTAACTAAATGATATTACCTTTAGGGGGAGTCATAATGTTCCAATGTTAAAGAAGATTCATCAATTTGCTAGTAAGCGCCAAAACTACGTTTGACGCTTACCCTTTTTATCTGCGGCAGGTTTACAGACTACAAACAAGCCTGCCGCATTATTGCGGAGTTTTACGATATGCCCTCAATGCCCTTGCAGTCAGTCAGTTCCCTGGTCGATGCGGCCAGAATCTCTTTGCCAAAAGCGTTGGTCTCGGATACAAGCTACCAACGGCTGCAGGCCTTAGCCTCTCTGCTGCCTCAAGCAATACTCGTGGGCTTAGAGTGCCGTCTGCGCACAGAAGATGAGCCTGTAGATTTGTGGATATGCCCCGCCCTCGAGCCAGATGCACTGCAGCAATCTGTACCTTGGCTGCGCCGTCAAGCCTGGCCGGAGTTTGCGCCTCTGGCCGGCCGCCTAGAGAAAAAAAGCCCGCCCTGGCCCTGTCAGTTTGGGGCTTGGACCACAGAATTCGATCTTAAAAACTGGGATACTCAGTCCAACTGCCCGCCGATTCCCTCCTCTTTCGTTACCTTCAGCACCGCCAGCCCGCCTCTCAATATTAGGGAAACCTTAGCTGCCTTGTGGCAGGGAGAACGCGCAGCAGCCATGCCCTCAGAGATTGAGCAGCAGCTTAGGACTATTCTGGAACACTGTCCTAAGGGAGAGTTAGCTGGACTGGGCTTCCTCTATCCCCGGATTATGCAGCCAGCCCGTCTTATGCTGCGGGTCAGCCAGCTGAGCGATCTCCGCGCTCTTCTGGGTGATAAACTGCCTATCGCCCAAAAACTGCTAGACAGCATAACTTTTCAGGTAGCCATCGGCACGCCTTTTGATTATCGGCAAGAACCGCGCCAAAGCTTAGAAGCCTATCTGCCAGGCCCAGAAGCCTGGCAGGAATTAGCAAAACGCCTCGTCGCTCAAGGATACAGCACCGCCGCCAAAACCGAAGCCATGCTGGATTTGGCTCTGCACCCGCGCAGCCACGGAAAAGTTATGGTTACCCTCAATCACGTCAAATTAGCGCTTCATGCCGACGGCTACCGCGAAGTTAAAGCTTATCCCTCGATATTCCCCATATCATCAATGTCATTTAGTTAAGGCTCAATGTCGTTAACTTAAGAGTCAACGACATTGAGAGAATTGACTCATATGCAATTATAACCGCGTTTATATCAGCGTTCAAGCTTGCATAAAACATGCGTTAGCCCTTGATTCTCCCTCAGTCGTGGGCACCCCACCTCTGTCGCAGTCGCGACTTCTCCCCCCTCCCATCCTTTAGGGGGAGTCAGATAGTTCGCAAGTTAGCGGATCGCTAACTAAATAGCCTTATGCTCTGCAGATCGATTATTCGCTGCCTGGAAACTTTCCGGCCAATAGATTCACCAAAGGACGGGTTTCTGCGGTCTGGTCGAGCAAAATCCGCGCTACGACCATCAAAGGCATCGCCAGCAACATACCTACCGGCCCCCACATCAGCTCCGCCAGCATGAGCCCCAAAAGAATAACCACAGGGTCTAATTCCAAGGAACTGCCCATAACTTTAGGCTCAACCAAATGCCCGACTACAAAATGGATTATGCCAGGCAGCAATACGGCCAGCAATATTTCCGTTACACTGCTCTGCCCAGACAGCAACATAATCGGAACCGGGGTTAAGGTCGCAGCGATGGGGCCTACGTTGGGCACAAAATTGAAAGCAAACGCCAGCAATGCTACAACTGCGGCCATTTTAACCCCAATAGCTGCTAGGATGATCCAAGTCAAAGCCGCCATAAATCCCGACAGCACTGTTTTCAGGAAGATGTACGATTCTATACTGAGACGTATTTTATTCCATACGCTGTGCTGAGCCTCTGCTTTTTCTTCCTTCTTGTTGGAGCTGAACATCAAAAACACCACATAAATGGTGACGATAATTCCTTGCGAAAACAGCATAAACATACCGCTTACCAAAACCGAGGCTAATTGCCCCGCACCTTCGGCGATTTTTGGCGCAATGGTATTCATAGCTACCGCACGGCTGACACCATACTGCTCAGCTAAAGGATGCGAAAATATGCGCTGGAGCAGACTCTGTAGATTTTGGCCAAACTGCGGCGACTCATTAGCTAACTGCAGAAAAGAAGAAGATACAAACGTAGCTAGGCCAATCAAAATAATAAGCGAAAGGCAGATGGTAATTAAAATCGCCAGCACCCGAGGCATGCGCAGGCGCTTCATCATAATGCGCACCACGGGATTGAGCACAAACATCAAAAATACGGCCAGAACAAACGGCAGCAAAACATTGCGCAGCAAATAGGATACCCCGCCCAAGGCCAGCACCGTTAGAATTATCAGACAAATATTGCGCACTCGGGCACTGCCTAAGATGTTGCTGTACTCTTCACTCCTGCTCAGATTTTCGTTATCTGAAGACTCTGTTTTTGGTGTGGCTACGCTTATACCGTCTTCTCTGTCGCTATTTTCCATAGGATCAAGCCTTTTCTGAATTTTGGTTATTGGGATTCAGCTGACGCACATGTTCCATAATAGCTTCCGAAACACCCGCATAACTGCGCATCATCTGAGCTTTGTCCTGTTCGTTCCAGGTGAACGGCTCCAGCAAACTGTTCAGCTCTATCGGTTTCCCGATATATATTCTTACAGTGCGAAAAACCGCAGGAACCCTCATGCCGACTCCCAAAATTTCCGCTGTGCCAGACATGTACACAGGCATCACAATAGGGCGCGCCTCGTAAACCAATTTGCCTACTCCAGGCTTGCCTTTACCTACCTTGCCGTCGCGGGAACGAGTTCCCTCTGGAAAAACGATAACAATATTATCTTTAAGCAGCTCCCGCCAGCGCTCTACTTGCCCCATATCCGCACGTTTGCGGTCAACAGGGTAAGCCTTAAGATGACGGAAAAAGTGACGGCCTAGCACAGTTAGAACGCGATCCTTCAAACGCCGCGAGGAAGGGTCCCCAAAAAAGTTTTTGCGGTCAGCCAAACTGACTGGTATATAGCTGCGCTTAAATATAGCTTTAGGCACATACGCTGCCATACCAAAAGCAAAATTATCCAACAAAGAACAGTGATTTATGCAGTACAGGACATTCTCATGAGCTTCAGGAATGTTCTCAATACCGTAAATTTTAGTTCTGTTCAGCACCCTAAACAGCATTATGGAGCTAGCTACAGCAGTGCCAAAAGCCACTGAAAAGCCAATTCCCTGACCAGCCCGGCGCCAAAAATTGCCGACACATTCGGTAACATCGCCTACTTTTTTTAGGACCAGCGCATTGCGGGAGCGGGAACGGCGCGTAAAACGCCGCCAACGCGCACTTAAACGCCGCAGCGTAGGATGTTTATGGCGCTGGCCACACATCTCTGCCTTAGTCTTCGCGGCTTTTGAACGCCTAATGCACACAGTTACGCCCCATAGCCGCTTAAGACGTCGGTAGCCACCCCGATTTCCCAGCGCAAAGTTATCGCCCATTCATGTTCGCTGCTCTTAGCTACGCGCAGGAAGCGTTCCAAACGCTGATAGCCTACAGCTCCCTTGCTCTCCACCAGCTGCATAATACCCAGCATAAAATCTTTATAGGGCCAGTCGGAATCCAATTCCAGCAGCTCGGCAATGCGCAGCGCTATATTCTCCGTAGGCCTGCCTAAGCAGCAAAGCAGCGTTTCCTCTAAAGCGTTGCTGACAGCGGGTTCCGACAGAGCCATACCCTTGCGCATCAGTTCCACTGCGCCTTCAATATCGCCTGAGCGTGCCCGCGCCTTAATGACCGACTCCCGATTATCGATCTCCAAATATTTCTGCTCGGCTTCTTTATAACGGCCCAAGGCCTCATAGCACATCGACAGACTATTGTAAAGCATGGGAATGAGGCAGGGATCGAGGTATTTTTGCTTGAGAATCGTCTCATACTCAGCACAGGCTTCTTTGAAGTTGCCTTCATACCAATAGCTCAGAGCCACTTCGACCCATAAATACTGATAGGCGTCGCTGTCTCCGGGAGTTTTCTGCATAGCGCTGTGCGCCAGCTGACGCCTTTTCGCCGGTTCAAACTGCTGGCATAAAGGAACAAATAGATCGGGCTCAGTAGTGTCATATTCTAAAGTCTTGAGAGCTGCCTGCCAAGCCCCGCTGGGGTCCCCTTTTTCCATGCGCTTGTAACTTTCAAACAGCCAATCATAGAAATTACTGGGTTCTGTGCGTTTTTCGCTGTCTTTACTTTTTTTGGCAGCGGCAGGTTTCGCCTCGGTATTATGGGGAACGGCAGCAGGCTGAGTCAGCGGTTTTTCTGCAAACACACCCATCTTTGCCATTTTGGCGGCACTGAACACAGGAGGCGGCGACGTAGGCACCGTTTCCGAACGGGTTCTGGCCGTAGCATTGTGCAAATCCACCATATCCTGATACATTCCGTTATTACCGGTATTATCAGCAGAATAAGACATACTACAACCCTCTTTCTTTTTGCCTTGCAATATTTATCGGCTATAATTAAACTTATTTAATTCTCTTTAATTCTCTCGAGTATAGGTTAATCTTTCAGCAGCGCTACTTCGCCGACAGCTTTACTGCGCTCTTCAGCTGATCATTTTTTTCAGCTCGGTCAGATATTTTTCTACCTGTTTCGGAGCCATATCGCTGTTGCTATACCCGGTTTTAACCGCCACTATTTTATCAACATCTATACGGACTGCCGTTATGCCCGATTTTAACAGATTTTCCACAGCTTCAACGCGTTTTTCATTTTTGAGAAATCTGGACACTTCATCAGGCTTATTAGATACGATGTTGAACTTGTCCACACTCTTTTCCGTTTCAGTGCTGCCGTGGCGCGAATTTATAATTTTTTGCTCTTCAGCTGTCAGTTTCGCCCGCCAAGGACGGGCAGTTTCTTCTTCACTAACCTTCTTGGCAGTGCCTTTGCTCTGCAAACCGGCCCCAGCCGTTATGGTGGCTAGATAACCAGAATTATAATTCACGCTGTACTTAATATCCGATGGCTTAATGGTAAACTGCGGCAGCGCTTCTATAGAAAACGGCATATCCTTCCAGACAGCATTTAACTTAGCTTCTCCCAGAAAACCTTTCATGACAAAATCTTTAAGGTTTAAAGCTTTTTCTAGCTCACTCAAACAGCCTTTTTTTATCTGACTGAGCATAACTATGCAACCACAGAGAACCGCTAAGGCCACTAAAACAAATGTGCTCATAATACTTTTGTTCCTATCTTGAAGGATTCACTTTCAGGTTTCACTTTCAGAACTCACGCTGCGGTATCGCAGCTCAGCCACACGGATACGGCTATAGTTAAACGGCTAAAGTTAAAATCTCTAAGCTTAAAATAGCTTTCTAAATAATATAACAAAATCTTTCTCTTTTCCTGCCAAGTGCGCCGACTCCAGAGCGTATCATTCTCCCTATCATCAATATCATTATTATCAATATCGCTATTTTAGGAAAACACTGCTTGCTCCAGAGCTTCCATAACAAACCTCCGGCAATACTCAGCAATACGGCAAGCTAAGGCCCGCAGGTTTTTGCAGCAGCGCCACCCCAATACAAGGATAAAAATTATTACTGCCAGAATCTGCTGGTATGCAGCTCAGTTTACAGTTTTCCGACTATCCGCAAAAGGACACGCTAAGCGGCACTGTTGCCCAGAACGCACCGTTGCAGGTAACCCAGCTGTTTAAGCAGCTGGGCGATCTCCTCGCCCAAACCCAGTGGACTAGACAAATATGCGTAATCGGCGAGGTATCAGCTCCCAAACTAAGCAGCAGCAATCATCTATTTTTCAATTTAAAAGACCAGCAAAGCACCCTGCACTGCAAATTATTCTATTACAGTCTCCGCCGTTACGGACGCCTTCCCCAAGAAGGAGAGCGCCTCCTCGTGTATGGCAGCATCATGACCTATGGGCCATACGGAGAGCTGTATCTAAAAGCGGAGCGCTTTTCCCGCGACGGACAGGGTGAGCTTTTGGTACAGCTAGAACGCCTAAAAGAAAAACTGCGCAGTGAACATCTCTTTGATGATGAGCGCAAGCGCCCCCTGCCCGTCTTTCCTCGCATCATAGGTCTAGTGACATCCGAAAACGGCATGGCCTTTGGCGATATAAAAAAAATCTTCCGCGAACGCGCTCCGCACGTTAAATTGTGGTTAGCCCCAGCCCTAGTCCAGGGGACAAACGCTTCTGCCTCTATGATAGAAGCCCTACGCCGTTTAGAGAATATGCCGGAAATTGATGCCATAATTTTAGGGCGCGGCGGAGGTTCCCGCGAAGATTTAATGGCCTTTAACGATGAAAATTTAGTTAGAGCAGTCGCGTCATGCCCTAAGCCCATCGTCACCGCTATCGGCCACGACGGAGATCATTCTCTATGCGATTTGGCTGCCGACAAAGTGGCTTCCACCCCCACCAACGCCGCTGAAGTTATCCTGCCCTCTCGCGAGCAGCTGCTCAACGAAGTCCGCCAGCATTATAGGCAGGTTAAGAGCCAATTGCAGCATTTTTGGCAAATGCAGCACCAGGCTCTCCAAGTCCTGCGCCAGCGCTGCCAAATAGTCAGCCCCCAGCAGCGCATCGCTCAAGACACACTGTTTTTGAATACGCTGCATACCCGCTTGCAGCAAATTAGCCAGCATCTAGTACAGAGATGGTACCATCAGTTAGAAATAATTCAGGCCAGGCCTGGCTGGTCAGCCCTGCAAGAACGTATTAATAGCTGCCGTCAAGAGACCGCCACTTGGCGCTGCCGCGCTGAGACGGCCATCTTAGATATTCTATCTGGACAGCAGATTCTGATCGAACAATATCAGCGCCAGCTCCAGGTCCTCGATCCCCATCACTCCCTTAAAAAAGGCTATGCTCTGATCAGCGATTCGCAGGGAGCAGTGATCAGCTCCATTCGGCAAATAACCTCAGGACAAAGCTTAACAGTAAATTTTAGTGACGGCCAAGCCGCCGTGCACGTAGAAAAAATAACCAACATTAGCGAATCTTCAGAAAACCAGAAATAAATTCAATTTAAGGAGGCAATATGAGCGAAACTACGGCGACAATCAGCCCAGAAGAACAGTCTGGCAATTCTCTGGCTACGCTGGCCAATTTCGAGACCTCGCTGCAAAACTTAAAAGACTTGGTTACCAAATTGGAAACCGGCAATTTAACCCTGGAAGAATCGCTGCAAGCTTTTAAGGACGCCAGCCAACTGGCCATCCGATGCGAGCAGCAGTTAGCCGCAGTTGATGAGCAAGTGCGCATAATCACCGAAACTATGCGCAGTGACACGCTGTAGTTTCTTTTGTGACAGAGGAGTGCCCAGAATGACATGGGCCCTAAAGCGATAATGCCGAAAGCGAGAACTTATAATAATGTTTGATCTAAAATCATATCTAAAATCGCGCGCCGACGAAGTCAATGCCGCCCTGGAAACGTACTTGCCCGAAGACGGCGATTACATGGGCAATCTAGGCGAAGTAATGCGTTACAGCGTCTTTCCAGGCGGGAAACGCTTTCGCCCTATTTTAGCCCTAGCCGCCTGCGAAGCCTTGGGCTGCGACCGCGCCCTGGCTATGCCAGCCGCCTGCTCTTTTGAGCTGATTCACTGTTTTTCCCTCGTACACGATGATTTGCCCTGCATGGATAACGATGTAGAGCGGCGCGGCAAACCGACCTGCCACGTAGCTTTCGGCGAAGACACTGCGCTTTTGGCTGGCGACGGCCTGTCTATTTATGCCTTCGAAGTCGCCGCCCAATCGGCGCAAAAAGTTAGCGCCGAAGCCACCGTGCGCGTTATAAGAGAACTGGCCTATGCTTCAGGCCACCCCGGCATGGTCGGAGGCCAGATTTTGGATATGGACGCCCAGCATCACGGAGCAACCAAAGACAGCCTGCTAGCAGTACACCGCGCCAAAACCGGTGCCCTCATCCGCGGCGCAGCCCGCGTCGGCGCTATAATTGCAGGTGCCAATGAAGACCAGCTGCAGGCCATCACCGAATATGCCGAATTAGTGGGACTGGTATTCCAAATAACCGACGATATTCTCGATTACGAGGATGACCCCGACCCCATCAGCTTCCCCGGACTGTACGGCATGGAAGATTCCCGCCGCATGGCTGCCGAAGCTACCGAACGCGCCCTAGCCTGCATCAGCCAGTTCGGAGATTCCGCAGAACCTCTGCGCGCCCTGGCGAACTACCTGCTGGACCGCCAGTCATAATTGCCAATGAGCGCCCCAGTTAACAGCGTCGCTAACATCATGCTCTCCCAGGCTATCACAGCCCTCGGCCTAGACTGCGTGGCCTGGGCAGGCCCATTTGGCCAAGAGCATTACCGCATGACCACTGCGTATAATGAAGACTTAGCTGTTCTGTCTTCTTGGGCGCATAATTCTAACGAGCTGCTGCATTTGGCTATTGGCTGGCAAAGAGCCCATTACGCTCTCTCTAAAGACCAGGCGGACGGCCCCTCAGCCCTTGCACTAACCATTGTAGTTAATGAATGCCCTCCCAAATTTTGGGACAGCTTACACCAAGTGCAGCGCCAAGGCTGGCCTCTGCTGGTTATTCTCATGGATGAGCAGCAAAAATATCTATCCTCTGCAGCTCACCATCATGAACACGGATTAAGCGATTACGCGGCTTCTCTGGGAATTTATTGCTCAGAGCCGGCAGAATGCCATCTGCTCAGTTCTATCAGTCAATGTTTACACAGCTGTCTAAACAACAAAGGAAGTGTGCGCTTAGCCCATCTCATAGGCTCTAACGCCTCCACCCCACCCAGCACACTATTTGGTTCTCAGTTCAGCTGGAACAATTTTTCACCAGGCCCGTATAATTTCCCAGCCAAAGAGCTGCCTGGACTGGAGGCTGCAGCCCTGCTGCGCATTGCCAATGAGTTGCTGAGCACCCCTTCAGCCGTCGCTTTATGGACGCGCAGCGTCCACCCCGGCCCTCTGCTCAAATTAGGCCAGCGCCTGCAATATTGTTCGATCAGCGGCTTAGCTTGGCAAATCGCTGGCTTAGTCAGTCAGCACTGTCATCCTGTGGTCTTTTTGCCTTCAGTCAGTATTCCACTGCTACTGCCTGAGTTAATGGGCCTTGAAGGCTGCCCAGTAACATTTATTATTCTCGACGGCTGCTGCAGCTTCTATACCAGCACCGGCAAACGGCAGCCTCTGGCTAAGCTGCACGATTTAGCTCTGCTCAGTTCTATGCCCGATCTGGTTTTAGCTGAACCCGCTGACGAAGAGGAGGCGCGCGCGCTAACTGCCGCTCTATTGCGCTGGCCAGGCTTAAGCGCTGTGAAACTGATGACAGTCCCGGCTCTCAGCGTTCCTTCTACTTATCAAACCCCGCCTCTGAATATCGGAGAGGGACGCTGCCTGCGTCAAGGCCAAGACCTAGCCTTTATCTGTCTAGGGCCCCACGTCAACGTAGCTCTCCTAGCCATAGAAACTCTGCGCTCCTGGGGGTTCCAAGCTGGTGTTTACGATATGCGTTTCCTGCAGCCACTCGATAGAACTCTGCTCAGCGAAGCTTTGTCTGCTCAGCGCATTATCACCGTTGAAGATCATTCCATAAGAGGCGGTTTAGGGAGTAAGATAGCTGACATCATAACCGCTTCCGGAATGTCCAGCCAGATACGCCAATTTATAAAAGTTGGTTTAGACCAAGATTTTTTGGAATGCGATCCCGAGGATCACGGTATCTCTATCAATAGTCTGCTGCAGGCTGCCCAACATGCGCTAGAGCTAACTTGAACAAAACAGTTCTAGTGCGTAGAAACTCTTGACAATTTAGCGCCTTAAATTGCCGCTGAACGCTCGTTTAATTTATTGCTGCCGCGCGGCTCCGCATATCGCGCAGTAGTGCCAATCTTCTTCACAATGAGCCCCGCATTCGCGGCAGACATCAGAGGACATTTTTATCAATTCTCCGCAATTGGGACAGTATCTGTATTTATCGCGCAGAATCCTGCCACAGGCACAATGCTGAGCCGCAGCCCACACCGCTTTTCTGCCCTGCACAGCCAGCCATACAATAGTGCCAGCCACAGCCAGAAAAATGCCCAAACCAGCCCAATAAACGCCGGCTTCGAGCTGTCGGTGGCTGATTTGCTGCGCTTCCACAAAATGCAGCGGCGGCAGGCCAAAGCCGATCAAGATCTGATTAATGCTGCTGAAAGCCAGCTGGACTTTTCCCAAAGCCAGCCCTATATCTTTGAGGCAAATGCGCACATCGTGCTGCAGCGATAAACTCGCAATAAATAGAGCTATCCATGAGCACAGCAAACTGCCCCTTCCCCAGGCAGCTTGGCCGATGATCAGAGAACCGCAAATGATCAGCCCTACACCGGAGAGAAAAATTCCCCGCAGCGCAAAGCTCCACACCCCAACGGTTACTGTAGTATAAGGTAAAAACGGCGCAGTCAGCAGCAGCAGACCGCCCATGCCCAGCAGTAAACGGGCCCAAGCCATACTTTTCATACGGAGAAACTTTGCTAAGCGTTAAACTCTACCTTCTAAATCTGGTTAAAGTACTTCTTTAACGTAACTGTCAAATATGCTTGTTGCTGCGCTTTGCGACACGTTCATGCCTGCGTAAAAGCTAGAGCATAACACAAGCTACACCTCGATTCCCCAACAGTCTTGGGCACCCCCTCTGTCGCAGTCGCGACTTCTCCCCCTCCCATCCTTTAGGGGGAGTCATAAGGGAGTCATAATGTGCCGATGTTAAAGCGTATTCATTAGTTGATAGTAAGTAACAAAATAGCTCTGCTGGGTATAGCAGAGCTATTTTGCAACGCGACAGCGCGAAACGGGCAGATATTTACAGCTTATTCAGCGGCTGCCTCATCTCCGTCTGTCTCAGTTTCATCAGCGCCTTCATCGGCTGGCGCGGGCACAACTGTTACTTCACAGGAAGTTTTATAAGCGCTCTTAATAGCGCTCGTAGCCGTTAATTTGGCGATACCTTCCGACATAGCCAAAGGCTGTTCCACATCTGAAACGGCCACAATAGCTTCGTCATCGCTGCTCCATTTATAAGCGTAAGCGGGCAGCAGCACTTTGATGCCTTGGCTGCCGTAAGTACCCATCACAGCGACGGGAACTTCATCGCCAATGTCACATGCAAAGCTGTCACTGTTCAGCGCTAAGCCAGTCAAATCAGCATCAACCACGGTAACATTAGCAGTATCGCTGAATTCCTTAGAGTTGCTTACATATTTAGCAACTATTTTTACGCTTTCAACTTTTTCTTCACGGTCTTCTTTATTGCCGATGCCCACCAAACGCCCGCGATTGGCAGCGATGTAGCCAACATAGTCATCGTTTTCCCAAGAAGCAGAGGTATTGAGAAGACTAGTCTTGCCATCAGACCATGTAGCTACAAACATAACGGGAACTATATCAGCTCCAGTCGGCAAAGGCAGAGTAGAAGAAATCTTACCGCTGATATCGGCAAGCGCCACCTCCATAACATCGGAGTATAATTCCGCGCTGGTTATGGTGGCGTTGGTAATATCTACGTTAGCATAATCGCTATAAGAGCCAAATGCAGCGGAGACTTCTACGCTGTCATCGGCAGTATTTAAGCAGCGATAGACGCCTTTAGAAGTGATATTGTTGCCTGCGGCGTCAGTAGTGGCCAAACGGGATTCTTTATTGACGCTCCAGGTAGCATACTCTGTCAAATCCTGATAATAATTAGCGTCCGCCGTACCCATCACCGCCATGGCCTGCAAGCCGATAGTATCACCGGTGTGGGCGCGCAGATCGTGCTCAACATTGTAACTCAGCAAAGAGACCTTATCGACATCCTGGATTTCAGGATTTTCAAGGTCCAAAGTTTCTCCGGCCACGATCGTCACAGGGGTAGAATAAAAATATTTGACTTTCTTGGCATCGGCGTCATAGCAAGCCATAGCCAGAGAAGTGCATCTCACCGGGACCTGGTACAGAGAAACATAATCAGGATGCTCGTCGATAATGGCCTGCCTCGGTCCCCATATACAGGTACCAGCAGGCGTAAACAAGGAGAAATATACCGTTTCTACATCATCGGGAAGATTTTCATAGTGCATTCTAATCTTACCATAAGAAACGATATTATCATTGGAATTATTGTGCGAGCAACCTACTGTCAGCACCGCGAACAGCGTCAGAACAGTTAAGAAAAACAGCGCAATTTTGCAGCGGTAGTTCATACTTTCATCCTTTCTAAGCGATTACTCCACATTTTCCACAACGCTAACCTGCATGTTCCAGGACTTGCCGTAAGGCAGTTCGTCCAGGTCTGTGTAAATATCTACGCCCTTAGGAGCGGTCAGCGTATAAGTATATACGCTCATATCGCCTTCTTCTAAAGCAGAAGCATCATTGGAAAATGCAGTGCGGATGATGACTGTCTTATCGCCTGCATTATAGCTGTTGCCCGCGAAAGTAAAGCTTACCGGCTTGCCGGAGACAAAGGTAAACTCATGCGCACAGGCACCGGTAACGTCCGCATATATGCTGCGGCCGGAAGCATCTTGGAAAACACCGTAGATTTCAGCTCTGAAAATGCCATTGCGCGGCACTTCCAATTCTAAGGGCAAACGATATTTTTCCGTACTGATTTTTTCATTCAGCAGAGCGTTTAATTTAGCATCGGTTGTTTCCAAAGAGAGATAAGCCAATAACTCTTCAGAAGCTTCCTCGCCTTCTCCCGTGACGCTGGCTATTTTAACCAAAGTTTTCCCCACGCTCTTGGGATGGAAGAGCAGCCATTGCGTAGAACTGGATTCGCCTTCGCTGACGATCTCAGATTCGGCTACGCTGTCATCGCTAAAAGTGATCTGGAGATTCTCGCCGTCTACGTAGAAGGGAAGGCGTATGGCCATCGGGGCAAAATTGTACTGAGAAGCGTATTGAGATTGCACGTGAGCCGCATCGTCTAGGCACATGGGAACGATATAAGTATATTCGGTATACTCCTCAGGAAGTATGTTCTTATAAGTATAAATATCTTCACCCAAAACTGTAACCGCGTTAGAGGCGCTCACGCCGGCATAAGCGGCCTGAGCTTCGGTCTCACCGAAGGAAGACGAAGACGCCAGGTAAGACCCTTTGCCTTTACTGGACAGCAAAGAATCGCCTTCAGCTGCCGACCAATCGGCATCGTCAGTGACGGTCTGCACAAAAGTGCTGCCGCCAGATGCGAAAGTGCCCATAGCTTCGAGATGGAGATAGTTACCGCTCTCGACCACGGCATCTTCAGGAGAAATAGTCAGTTCTGTCAGGAAATTCTGCGCATCCATATCCTGCCAAGCGGGATCGGAAATGACATATTCGCTGCCCTTCTGCAAAGTTACAGCCTGCGCATAAAGACCAACCTTATTTTCAGCATTATCTTTATATATGAGGCGCACCGACGCAGTGGAAACCGGCACCTGAATAGAATAAGAAGTTGTTCTGGAGAACTCCTTAGGTTCAAAAGTCAGCGCTCCGGCACTGTCATACCCGCTGATAATCAGGTGCTCGACATCGTTGCCCAAAGAGCGCTCATAAGCTAAGGTGTGTTTCACAACCAAAGTAGCATAGCTAGTTTCAACTGGTGCCTCGTCATCATCGTGGGAACAGCCGCTTAGCGTCAGGCCCAAAGCAAAGACCAGTGCCAGCAGCACCGTTGTGGAAAGCGAACGGGCTTTCCCGGCAAATTGTTTCATAGCAGGACTTCCTTTCCATATTCTACTTAACATATTCTACATAAGCGTAAAAATAAACGTAGAAAACCGAATTAGTTAACTTTTGTATTTCCCTTATTTAAGTTTACATCCTGCTAATTAACTGCTAATTGACTTCCCAGCGCAGCACCTTGACCTGGTTGCCGCTGCGCTCCACAATAGCGGTAAGTTTGACCGTACCGGGCACACTGCGCACCACGGCGCGAACTTCAAAAGTCTGACTCTTTACACAAAGATAATTGCTCACCCGGTGGCGCAAATCCTCATCAAATCCGGTAACATTGCGCAGGTCATTGATATCCTTAAAAGCGCTGGAACGCCGCATGCTGTCTATTTCATTGACAACAGTTTCCGTCATCTTTTCGTCTAAGCTGCGGAGCACTTCTACCGGGGCTGTATTAATATTGACCTTGCCGCAGGAATAAACGCTCATCCACTCCCCCCACGGCGACGTCTCAGCAGCCCCCAGCGTCTGCGCGTCCGGCACGCTGTTGCCAAAACTGCTGCCGCCGAATTCAGCTGTTCCTTTGCCGTCAGAAGCGCTCTGGGCAGCGGCTGGGGTAGCTGCCGACTGTCCTACTGGTGCCCCGCCGATACCTAAGCCGCTATCCTCCCAGGAAAACTCTTTCCGCGGTGAACGAAGATGCGGAAGTTCCTGCCAAGCCGGCAGCGCGGTAACTTCATACAAAGAATGACAGGGCCCGTCCTTAAATTTGCGGCTGTCGGAATAATCGGCCTCTTCGGCACCCTGAGCACGCCGCGCCCCATCGGGATCGACCCAGTCTAAGAACTGGTCGACAGCCGCAGGCCCGGACGCAACTCCGCCCATTTCCATAAAACGCGTCAGCGCTGCCTCTAAATAAGAGCAATCATCAGGATTATTCTGCATGTACGAAAGGGGAAATTTGCTCTCTTCGTCGACTATGCGCAAGCTTACCGGACGCCCTTCCCATTGCAGAGTAATTTCGCCTTTAGCCCAATAATCCTGAAGGCTATCGGTGTCACCGCTGTCATTGCGCAAAAGATTAATACCGATTTCTAAGGCAGAGCGGGCCATCAAATAATTATTTTCCCGATTCTGCGTATAATTCATCAAGCGCTGCGTCTCTATGCCCAGCTGCGTCATACGCGCAGATAAAGTCAGAGCAAAAATAATGGTGCCGATTACCATCATGAGAATCATAATGGACGTCCTTTCCTACCAGTTACCGCCAGTTACCGCCAGCGCTCTGACATAACAGCCGGAGCTACTTGGATGACAAAAGGTTCGCCTTCATTGGGTATTAAAGTTACGCGCACCCACTGGGGAGCGGTCTGCTCTGTCCATTCCTGCTGCCAAATTTTGCTATCATGCGAATACTCCAAATTCATGCCCACGATATCGTAGCTGCACACCTTCCAAGGGGCCTCAGCGAATTCTATATAGTCGTGCAGTCCCTGATAGTCCACCCAAGGGAATTGGCGGTAAGCTAAATATCGCTTTCCGGTTTCATCGGTGAGAATACAATAGCCGACTTCAACTGTACCGCTGGCTTTAGGAATAAAGGTAGTATTAAAAATAAGGATATCGCTATCCGCCGTACTGCCGCGCTTGCCATAAAGCTGGTATTTGATGGTCCCAGGATACAAATGGCTGTTAGGGCGCTCTGCATCCTCTTTGAAACTGCCTGTATATAGACAGCGCAGCTGCCAGCGCATTTGTTCCGCAGCAGCGATCATTTTAGATTTGCGCTCGAAACGGCTTTCCGACATGCGCACCGTGGCGCTGATGCGCAAAGTTGAATAGGACAGCATGGAAATCGTCATAACCGCTAAGCCCATAGCTACTAACAGCTCTAAAAGAGTGTAGGCTGCCTGCGTGCTGCTGCGCTTCAGAACGGCGCTCCCTGCAGTTTTCCCCAACATCATCAAACCTAGCTATCCGAATCCATAATACTGCGCAGGCGATAGACAGCTAGGCTTATGGGACGGCCATTGCTAGCCGTAACCGTAGCTTTTAGTTCCATGACCCGCGAATCTGCGGCCACAGAGCCTGCCTCAATCTGATAAGGGAAGCCGTTTTCCTCGCCGCTCACAGAACTGGTTGAATGCTCTGACATAGCCCGCTCCAGTACCGTATCGGCGATAATCATGGCCCGATAATTGGGTTCGACTCTAGCTAAACGCACCACATTGCTGCTCACATCAGACAAAACGATGCCTACGACTAAAGACCCCAGTGCCATAGATACCAGCACTTCCATTAAGGAAAAGCCCTGGGAACGCCTGCCCTGGGAACGCCTCACACTCTTTAGGATATGCCGCATACTGCCTTAAATATATCCTCGCCGGTTAAGTCCAAACTGTAATCGCTGACCATCTGCGCCCAGGAACGCCCTTCGCTGTGACGCCGGATCACTTCCTGAACATCGAGCTGGGCTAAACGGGAAATGGCCAAACACAAAGCTTCGTCGCGCAAATTATATCCTTGCGCAGAAAGCAAATCGCGTTCGGCAGTATTTTCCTTATAGTACAGGCTCATCAGCCAGCGCAGAGCTTCGCGCTGTTCGCCTTCGATTTTGCTTAAATCGTAAATATCACTGGCATTTTCTGGATAATACGGGCGCTTCAAAGAGGGAACTACCGCGTTCTGATAAGTTCCCGTGAGCACAGCGTAAGCAGGTGCCAAAGAACCGGTCACAAAAATGCGCGGATCGATGCTGAAAGTACTGGCTATATCGCCCCATTCTACGACTTCTCCCGTGCGCATCATCAGCATTGTTTCCAACGGATTAGGGTTATATTTTGCCAGTGTAGCCGCAATGAGCCAATCGGCTACGACCAAAGAGCGCCCCGCTGACTTTAACAGCATTTCCGGAGTAGCTTCGTTGGGATGGGCCAGCACCTGACGCACATCCTGAACTTCCTCTGGGCTGAGGCGGAATTGCACCACCGCCACAGAGTCCGGGATAGTTGGAGCCGCAAACGGCAAGCGCAAGCGCTCGCTCAAGCCAGAGCGCACATCGGGATAAAAGCGCAGCGGCTGGGGCTGCTCATCGCTGTATTTCTTGACCATAACCGCCTGAATGACGCCAGGCAATTCACTGACTCCTATACCAACGGATTCAGCTACATCTGGCCAGCGTTTATAACGGCGTTTTTCCAGCACTTGATTGAGAGAAGCGCCATAGTCCATTAAATTGAGGGCCACTAAGACATCGCCGTAGCTATGCCCCGCTAAAAGCATTTCTTCGGGCACACGGGCGGGAATTTGATAAGCCGCTGCCATCCATTGCGAAGCCATGCGAATATCTGCGACATTGCCAGCGACTTCGTGAGGCGCGACTCCCAAAGCTTTTTTTTCTTTATTCGCCCGAAGCGCTCTGCTATCGGCACTGGCCAGCATAAACGGCTCAGATTCAGGCACCTCGCCAAAAGCATCTACAGGACGGGCCCAGCTCGGAGAAATCAACAACGAACAAGCAAATACGGATAAAACACAGATATTTTTCAAACGCATAAAATGTGTCTTTCCCTGCTTTAACTGAGCTTCCTTCTAAGAGCCCCAAACTAAGCTGTTTATCTGCCCATAAAAGGGTTAACAATATTCTTTGTCAAATTTATTAAGTTATTTTACTACTGGAGTTAAACAGTTCGCAAGTTAGCTAATTGCTAACTACATATTATCTAAATGATATTGAAACAGACTTTTTAGAAACGATTATGCCAAATTTTCTTAAGGAACAGCCCAAATGGATGGCTGCCGTTTTTGCAGTCCTGGTGTTGTCCTGCGGCCTGCTTGGAGCAGATATACTGGGATTGCTGATAGATTACCGCAGCACCGAGCCTGTCGGCGATCTAGCTTCTCATGCCGATCTCGCTCCTCCCAGCGCAGAAGAACGCCAAGCTTATGAGCTGTCTTCAGGCAGAGCGAAAGGCACAATCGCTCCATCTGCTTCGCCAGCGGCGGCTGCCAAAAGTAGTCAGCCTGCAGAAGCGATTCCGTCATCATCTTCTGAGGACAGCAGCTCTTCAGCAGCTGCTGCAGAGCTATCAGCCCCCCCCTCCCAAGCGAACCTTACCACCGCTTTAGAGACGAATGGCAGTCCAGCTGCTCAGGCCGCAAGTCCCCCCCCAGCCGCCCATAGTTCTGAGAACTTCAAGGAGAATCGCGATATGACATTGCAGGGGATTATGCTGGGCGATTCAGCAGGTATTGCTGTGCTGGAATACGGAGGCAATACTTACACAGTAGGCCAGGGCGACAATGTGGGCGATTATCATATTGAAGATATTCAGGCCGACAGAGTTACTTTAAACCGTCAGGGCCAGCGCAGCCAAGTGCATATCAATACGCCGGCTTCCTCCGCGAGTTCTGCATCGGCAGTTTCTGCTTCCGCGATTTCAGATGGCAACGCCACCCCTGCTGCAGCGGTGGGCAATTATCCTCCCGTACTCCCCCCTCCTAATGAGGTTCCTTTGCCTCCTCAGCCAGTCAGCTTACCCGAAGCCCAAGAGACCTCGGGCAGTACCACCAGCAACGTCAGCACCGATGCGGTATATAACATTACTGAAGCAGATTTCACAGAAGGCGTAAATATTTCGCCTGAAGCTAACGAATTAACCCGCGAAGAGCTGGACGAGTTTACTCGCAAAGGTGCCGCTCTCTTAGCTGATATCCGCGGCAGCGAAGTAGAAAACGGGCGCGGCATCCAAGTAGAGTTTCGCAATCCCGATAATGCCCTCGCTAAATTGGGTATGAAAAGCGGTGACGTCGTATTGCGCATTAACAGCAAAAACGTACTCGGAGTCGAGGATATTTACAATGCCGTGCTGACCATGCGCGACGCCCCCCAGATCGATATAGAAATAACCCGCAATGGTCAGCCACTATCGCTGTTCCATAGATTCCCCGACCGCTGACGTCATGAGATCAGCGATAGTTTAAAGCGCCCAGAGATGTGCCCATAGAGGCGTCCTCCGCTCCGGAACTCACCTTTGCCGGACGAATTACAGCCTAGGCGTCTGCCCATTCACCGGCATACGCAGTCAGACTCCTAGCCGTTAGCACAGAACAACGCCTGCGCTGGCGGCTTATTTTACGTTTTGGGCCACGTTCATGCCCGCGTATAATGATCGCTAAGCATAAATTGCACATATACAAGATGCGTTCTGGCTCTGAGATTAAGGCCTGCAGCATAAATCTTAAAACAAAACGGCAACATAGTTAATAATTTAGAAATAATAATTTCATCTTTATTACATGTTTTGGCAAAATTGCGGTCCATATAGGTCTTCTATAATATAGGCAAGACTGCTGCCTGCCCAGGGCAGCAGCACACAAAATATACATTAAAAAAGGAGACCGCAGCTATGTTTAACGATATCGAAATCCGCCAAATCATTAAATTCACCGGCACAGGCCCAGCCCTAGCCTCTATAACGTTCCGTATCGGCTCCCTCATCGTGCGCAACGCACGCCTAATGGAGACCGAAGGACGCCGCTGGCTGGCCATGCCCTCTAAAAAAATGGGCAATGGCAATTGGTTTAACTTGGTATCTCTGAGTTCATACGAAGTTAAAAAACAGCTAGAAGAACTGTGCAGCCGCGCTTACGATACGGCCGTCTTAAATGACAGCGTCCCCGAGTTTATCCCCGCATTTTAATGCCTAAATCACATACCCAACAGTCTTGGGCACCCCCTCTGTCGCAGCCGCGACATCTCCCCCTCCCATCCTTTAGGGAAATAGATAGTTCACATGTTGGCTGATCGCTAACTAAATATTATTGGCTAAATACTATTAATTCATTAAGGAGAAAAATTATGATAGAAGATATTGAAATTCGCCAAATTGTGAAATTTTCCGGTGAAGGATATGGCAAAGCCTCGGTAACCTTTAGAGTGGGCCCTCTGGTCATCCACGGTGCCCGCCTTATGGAAAAAAATGGCCGCCGCTGGTTAGCCTATCCTTCCCGCCCCAGCGGAGATGGCAAGTGGTTTCACGTCGTAGCCAGCGAATCCCCTGAGCTGACCAAAGAGATTGAACGTTTAGCCATGGAAGCCTACGACAGAACGGCCTTAATAGAAAACGAAGTGGCCAAAGCACTGTAAATGATTTGCAGACACTCGGGGTTAGCCAGAAACAAATTGCGGCTGGCTAACCCTCTTTGCCGTAGCACGTCTGCTTGCTATCAAAGTATCTTTCCTCAGTCATCTGCTTCGCTTTGTTCATCTTCATCTAGCATTTTAATAAATATTTCTACAAAATCCCGGTCCAATAACCCATTTTTAGCCTGAGCAGACAGGCAATCAATAGCTTCCTCTTCACTAAGCCCAGGACGGTGCGGGCGCTCGCTGATTAATGCATCATAAACTTCACAAATCGCCATAATGCGCACAGCTTCGGGAATTTCTTCGCCTTTAAGCCCGTCGGGGTAGCCGGAGCCGTTCATCCTTTCGTGGTGGTGGCGCACCAAGGGCAAAACTTTTTCTAAAGTGCGCAGCGGGCGGCAAAGACGCTCTCCCCAAATCGTATGCGTCTTAACGATCTCATACTCATTATTGCTGAATGCCCCACTCTTGTGCACCAAATTGCGCGGGATTTTTATCATGCCGATGTCGTGCAGCATACCGCCCTTATACAGGATAGTCTGCTCTTGTTCCGACATACCCAAGCGTTTGCCCAGACGCCGCGCATTATTGGCCACTCGTTCGGGATGGCCGGCGCTGCTCGTCTCGCGGGCATAGTAAGCTGAAGTCAGCGAAAACAGCAGTTTTTCAAATCCTTCGCGCTCTTCCAAAAAAACGCTGCGCTCAAATGAAGCATTGACGCGGTTCACCACCTGGTCGCTGCTCATCGGGCTGTAAATAACATCATCTATACCGCACTTGAACAGCGCACTTTCATATTCAACGTTCATTATCGGCACGATGCCGATAATCTGCATAGCGGACAGATAAGCATCGCTGTCGCGCAGGCTGCATATCTCTGTGACATTTTCGATAGAGACAGTTTCATCCAGAACAAGAATACGCGGTATCTGCCGCTGTATCTGCGACATCAGCGCATAAAAGCTCGTGCAGGACTGCACGCTATAATTATTGCCAGAAAGCAGCCCGCGCAGCATATGGACATCATTAGTATTAGCCGAACAGACAAGCACATAGCCAATATCTTTAATTAACTCCAGCATAAGCATCAGCCCCTATCCATAAACGTTAAAGCCATGATTCTACAGTCTGAAAGCGCCAGCCAAATATTATATTATTATACCAATGTCATTGAGTTAAGGCCCAATGTCGTTAA
>JAUNIO010000050.1 GCA_030535355.1 bacterium | reverse complement strand
TCTTTAGGGGGAATCTTTAAGGGGAGTCAAATAGTTCGTATAAGCTGACAACTAACTCAACAACATATATAACGGAGTGATACTATGCAAAAAACACTAAAAATAGAGGGTATGATGTGCTCTCACTGTGAATCCAAAGTAAAAAAGGCTCTGGAAGCAATCCCAGGGGTACAGGAGGCCCAAGTCAGTCAAAGCGCAGGGACAGCCGTAGTCGTCTGCACTGCAGATGTCAGCAATGAGCAACTGACACAAGCCGTAACCGCTAAAAAATTTCACGTAGCCTCGATAAGCTGATACCGCCAAAACAAAATGGCCCATAGAATAGTGCAGCTATGCGGTGTCCCATGGGCCATTTGCCATGCTATCTATTTGCCATGCTATTTCGTAGAGACATCCTCACCCAGCTGCTGAGCATTTGGCAAAGGCAAATATATCTTTACCGTAGTTCCCTGTCCTTCTTGACTAGAGATATCCAAACGCCCTTTGTGGCGTTCCACAATAGTGCGCGTAATGGCTAGGCCCAGCCCAGTCCCTCCGCTTACCCTGGCTCTGCCAGAATCCACGCGATAAAAGCGTTTGCCTAAATCTTTAATATTCTCTGCTTTAATACCGCATCCCTCATCGACTACGGCAATACACACCTCAGTACCAATTTTAGCAAAATTGACGCTGACTTTCTTGTCTGCGGGCGTATAGCGCAAAGCATTGTCGATAATATTGCGCAGCGCCCTCGTCAATAAGTGGATATCTCCCAACAAAAACAAATCTCCGCTGGAATTGCGCTCCACCGTGCGATTCATAACTCCGCACAAAGACGCCTGACACGCTTCGTCTATTAGTTCCTGCACGCTGATAGGGTCCATGCTCAGCTTCATGGCCAGCTCAGAAGAGCGCGACAGCAGCAACAAATCGCGCACCAGTACTGTCATGCGCTCCAATTCGCGCTTCATCGTCGCCAAAGACTTATCCATCTGGGGGTTATCCCCCAGTTGCTGGCGAATAATGCCTAAGACCTCAGCTACTCCTAAAAGCGAAGTTATAGGAGTCTTCAGTTCGTGCGAAGCATCACCTATAAAGCGGCGCTGTTCGGTAAAAGACTCTTCTAAGCTTTCTACCATGCTGTCAAAACTGCTGCCCAGCATATAAAACTCATTGCGCCCACGCTGCAGACCTGTACGGGCCGATAAATCTCCTGTTGAAACGCGGCGCGCCGTTTCCACAACAGTTTCCAATGGTTTAAATAGCCAGTCGTTAACAGCAATAGATACCGCAATTACAATTAACGACAGCAAACCGCCTATGACGGTGATCTGGGCTGCAAATTCATAAAGCATACGCTTGGAGACCGCCCAGGAAGAAACAACCTCCACGAACCCCACTAATTGCCCCTGACGCACAAACGGTGCCACAAAAACCTGACAGTCATTGGGTATTTCATAGGTAACCCTCATAAAATCCGGGGGACAGAATATAGAGATACCATCAGCATTGAGATGCTTAGTCACAGAAGCTTCGCTGTTCACAGTCAATGCCCGTCCCCCACCATTAGGCAAACTGCGCTGCTCCGTAGCGAAGTTCTGGGGATTGGAACTATCGGCGTGACTGCCAGGTAAACTATTATGTTCATAATTGTCTTTAGCTCCTCGCATAAAGACAAAAAAATTGTGCTGTCCCCTTCCGTACAGAAAACCGTCAAATATATTAAAGATACCCACTGGCCCAAAAAACATACCGTGCAAAAAACTTGGGCGCTTGCTATCCGTATCAGGAATAGGCCGCACATGGGTACCGGCAGCATATTCGTTTAAACGCAGTTCCAGCAGTTCAAACACTGAAGAAGGTGGCATTATTTCTAACGAAGAGTTATAGGGATAACGCGCTAAAATACGGCGCTGATCGTCAAACAGGATCACCTGGTAGCCGTTTTTGCTCAAGGAGCGCACAAAATTTTCGGGACCGCCCTCATAATTGCTGGGAAATTCAATAGGCCGATGCGCAGTGCTGGCGACAACGAAAGGCCCTTTATCCTGCCAATTGTAATCGGTTTCGTTCCCTAATACATCGTGGAGCTGCATCTCCACAAATTGGGTGTATTCCATCCATACATTCCGGGCAAAAGCCGAAAAAATCAGATTGCCCGCGATAATGAATGAGCAGCACGTTACCAAAGCCATGGAAAACGTCAGCAGCCAGCGGATAGGTATTCTGCGCATCTTAAAGCCCTAATATTCAGCCATATAGCGGTTAGCCCAAAGCATACCCCACACCGCGCACCGTGCGCAGCAGAGTATGAGAATTGTCATCCAGTTTATTGCGCAGCGCACACACATAAACCTCAACGACATTGGTATCGATCTCGTCGCTCCAGCCCCATAAATGCTGTAAAATCTGCTGTCTGGTAAAGACCTGATGAGGCTTGTTCATCAGCATTTCCAAAAGCTCGTACTCTCTTAACGTTAAATTGACGGGGCGTCCTTCTTTAAAAACTTTGCGGGTATCAGGGTCTAAGGTAATATCAGCAAACGTTAATATCCGAGAATTGCTTCCAGCACGGCGCAGCAGCGCCTTTACTCTGGCCAAAAGTTCTTCAAATTTGAAAGGCTTGGGAAGATAATCATCACCGCCAGTATTCAGACCCAATACTTTATCTTCAAGCTGATCTTTGGCACTGAGGAACAGAATTGGCTCAGATCCCATAGCGCGAATCTTTTTGCAGACTTCTATGCCTGATTCATCGGGCAGCATGACATCCAAAATAATCAGATCGGGGCGCATCTGCTGATATTTAAGCAAAGCCTCGGCCCCAGTAGTAGCCGTAACCGTACGGCAGTTCTCATCTTTTAACACGAAGCCTAACGAAAAAGCTACAGAATCCAGGATCGATTCCTCATCGTCAACAATAAGAATCAAAGGTCCTTCAGCCATAACGGTTTCCTCCTAAAATAAGTTTGCTTATCATTCGCTACAGCGCGGCTATTCGCGATAAATAAGCGCAAATCTTTCTAACTATTATTCGTGCCGCAAAGCGTCAATAGGATCCATCTGCGAGGCAGAAACAGCTGGGTACAGCCCAAAGAAGACACCTACGCCAGCAGAGAACAGGAAGGCCAGCATTACTGAAGACGAAGATATCGTCATCGTCATCTGGAACATGCGCGAACCGGCGATAGTCATGCCCCAGGCACAGGCCACACCTATGGCCCCGCCCATAACGCTCAGCATCATAGCCTCCACTAAAAATTGGCGCAAAATATCGCTGGCTCTGGCACCTAAAGCCATACGGATGCCGATCTCGCGGATGCGTTCCGTCACAGAGACTAGCATTATGTTCATAATGCCTATACCTCCGACCATCAGCGATACAGAAGCGATACCGCCCAGCAAATAGGTAAATGTCTGAGTTGATTCTGACATCATCTGCGCTAGCTCAGCCTGCGTGCGCACTGTAAAATCATCGTCATCTTTTTCCGACAAACGATGCCGCTGGCGCAGAATATCGCTTATGGCGTTCACAGCAACATCAACTTTAGCCTCAGATACTGCAGAGCACTGAATATTGCGCACATTAGTGATATTAAACAAACGGCGCATCGCCGTAGTATAAGGGACCAGCACCGTATCGTCCTGACTGGGACCAAACGACGCCTCACCCTTGGCCTGCAGTACGCCTACAACTTTCATAGGTGTACGGCCAACGCGCACACTCTGGCCTATAGGATCGGTATTAGCAAATAGCTCCTTAACTACAGTATCACCCAGAACACAAACCTTCTGACAGCCGCGCACATCCTCGTCGGTAATAAAACGGCCATTAGTCACCACCCAGTTTTTAATGGACTGATAATCTGGGCTTATGCCCACGATAGCCGTCGCCCAGTTCTGCTCCTGATAAATGACCTGAGCAGTATTTTGGGTAAACGGGGATACAGCCGTTAGTTCGCTTACACCTTCCTTTAGAGCTATACAGTCATCCACGGTAAGCGCTGTACTGCCAAACGCACCTGTGCGCACACCGCCTTTAGTTACTGAACCCGCCGAAACGGTGATAGTGTTAGTCCCCATACTAGCGATGCTAGATGTCACCTTGCTCTGAGCACCAGTGCCCAGAGCAAGCATGGTAATGACCGCTGCGACACCGATGATGATGCCCAGCATGGTCAGGAAAGAGCGCGTTTTATTTCTCAGCAGTGCCCGCCACGCGATGCGGACGATCATTATCCATCCCATATTTAGAAAGGCCCTGGCCCGCGGCGGCGGCGGGAACGTGCGTTAGCTTTGCTTTTTTCAACTTCGGTGGAACCGGTAACCACGCGCTCGCCCTCCTGTAAATCACCGGAAACTACTTCCGTATTTGAGTTGTCAGTAATGCCAATAATCACTGTGCGCTGTTCAATTTTGCCGCGCTGTCCCCTAACCAGCACATAAATAGTTTTCTCGTGAGGGTTAACCGCCGCAGCAGCTTTACTCTCTTTGCTCTCTTGATTATCGCCCCGTTTACCGTGATGGCGTTCTTCGCGCTCATCAGCTGAACCCTCGGCGTTGATGATATTGGCCCGATCGCCTTCCGCCGGCTTAAAGCGCAGGGCAGAATTGGGAATTAATAGTATTCCCCGCCTTTCCTCTACAGTTATAGCCACCGTGGCTGTCATGCCAGGCATGAGGCACATGTCAGGATTGTCTGTGCTGATAATCACAGGATAAGTGACTACGTTGTTAACAGTTGCAGCTGCCTGACGCACTTCGGTTACTTTGCCCTTAAATTCGCGATCCGGCCAAGAATCCACAGTAAAGCTTACATCACTGCCCACTTTAACTTGACCGATATCAGCCTCATCCACACTGGCTTCGACCTGCATCTCGTCGAGATTATTGGCTAAGGTAAACAGTTCTGGGGCTTGATATTGCGCAGCCACAGTCTGGCCTTCCGAGACAGCTACATCTAAAACGATACCGTCGGAAGGAGAGTGAATCTTAGTCTTGCCCAAATCCACCTGGGCAGATTCCAAATTGGCTTTAGACTGCTCCACATCAGCCTTGGCACCATTTACAGAAGCCTCGGCGGACAACAGCTGCTGTTCTGCCGCTTCCACCTGTATGCGCGCCGACTCCAGATCGGCTTTTAGGCCGTCTAAACTGAGAATCGCCGATTCGTGGCTGGCTTTTGCTCCCCGCAGCGACGCCTGGCTGGCCTCTAAAGAAGCCTCAGCTGAGCGAAAACTAGCTCTAGCATCATCCAACTCCGACTGTGCAATCAAATCCTGCTCCCGCAGCTTCTGCATACGCTCGTAATTAATCTTGCTTTTATCGTATTCAGCTTCGGCTTTGCGCACATTAGCTTTAGAGCTGACAACGGTAGCCTGGGAGTTGTTCACGGAAGCTTCGGCCTGTTTAAGTTTAGACTCACTCGACAGCGCACTGGCCTGCATGCGTTTCACATTAGCGGCAGCGTTGCCCTTAGAAGCGACAGCGCTGTCGTATGAGGACTGCGCCTTTTGCAAACTGGCCCGGGCTTTATCCACCTGCGTCTGCAGCGTAGAAGGATTGAGCTGCGCCAGCAACTGGCCTTTTTTGACTTTGGAATTATAATCCACGTAAATTTTGTCGATTACCCCGGAGACCTCAGAGCCAACACTCACTTTGGTAACTGCAGCCAAAGTTCCGGTAGCGGTTACCGTTGATTGCAAATCACCCTTAACTACAGGTTTGGAGGTAAAAATAGAAATAGTCCCTGAGTTTTGTTGGAAATGATACCAAAGCGCCCCAACGCCCGCCAAGACCGCTAAAACAATCAATATAGTAAAAACGCGCTTCATCGGTTATTCTTCTCCTCCGGGAACATCGGGAATGGCTTCCAGTTCCACAGGTTCCAAACCCTCGGGCAAGTTATCTAAATCATCTACGCCAACAGCCCTAATCAATTCGGCTTTGGCTTCGCGGTAAGTGCTCGCTGCCAGAACATAATCTAACTGCGCCTGCGCAAGCGATACTTCAGCATCCGAAACCTCAACACTCTGCCCGACGCCAACCTGATAGCGGGCTGACGCCAAACGATAGCTTTCCTGAGCTTTTGCCATGCCCGCTTCAGCAGCTTCGACAGCTGAAGCGGCATGGCGCATCGTTACAGCTTTGGCAATAACATCGCTGTAAATACTCAGGCGCTCATTTTCAAACTGTTCAGCCAGCTGACGTGCTGTCGACACAGCGGACAGTTTTTCATATTTGCTCAAAAAACCATCAAATAAATTCCAGTTTAAGCTGACTCCCACATTCCAGGTGCCGTCAAAAGGTGTTATCGAACCGCTTTCGCTAACGCCAGCGCTAGCCCTAAGCGAAGGGTATTTGCTGGCATCAGCCAATTCTAAGGCGCAAAGCTGCGCTCGTAACTGAGCCTGCAAGGCCAATAATTCCGCGCGATGCGCCAAAGCGATTTGAGCCATTTGCGTTTCGGTAAGGTCAATGCCCTGATCCCAGTAAGAATCCAAAACTAATCTGTAAGGTTCGTGACTGGGCAGGCCCATAGCTTTGTTTAGTTTTATCCAGTCTTGAGCCAGCTGAGCTTCCTGAGCTATAACCCTAAGCTCAGCCTGAGACAAGTCGCTCTCCGCCGAAGCTATGTCGATGCGGGCTTTAGTTCCTCCTTCATAAAGACCCTTAGCCTGCTGCAAACGCAGCTGTTTATTGGCCACAGCTTCGCGAAGCACATCTAAATTAACCTGATCGGCATAAGCTGTAAACCAGGCTTTTCGCAGAGCTAAAATCGTATCCAGCCTTTTTACTTCATATTGCGCCATAGCTGCAACTTCATTCAGTTCTGCTCTGCGAATCCGGCGCTTGCGGCTGTAATCGTAAAGGGTTTGACTAACCGATAAGCTAACTCCTAAATTGGTGCGCACTCCAGAGCCGCTGCTCACTTTAACGCGGTTGCCTCCGCCAGAACTGGTGTCGATATAAGTACTGCCCTGTGAACTATTCAGCGTCCCATTAGCGGTCAAATTCCCCGAGATCCCTATGCTGGGATAAAGCTCCGCTTCAGCTTGTTTAATACTGTAATGCGTGGATTGGGCCGAGTATTTGCTGGCTTTAAGGCTATGGTCATTTTGCAGTGCCGCTTCTTCTGCAGCAGCCAGCGTAAGCTCATGAGCGCCAACCAAATCAGAACTTCTATATTTAGCTGCCAAATTGTCCAGACGCTGTTTAGACCATTCCCATACAGGAGCCATAGGCTTTTCTATAGAGGGGATGCCCATCTCCAAGACCCCACCCCTTGCCTCTGCTTCATAGCTAACAGGTAAGCTACCAGATGAGCTAACAGGTGAGCTGAGCGGTGACGTCGTAAATTCAGCAGACTTTATTGGCGCAGGGGAGGATAAATCGCAAGGTTCTTTGATAGGCTCAGCCCCGGCTGGAAAGCCTAAAATACAGCAGCTTATGGCGCCGAGTACAGCGGCCTTTATATTCTTCTTTGAACTAAATGTTCTAATCCGCTTCATACAATTTATTCACTTCATGCTATTATTGCACAGATTAACAGTTTTATTCACAATTTTTTCTTTCTCTGCCTGTTTTTTACTTCCCCTACCAGCTAAATAAAGCCTAAATTAATAATATACCTATATTTCATGCAACAAACACTTCATGTTCCCAAAATGGCAATGTTCGTGGCCATTGCCCTGGTGATAAAAGCTATCCCGATGCCTCCCATAGAAGGAGGCCTTCTAAGCTTTGCCGCTTTGCCCATCATCCTCTCGGGGTTGCTCTTAGGCCCTAAAGCAGGCTTTTGGGTGGGAGCCATCAGCGATGTTCTAGAGTGCCTGCTTTTGCCGCGAGGACAAATGTATTTTCCCGGTTTTACCCTGACGCAGGCCTTAACAGGCGCTATTCCCGCCCTTATAGCCAGAAACCGCAATCCCAATTTCTGGACCTATCTGATAGCTATCGCCGTAGGCCAAAGCCTTACTAAATTTATTTTAGTCCCCTGTTTTTTGCTGCTGATCGCCCCAGTATATCCTCTCTGGACAGCATATCAGGCTCTGCTGGCCAAAGCTCTTATCACCCAGGCAGTTCACATTCCCATCTACGCTTGGCTGTGCCTGCTGGTCATGCGCCATATAACCCCCCTGTTAGGCTCAGCAGAGACTATCACTGAGAGCAAAACGAAATAAAACACAAAAGCCATCTAGAGAAACACCGAATTTAACCATATTTCCCTAGATGGCGCTAGCGTAACGTCTTAGCGTTTGTCAGCTGACAGAATGCCGGCTATTGCTTATTTTTGCCGCCTAATTCTAATCACTTTGCGCCCGCTATCGCGAGAGGTATGCCCGGCATAGCCGTCATCATGATTATATCCGGCACGGCTCTCGCGGTTGCCATAACTACTGCGCCGCTCGCGCTCACCATAACTGCTGCGAGAATCGCGGCCATCGCGGCTGCCGTAACCGCCGCGGCGTTCACGCTCACCATAGCCACTGCGAGAATCGCGGCCATCACGGCTGCCATAACCACTGCGGCGCTCACGCTCACCATAGCCACTGCGCCGATCGCGTTCGCCCTGCGCCTGCCTGCGGCTGCGGGGACTATCCTCGCGTCCGCGCTCGGAACGTCTATCTCGAGAGCCGAACCGTTCTTCATTATATCCGTTACTTGTATTTTTCCAGGCCTGACGAGGTTTATCAACAGCTGAATCAGCATCTAGATCATCAGCCTGTTCATCGTCATCTTCATCGGCAATATCGAAATCATCAGCATAGATATCGTCGATATAATCTAGTTCTACGTCAGGAGGCATAAATTCCGCACTGTCTCCGCCAGCCTCAGCCGTATTGGCAGTTTCTAGCTGAGAGCCGCCATCTTCCTGCACGGAAACATCACCGGACCCGACTGCTCCGTTCTCCGTTTTAGTTTCGCTCTCAGCAGAATCTGCTTCAGCCGCTAAAGCTGCAAAATCCGTATCTTGAGTAAATATGCGTTCAAGGCGTTCCTGATCGGCGTCTGAACGCTTCTCAGAATTAACAGAGACAGGCGCAGCTTCGGGAGAAGGCTCAGCGGCTGCCAAAAGGCGATACTCTGCAGAAGAGCGGGAGGAATCACCCTTTTCTGTTTTATCAGCCTCTAGGTTTTCCCCCTCAGCCCGCAGCTGCTTTATAAACTGGCGTTTCTCATCTTCTTCCGACACTTCCGCAATTCTATCATCTTTTTTGAATCTTCCCGCTCCGCCTTCACGCTCCATGCCGGGATAC
The DNA here is from genome assembly GCA_030535355.1 of bacterium. GTDB lineage: Bacteria > Vulcanimicrobiota > Xenobia > Xenobiales > Xenobiaceae > JAFSXO01. The sequence continues at coordinate 17,408 of JAUNIO010000050.1, read as the reverse complement.
TTGCTGACTTCACGCGTATTATTGCGTTTGCTGTCTGTATTAAAACGCGCCAATCCGCTGACTCCAGCGGTAATTGCTTCCAGCAAATAAGGAGAAACATTGGTGCTCAATGAACATGTTGGCGCAATGATAAGTCCTTTGAGCAAATACTCGACTGAATACTTTTCAAAACGCTCTCTGATACTGGCGGGAGTACCATGGTGCAGCGTTTCCCCATCTATTCCTCCCAAAATAGGGCGTTTCCAGGCTAGCAATCCCTTAGCTAACCCAGGGCGAGTGCGAAAATGCTCCCAAGAAGCCGCCGCACTGGAATACCCTTTAACAGATTCAAAAAACACGCGATGGCCTTTAAGACGCAATATATTAAAAGGTTTCTTTTTAAGCTCGCGCATTTTATTTTCGGCAGCTTCCAAAATTGCCTGATTATACGGGAAACATATTTTATAATGTTCGAAAGGATTGAACTGACTATAGTCAGCTTCGGTTAGGCTGAAATAAATACCATTTATATAAGGGCTGGCTTCGCTAATATAATTAATTAATGAAGTAGTTATAACATCCAATCCGTGCTTGATGATTTCCGGCCGAGAGCCTGCGGTTTTTATAACATTATCGACCCCAAATAAACGTCCCAAAATGGTCCAGGGACTATATACTGTATCTACAATCCATTTTTCTTTACCAAGAGCCGTGTGTATCTTTTCCAAAGCCAGCAGCTGGTGGCTCCAGCTGCCTTCAATTCCCCGCAGCGGGCGCATCTGTAAAATATCGGTCATGCGGTCTAAGCTCAGTCCATCGCGAATGGGGTAAGGGTAATCATTCATGACCTTCACAAAATCCGTCTGAAAACGGCGGGCGAAAGCTATATGTACCGACGCCACAGCCTGACCATCCATATGCTGCAGCCCGAAATGATGCCAGAAAGAAAATGGCGGACGATCTACAGGTTCTCCATTTAATACGTTTTCTAATCTCTCAATGCTTTCCATGAAATAGCAGTTCCTCTATAAATTCATATAACAAGACATATAAACACAAACAAACCGCGCTGAAAAACCTTCAGCGCAGTTACATAGTTACAGACAAAAAACGGCTAGTTTTGCTTTTTAACGAGCTGGCAGCCTTTTTCGATAAGTTCATCGACTTCAGACGCGGGAATACTCAAATGAGCTGCCGCTTTATGGATTACCTGCATTTCCGCATCGGCAAAGTTCCCATCAGCCATAGCCATCACCGCCATCGCCTGGATAATCTCGCGCCGATCCTCCATATCCGGTAAATTTGCCATAAAGTCCTGAGCGTTAACAGGATTCTTAATAAGCTCACCTACAGCGAAGATTTCTTCCGGATCACAGCCCAACTTGGCCAATACGCCGCCTAGCATTTCACGTTCGCCTTCGGCGATTTCATTATCAGCCCACATTACCTGAATCAAGGCCACGATCAGACTTAGTTCTTTTGCTTTCATAACAGACCTCCAACGCTCAGCTAACGGTACTCAGCTAACGGCATCCATGCTCTAACTACGCCGAGCTCCGCTAGTATAACTACAGGAAATGAGTTGCTTCGCAGAAAAACAGCAGCTTCCTTTATGATAGTTCGTTTATGATAATTCGGCGACATATCAGCAAGAGTATCGGCAAATCTTTTAATTATATCTTTAGAGATCAATGTCAGACCGTTCACTAGTTCGCTGATCGCTAACTAAATGATATTAGCTAAGTGATAGCTAAGCTGCATCAGTAATAATAAGGATTAAGAATAAGCCAGGGAATTAGTTTTTAGAGGTAGATATATCAGTTATGGCGTAATTTTTAATTATATCACTGTGCCTTCTCTGTCGCAGCTACAACATCTTCCCCTCCCATCCTTTCGGGAAAGTTAGATAGTTCACAAGTTAGCTAATCGCTAACGAAACGACATTCCATCAATACCGCATTTAATATAACTGGAGTAAATCATGGTAGCCATCCCCACCCTTCCCCAACTTGACGTCATGCTCATTCACCAGGAAAGCTTTTACGTCCTCGACGGCTATCAGGTCAATTTAGGCGTTCTTTCCCTAGCCACAGTTTTGAACCAGCAAAAATATTCGGTAAAAATTTTAAGCAATATAGATTTGTATATGCTGCGCAATATAAACCTTCAGCATATATTTAGGGGATATCGGCCGAGAATTGTCGGATTTTATACAATGACCGACAACATACACCATGTGGTCAGACTAGCCAAGCGCATAAAAGCCTGGTCGCCAAAATCAGTATTTGTAGCAGGAGGGCCGTTAGCCTCAGCATTGGGAAGCTCTGTTGCCCAGTCTTTTCCCTTCGATTTCATCATCAAAGGTGAAGGCGAATACAGCCTGCCGCAATTGGCCAAATATATTATTCACCATCAAGGCTCACTGGACAGCATTCCTGGTCTAATATACCGGGATGGCTCAGCCTACCGCGAGGGTGCGCCCGCTCAATACATTACCGATTTAGACGCTCTGCCCGACCCAGACCGCAACTTAGTGCCCCGCACCCTGCGTCTTAACATTTCTTCAGGACGCGGCTGCCCCAATTCCTGCACATTCTGCTTTCAGGCCGTCCACGGCAAAGGCTACCGTTTCCGCTCAGCAGACCGCGTCTTCCAAGAGATCGCCAGCAATATTGACAAATGTGGCTACAGAGCTTTTGATATTATCGACGATACCTTTGTCGCCGAACCCGATCGCGTACTGCGCTTCTGCGATTTGCTGCGCGAATACCGCCAGCGCACCAAACGAGATTTTATCTGGTACTGTGAAGCCCGCGTAGATACGCTATCGCAGCATCCAGAGTTAATACAGGCGATGAAAGAGACTGGACTTATTCGCCTGCAGGTAGGCATCGAATCGGGAGATAACGAAACGCTGAGGCGTTACGGCAAACGCTTAGACCTTACTAAACTTCGCGATCTCTGCCAATTGGTCAACGAAATCGACGGCATTTCCATTTTCGGCAACTTTATTATAGGCGGACCTTACGAAACTGAAGAAAGCTTAGCCAAAAGCCGTCAGCTGCTCAAAGATTTGCTCTACACCGCCCCTGGGCTATTCGAAGCCAACACCGGCTTCCTAGCGCCCTATCCCGAAACCCCAATTGGAAGACGCCCGGATTTGTTCGGCCTTACGGTAGAAGATGACGAATACCTCACCAGCGTTACGCCAGAAGACTGTTACTGCAGCACGCCCGAGCTTACCCGTCCCCAGCTGCGCCGCCACCGCTACGAATTCTTGACCGAAATGTTTTCCACTATGACCAAAATGCTGCCCACCATCGGCAAAAAGCGGCTCATGCAGCATTTTTATTGGTTCAAAGTATATAACACCCAAACGCGCTGGCTGAACGGTGTCATGCAGCCATTACCAGCGGTCAGTTCATACTTCCGGCATTACGACAACCCAAAATTCCGTGAATTGGATAAAATCAGTCCTTTAGAAGTAGGCGAATGGATTCCTCTGCGCACCATCGCCCCGCTGCAATACGACCGCAGCGACTGGGAAAACTATCTGCTGGAGGGTTCCTACGAAGATATGCCCATCAGCGATCCTTTGGAAAAAGATATTTACGCTCTGTCAGTCGGTAAATTAAATATCAAAGAGATCATGCAGGAACTGCGCCGCCGCCACGATCTCTCCATGAGCGATCCCGTACTATGGAACAAATATGTAAGACCCATGTTTAAGCGTTTGGAAGATCACTTCCAGGTGATTTTCCATGAATAAATATCACAGACCTAGGGGGATGACATGAGCCATTGTTTGTACTGCAATCAAGACGCCGCACCTTCCCTGACCTCTTTCCCCATCGAAAAATCACCGTTAAATGAAGCGCTTCCCTCATTAGCAGAAGCTTTACACGCATCTGCAAACAGTTCTTCCAAAGACCTAACTATCGCAATACCTACTTATACGTGCACATATTGCGGGTTAACCTTTACCCAAAAGTCTATAGATGCAGAAGAAGAACGGCTAAAACGGAAAGATTTTGATGAAAAGACAGGCATTTCAGACGGCCAAAATACAGAAGAAGAGACTTTTGAAGCCGTTAAACAAATGCTTCAAGACTATATACGCCAAAATGTTTCCGAGACATGCCCCCCTATCGATCTACAGGAGATACTCTCTTTACAAGGTTCTCAGCAATCTGCCTGCGATAAAGCTTATGATCTGCTATTTCAGCACGGCTTTCCTTTCAAGTACCCTTTGGAATACATGATATATCGCGATATCTGTCACATCGGCAGCTTTTTAATGTGCGAGAAAAGCTTCATCAAAAAGCGCTACAAACTCCTGGACAATATGCTCAGCGATATGCACCATCTGGACTATTATCTGCCAGACAACAATACCGAAGAGCTCTTTCAAACCCTAATGCGCATCGGCGAAGCACTCCTGCTCTTGGGATCTTTACCGATATACTGCCATACCCAAATTGGCAGCAATAATACCCCAAACTATACAGACCTAACCTGCCGCAAGCGCGCCGCTATTCTCGTAATATTTGCCGCCAGGCTGGAAGAACTTCAAGATACCTCCCATGGAACAGATTATCTAAAAATGGCGCTGAAGTTATGGAATAAAGCCCTCCAACAAGCCCAGGATGTTCTTCTCCTTACCCTTCTAAACCTTAACGACGATACATTGTCTCAGCTGCCCTATAAGACACGCAAGCAAATTAATCAGAAAATTACGCTGCTCAGCGCCCAGCTCAAAGAGCGCGATGCTGACTTCATTCCTGACAAACTGCCCGTACAGCCGCTTAATATACCTCCGATTATAACAGCGGGGAGCCTGATAATCTGTGCATTGTTAGCGCTAGTGGGAATATTCGCATTAGCAACGCTGTTTTACAGTATAACAGGCTGGCCGATTATCTGTCTTGTGACCAGCTCAATCCTAGCTGTAGTTTGTTGGTTATTTATAGAACCGCTGCTGGTGCGCTGGTTTTATAGAATACGTAGCTAAGGCTAATACCAGCGTTGAGCAACATATAAAACAACATTTTCGCGACTTCTCCCCCTCCCATCCTTTAGGGGGAGTCAGATAGTTTCGCAAGTTAGCTGAACGCTAACTTAACGACATTAAAAACTTATCTAACTTAATTGTCTTGCTGTTAAGAAGCTGCATTACAGCAAGTTTGCGTTTATTTTTTACGAAAAACCAACTGCGGCGCTTTCGCATCGCAGACGGGAATGTAAGTGGTCAAGGTACCGTCAGTATAAGTCAGTTCGATAAAACAGCCCACCATTCGCTGAGCAGGATCGGCGTTAACCACCCGACATCTGCCGGATTTCCACTTGTCTTTAACCACAGCGATGGACACCGGCTTTTCCCATACACCATTGCCCCAGCGATACCGCAAGACATCTCCTTCTATCTTTAGCGTATAAGCAAATTTGCCTTCTGTCTTCCATACACCCTGAAGCAAAGGCAGCATTGCTTCGCTGACGACATCTACATTGCCGTAACGGCTATTCTCTGTTTTCTGCAGGACTTCGCTGCTTTCACCGCTTATGGGAAAATGCTTGGTCAGATACAGCTTATCCTCCTGCCAGCGGCATTCCTTAACAGAAGCGTAATCTTTGCTGTCCCCGGCATAACGCATTCCCGATTCAGCCAGATGCAAAACCAGCCCGCTATCTTTTTCCTCGACGGTAAACGAAGTCCGCAGCACAGGTTTGTTTTGCCACAGCATCAAAAATTCGTTATTATGTATCTCTATACGCGTGCCAAAATCGTTGGGGACCCAGAAACCTTCCAGCTTAGTATTCATATTGCCGCTCCCCTCTTTTCCGTACACGCCAGAACAAATTAAAACCCATAGTAATAGAGTAGATAAACAAACGCGCAGATTCACAGACTGGATTACCTGCCTAAATAATATAAAAATCGCGGCATGAGCGTCTATACACTGCATGCCGCCATTTGAAACAAAAGACTAGAAATCTATGCGGAATATCTTATGGGCGCGATCATCAAAGACCAGCACATCGTTGCCTTTTAGCGTACAAAGAGCAAAAGGACGCATAGCAATTTCTGCTTCGCCCAATACTTTGCCGCTGGCGCGGTCGAATACGCGGAATTGGCCTTTTGATGCAGAAGCTATCACGTAATTGTCTGTAATCGCCCAATCGCGAGGCATATCACCATAACCTTCAAAGCGCAGCAGTTCCTTGCCCTGCTTATCCACTGCGATCAGAGTAGCCACATCCTTTTTTTTGCCATCTATCTCTTTTTTTATTCTCGAACTGAGATAAATAGTATCGCCTATTACAGTCTCGGGAGCCCAAGAACCATCTTTCAGGTTCTCAATCGTATCCATGTCGAAAACATCGCGCTCGTTGGTCAGCGCGGTGCCTTCGAGCGTAGCGGCTTTGAGAGTATGGGAGTGTAACCAATAGAATTCGCCGCCATTTGGGACACCGATCATGTTCTCGCTGGTCCATTCGCCGCCTGTAGCCAGTTTCGTACCGTCATAGACCTGCATTTGGTTTTCTTGGTTCCGGAACAGAACAGCTTTGCCATTGCAGGCTAGAGCGTAAATGGCCTTGCCTTCGCCGACATCGGTCAAATCGGAAATGGTTTCGCCATTAATGGTAGCCTTCATCATGTGAATCGGCTTATCATCTTTGTAAAAATATACCGCATTCTGCATGGCAGCAATGCGCCCTGTACGGGCCTTGCAGCCTTTCTCTTTATCTTTGCCGCTCAAGTCAAGCCCAGTCAGTTCATAAACCTTTGCTTCGGTACTGCCAAAGTTAAAAGTCAGCGTGGGCTCGGTAGCTACAGGAGCGCGTTCGGGAACAGCCACACTGGCACCAGAGCCACCAGCTCCAGGAGCTCCCGGCTCTCCACCGCCACCAGGACAGCCGGTGCAGAGAGTCATGGCCATGCAGCCGATAATTGTACCGGTTGCCAAGCGGCGAAAAGAAAACAGACTCATAAGTATTCAAACCTCCAGTTGCACAATATCACATACGTTAATATCACAGACTTGCAAACGAGAACGAAAAATATCAAGACAAAAGATAAACTTTTCTTAATATAAAGCAGTAGTTACCACAATTGTCAGCAATAACCTTCCTATTCTATCACGCTAGAAACAGCGATATATCAATCTTTAGGGATAGTTAATTAGATAGTTAGATAGTTCGCTAACTAGATAATCGCTAGCCAAACGGCACCAACTAAACGGCACTAAGTGATGGTCCAATGTCATTTAGTTAAGGCTCGATAATATTGGTTTAGACAGCTAATAAAATTTGCCCATTCAGCAGCAGGAAGTTAAGATTCTGCAGGCAAGTTTTATTTTTAAATATGCCAAATAAAAATAAAACGTTTACACAGTTATTGTCCACCTTGCCGCCTATGGTTCAGCCGCTCGTCCGGCAAGCCTTAGCCAGCGCACCTCCTGATGTGCGCCGCGAACTGCAAAGCCAGATGGAAGCCCTGCAAAAACTGACCAGCAGCAATCCTGCCGCTTATGCCGATCTTATGGCCATGGTCAAAAGATTGGCAGCGCCTGCAGTTCAGCCTCTTTCTAAAATCGCCATTGTCGGTTCCATCAATGTAGGCAAATCCACACTGTTTAATGCCCTGACTGCGGGAACCAGCCCTAAAGCCGAAGTCTCGCCAGTTCCTGGCACGACGACTGTTAATCAGAACGCTGAATTAGGCCTATTTAACCTTATAGATACACCAGGAATGAACCACGGCGCAGATTCGGGGCAACAAGAAAGTCAGAACGCGCTAGATGCCTGCGAAGAAAGCGATTTTATCATCGCCGTGTTCGATGCCACCCGAGGTATCACCACCGGAGATCGGCAAATTTACGGTTATTTAACCACGCTCGACAAACCATTCATAGTCGCCCTTAATAAAATTGACCTCATCTCTGCCAAAAACCGTCCTAAAATTATAGCTTCCTGCGCAGCTTCTTTAGGATTGTCTCCAGAAGAGATCAACCCCTTATCGGCGGAGAAACGCAAGGGCGTAGAACAGCTTTTACTGGCTGCGGCTGCCAATGAACCCCGTCTTTTAGGGGAGTTAGGAAAAACACTTCCATATTTGCGAGAAAAGCTAGCTTGGCAGGCGATTCGCCGCTCCGCTATAGCGTCAGGCATTGTCACCCTGTCCCCTCTGCCTATTGTAGACTTTATCCCCCTCACTTTTATTCAGGTGACGTTAGTCATAACTATATCCCGCATTTACGCCCAGCCCATCGGCAAGGCCAGAGCTTTGGAAATGCTGGGGTCATTGGGACTAGGATTTGCGGGACGCACCATATTCCAGGAACTAATTAAATTAGGAGGGCCTCCTGGATGGGCGGTATCGGCCACCGTAGGCACAGCTACCACTATAACCATCGGCTATTGCGCCATCAATTGGTTCGCCAAAGGCATAACTCCCACCACCGACAGCTTTAAAGCGATGGGAGCTACCGTGCAAAAGCGCCTGATGAAAATGAATCTCTTCAAAAATCGCAAAAAACCGACTTCACAAAAGCTGCAAAATGATATAGACATTCCCTTAAAACATCTCACCGAAGACCTGAGCAATACTCCACTCCCACCCTTACCTGATGAATCAAGAGAATCTGACAGAAAGGAATAGAATTATGAAGCTCACCCGTTTAGGCGTTACCTTATGCCTCGCGGCCATGTTGTTTTTATCAGCCTGCCAAGCTAAAGTGACCATGGCTCCGCCGGAGACTTTCGATATTTCCGGGCAAAAAATTACTTTTGCACCACCTCCGGACAGCTGGGGCAGCAAAACCATCGCTTCCATTCCCCCTGAGAATAGTGGCAGCAACAGCAAAACGCCTGAGACTGTGGTCAGCTTCAAACCTGATTTTCCCAATTCCAGTTTAACCGTTTCAGGACTGGTAAACTGGCCCCAGGCTTCTTGGGATGAAAACCAGGAAGAAACTAATAAATTTACCGAGCAAGTGCAAAATCAAATTCTGAAGCGCTCCCAGGGAGAAATAGTTAAACAGCGCCAGACAAAACTGGACAATGAGATAGCGCTTGAACTGGAAGTACGCTACATGGACGCAACCACTCCCATGCACGGCAAGCAGATATACGCTATTCACAACAAAACCCTCATGGTCATATCGCTAAACGTTCCCGAAGATAAATGGAATGAAAACGCATCTGTTTACGATCAGCTCGTTAAAAGCTGGAAATTCAACTAATTTATTCTCCAATATCCTTGCACTACGGCATGATGATATTACAAACTTTAGGAGGAGTTAGATAGTTCGCAAGTTTGCTAACTGCATATTAAATATACATACTGACTATTTAACATGCACAATAATAAATAAAAATAGCAACATTATGTTCACATCAAATCGTTCCTGAAATGTTAAAATATTATTGATATTGCATAGAGAGGTGAAAGCATGAGTATTTCTTCCCTTGGGAGTATGCCGCTAAACACTATTAATTTTAGCGTTTTCAATACTCCTGTTCAGCAAACTCCTTCCAAGTCCCCAGAAACTCTTGCCTTTGCCTCAGATGGTTTTGGGACTTCGCTTACGGAAGAAAGCGCTGCGCCTGATCGCTCACAGATGATGAAGGCCATGCAAAGCCTTAGTGCATCTGCAGAAACTGCGGCACCGCCTCAGGAAGCTGCCACTTCAGCTCAAACTGCCGATAGCGCCGACAAAACCGCCCAGGCCGCCCAATTGGAAATGCCGGGGCCAGATGCCACTGCCGAAGATATAGCGGTATTTTGCAACGCCATAGCGAAATCGAGCGGTTCCGTTGCCGAACGCACGGAAATTATAACCCAAGCGCTCACAGTGGGCATCAATAAAGCGGATACTCCCCATACGGAATGGGCTAAAGCTACTCCGGAGCAATTAAAGCTTTACGTGCAAGAGACTCTGGAACACGTAGATGCCATGCGCCAAATTGGGCAGTTGCGCGGCCTGGATTTTGACGATCATGATTTAGAGCCCAAAACAGGTAAATTTGAACCCCGAATAGCACAGTATTTAGCGTTGCCCGGGCGCGAGGATTCCGTCAAATGGTCTATTTCAGAGCACAACGCTTCTCCTCACCACGCTACTTGGAAAAACCCCAACGCTTCGGTAGAAGATTTAGCTGAAAGCGCTAGCGACATGGTCAACGCCTGGCGCATGAATCGGCGCGTTTACAATAAGCCTTCTTGGAGCTGGGAGCGCATCACCGACTTCATAGATGCCCAATTCCAAAACAACGAAATTTCCTCTACCCAGCGCGAAGCTTTACTGCAAGCCATTCCAGTACAAATGGACTGGGAAGCTCAATACGGTCTTCCCGCTTAGTTATAATATGCGCCATCCCCGCCTCATTATTTGTTCACTTGTGGTGGGGATGCTATTTTTAAGCGAAGCATCTCTTCCCAGCTGTCAATGTTCAGATAAACACACCGAGACTCTCCAAGAGAGAGGCATCAAGACAAACGACGAGGTAAGCACGTTGGATAGTTTATATCATTTTAAAGCCGGAGACCGAATTATCTTTAAGACCAGCTGGGATCCCTGTATGGCCCGTGAAGACCCATTCTATGTTGAACCCGTGCCAGAGGGTGCGACAGGCACCGTTCTAGATGTCAGCGCCAAATATATCAGAGTTAAAATGGACGATGCTGAGCGCTGGCCCAAGCCGATTCTGCTCTGGGATGATGCCCGCTATGATGACGATGTGCAAGGCGGGCTAAGCTGCATAGGCAAACTGGCTAACCCTTAAAAGCGAGCGCCGCAATAACGCTCCGCGAATTAATGGCGTTTATTCTCGCGCTTTCCTCGCTGTCCAATAGATCTTTTGTCTTTGAAACCAGTATGGTCAGCACATAATTTCTTATGAGCAGCAGAATGGCTCCTGCCCCTTCCTTTGTGCCTATCTAGTGTAGGCTTAAATTTGACAAGCTCTGGCTTTTCCATACCAGTGCTTTGGCCAGGTTCTATAATGCGCACTTTCAGAGTCTTTCCCTCCCAGTGCATTCCCTCCACCAGAGCGGCGATTTTCTTAGCTTCATCCAAAGGGGCTTCAAAACTAGAAGTATGCCTCCGCATAACCATGCGGCCAAACGCCTTAGCGCTTTTTCCAGTTAAAGCTATCAGTAACTGGAGCAGTTTCTCTTCAGTGATTCCTTTATCGCTGTGCCCAACATTAATCTGCATGTAGGCTCTTCCTAAACGCTGCAAATTATAGGCAGTTTCGCCCAAATGCCTGCGTTTGGCTGCAGCTTTAATTTCTTCGGGACTCTGTTTGCGCTGATGCCTCTGTGGGACAGGTACCTCAAACCCCGCCGTAATACAGGCCTTAGCTTTAGGCAGCTGGCTCAGCAGAGCAGAGACCACATCAGCAGGCTCCATATAATCCAGCAGCTCATGAGCTAGCACCTGATAAGCGGGATCAACTCCATTCTCCAAACGCTGGCACATCTCGCTATGAAATGCTTCCCGCACTAAACGCCGCACATCTTCACGCTGGGGCACGGGGCGGATATTTATGGCTATTTTCGCCGCTTTAAGGATGGCCTTAAACTTAGCCATATCCCGAGGCGCGACTAAGGTAATCGCCGTTCCGCAATCTCCGGCTCTGCCGGTACGTCCCACCCGGTGAATATATGTTTCCGTTTCGCGGGGTACAGACACATTAATCACATGCGTGATATTGCGTATATCCAATCCCCGGGCCGCCACATCGGTTGCTACCAAAAAACGCCAATGCCCGCGGCGGAATGAGTTTAGAGTGCGCGTACGCTCAGCTTGGCTCATATCACCGTGCAGGCAAGCGACAGGCAAGCCATCTCCGCGCAGACTCTCACTTAATGCGTCGGCTTCAGCTTTAGTATGGCAAAAAATTAAAGCCGACTGCGGGGTTTCCACCTGCAGGATATTGCACAGCGCATCATGTTTATAATCGCGTTCCACCTCGTAAGCGAAATGCAGAATGCCGGCGGCAGCTGTTAAGCCGCTGCTGACTTCTATGCGCTGAGGTGAATGCAAGGTTTTAGCGGCCAAATCCTCCATATTGTCGCGCAGTGTTGCTGAAAACAGCAAGGTTTGCCTTCTAGGCGGCAAAGCCGCAAGAATTCTATCCAGCTCATCGGCAAATCCCATATCAAGTATTTCATCTGCTTCATCCAGCACCAAGGTATGGCAATTCTCTAAACGCAAACTTCCCCGCTCTAAGTGATCGCAGAGACGTCCCGGAGTACCGACAGTTACCCAGGCCCCTGTTTGAAGCGCCGCCAATTGCTCAGCATAGCCGCCGCCCCCGTACAGTAGGGCTACTTTAACTCCTAACTCTTCCCAGGCTCTAGCTACCTGCATGGCTAATTCACGAGTTGGCAAGACTACCAGAACTTCTGTGCCTCTGTTCGAGCCAGAAAATTTCTTTAGCAAAGGTAAAGCAAATGCCAGTGTTTTGCCAGTGCCAGTACGCGACTGCACCAAAAGATCGCGATCGTCTAAAATAGGCTGCCAGCAGCGCCGCTGCACCTCTGTGGGAGTAGTTATTTGCAAAGTCTTCAGCCGCTGTATAATATCAGCGGGCAATCCCCAAGCGGCAAATTCTTCGCTATCTGCGTATAAGCTATCAGACATATTTACGCTCTCTCATCGTCATCTGCAACTTCACTGCCAAAAATACCAATTATAGTTTACCAATTTTAATAATTCGCTTTGCACAATCGCTGGGGCTGTGGACGGCAAGCCTTTGGATGCAGTCAGCGCGAACTGCGGCAGGCAATCGGTCTGAGCAAACCGTTTTAACTGATAGTTAACAATGCCAAACGGCAAACGGTGCAGTTCTGCCATCGCTTCTTGGGAGTTGCACGCCTCCACAAGGCCCTCCACCCAATAATAAGTAAAAAACTCCAAAGAATTAACTTGATACTGCATCCACGTCGAAAACAACAGGACTGCAGAGATTAGCGCCATAACACTGCATTTCCACCAATTAAACGGCTTGCTGCAAACATTTTCCTCTATCAGCAAAACAGGCAAAGTTAAAGGGGAAAGAATCGCTAAAAGATAGCGTGGGCCATACGACCAATGCCCACCCCAATTAATCGTACAGCTGATCAACCCCAACAGCAAAGCAAACGCCGCTAAAATCGCCGCGCTTTCCAACCCCCAGCGCCGCCAAAACGCTGGCCAATAGAATAAAGCAAACACGAGCAAAGGCTGATATATAAAAATACTCTTATCAGGGCTAAACAAAAGGCCTATCAGACCAGTCCAGGCATTGCCGCTAAAAAAATGGCGTTCCCGCTCCCACTGCGTGTAACCACTGGCCAATGCATCGCCAAACTTAAAATAATTGCAGCCCAAAACAACTGCAGCCCCCACGGCTAGAGGCAGCAATGCCGCCAGCCACCACCGCCAATCGCGTCTATCAATTGAGCCGCGCCAAGCTAACCCCGCGAGGATCGCAATCCAGACTAAGCCCCATAAAGCGTAAACGCCTTTAGCCAAAATCAACAGTATCAGACTAAGCTGAGATAAAATTAACCAACGCCGGCTTTCAGATGCCCGGCAGAGACGCATGACAAAAAGCACAAAACAGCTAGCCAAAACCCACTGCCAAATTTCCGCAGTTTGAGCGCGCAAGTAATTCCAGCCGAACGAAGCGTACAGACTAGCCACAACCCAAAGCAGAGCAAGATAAGGTTTTCCGCAATAAAGATGAGCGAGTTCCAGCAAAACCAGGGCTAAAACCAAAGAAAGCACTATATTCTGCACATTTAGCAGAAGAGTACGCTTTGGGCCAATATTGTACAAGGGCAATTCGCCATACAGCTGTTTTTCCAAAAACAAAACTGGCAGATAGCACACAGTATTCAGGGCACCGTATTTGCTGTAATAACGCCCATTGTTTGGGTTTTGGAAATAATACTGCCCACGCTGGCCTGTAACTAAAGCCACTTCTTCAGGCACATCGATTCTGCCTGTATTCAGCCAATTGACAGCAGCAGCGCGTATAGCTAAGGGGTCTCCGACATATTGAAAGCGGGGCATAGCTAAAACGCCTACAATCACAACGATCCCCGCTAAAAGCCAGCGTACCGTACCCCAGCTGCTCTGGCCCAACATAATTACAGCTGCCCTTCAGTGTGAGAGTCTGCCGGAGAGGAAGGAACAGACACAGAGGGTTTGCGCTTTTTCTTGCTGCTTTTCTTAGTCTTTTTAGAGCTTTCTTTAACTTGCTTATCTTTATGGAAGATGTGGGAATGATCGTCCATATGTACGGTCATATAGCTTTTGGTTTTATTATTATATATCGAGCCTTCTAGTTCAGTGCGCCTGTCATATAGATCGCTAATCTTGTAAGTAATGTCGCCATCGGGATGCTTGACCGTCAAAAAATTGCCTTCCAGGGTAGCTTCCAAAGGTTCGCTGCATTCCTTAGTCTTATTATCTTCCAGCACGATGGTATATCTTCCGTCGTAATCCCCATCCTCGTTGCTGGCATTTATTCCCGCATAGGCCTGGAGACTGAGAGTCCCCGCCAGCATCATGGTAAACAGTGTCAGCTTAAACTTATGAATCATCATTTATAAATAACAGCTCCTAATTATATTAACGAACTATCTACGGACACGCTCCCCTCACCAGACATGCCATTCATGCATACTTCAGCTAGTTAGCTGATAGCTAAGCAAACGGCATTACTTCTTTAGGAGAGTTATAATTCTCTAGGATTAAAAAAATGTTTGGCAATTAAATGAAATGCCTCTATGTTAGACCAGGGCTATGCTCTTCATCAGCACTTCCTGAGATAACACGCAATCCTTCGTTTACGTTTATTATATACGCTTCACAGTAATTTATCCAGTGAGCATACGGACAGCCGCAAAGCAGGAAGGCTTGCAAAGCAAAGGGAAGGAACAAAGGGAAGGAAGAAAAGTTATTTATGAAAGCTGTTTTATTCGACTGGGACGGAGTTCTCATAGATTCTGCCAACATGTACTATCAGCTGTACTGCCAGCTCGCTCAAAAATTCTCTAAAGTTTTACCCATTCACAATATAGATGAGTTTCGCGAATGGTATGACCCGGCCTGGGAAAACAACTATCTGGCCATGGGATTTACCCGCGAGGACCTTCCCGCTATAGCTGATTTCATCCATCAAGGCGTAGATTATGCCCCTTTGCATCTATTTCCAGGCGTCTGCTCCCTGTTAGCTTCCCTACACCGAGATTTCCGCATAGCCATCGTCTCGACGACCCCCAAAGAGATCATCAGCGAGCGCCTTAAGTCCGACAGCCTACAGGGGTATATCGATTATATTACCGGTAACGATGGAGTAAGCGAAAAAATCAGCAAAATCTCCCACACCCTGCAAATTTTAGGCTGCCGTGAAGCGGTCATGATCGGCGATACCCCGCTGGATATAGCTTCCGGCCAAGCTAATAATCTGCCCACAGTAGGAGCTACCTACGGATGGGTCTGCGCTGACCGCGTGCGCCAGGCACACCCTACCATAGCGGTCGATTCTTCTCTGCACCTAGAAGAAGCTATCCGCTCTCTCTTAAAATAAAACCTAACCTTTCACATTTGGTCAATGCCATTTAGTTAAAGATCAATGACATTGACTAAATGTTGACTCACTGACAATTATCGCCACGTTCATGCCTGCGTATAAGCTAGAGCATAGCACAAGCTAGCCCTCGGTTACCCAACAGTCTTGAGCCCTCTCTGTCGCATTCGCGGCTTCTCCCCCTCCCATCCTTTAGGGTGAGTCAGGTAGTTCGCAAGTTAGCTAATCGCTAACTAAATGATATTGAATATTTTAAGGCGCAGAAATATGTCACAGGAACAGAATAACCAAGCGAATACATCATCGTCAAGAACAGGCCATAAAAGGCTAGAAGGCAATAAACGCGATCTCTGCATCGGATTTGCGTATTTAATAGCTCTGCTTCTGCTCTTGGGATATGGGGGACTGCGTCTTTGCCAATGGAAGACTGCCTTAGATCAAGCCCCTTCATTAAGCTGTTATACACCAGTATGGTCTAGCCAGGCCGATCGTCTGGCCTTCCTGCAGGAGCAGCCCACCCTCATCGCCAGCCAGCCCAAACGCTCTCTGTGGACGGTAGATAAGCGGGCGCATGCGCCAGCGATGATCGTGAAAGACCTGGACCCCGCTTACCATATCGTAGGCTGGTTCAACAACGACGATATCATAGTACTGAACAGCAGCGACCCTAAAGATGATAACTTAACTTTAATGGCTATAACCCTGAGCAGCCGTTCCATAAAAAAGTATTCCTTCAACGATCAGTCCATTAAATTGGTCGGCTCGGGCAATGATGAACTTTTTTTACAGCGCAGTTTACATAACTCCAAAACCAACGCCGACGAAATCGAGCTGCTCACCTGGTCACCGCTCAAGCCTGAGCTTACCAAAATAACCGCTATTCCCAACCGCCCTTCTGTGGCAGTAAGCATCGATTCGGTCACCCCAAATATCGACGCCCGTTTTTTAGCAATTGTCCTGCGCAGCGTTCCCAAAGCTAGCCCTAATTCCCCAGCAGCTCCTCCAGCGCTGCCTCCAGGCGCGGCCCCAGGCTCTAGCTCGGAGCAATCCGCAATCTTGAACCCAAATACTGCTGATCAAGGTGTAGCTCAATACAGCATTTGGGTACTTAACCGCTTCGCCAAACGCCTAACCTGGACAAATTACGCCGCTGTCGAACCTTCTTCTATTTTAACGGCCTGGTCCAGCGATTCCGACAAATTAGCCGGCGTCGCCAATTACAGCGGCTATACTAATGTTATCCTCTATCAAGCTGGTAAAAATCTTCAGACTGTGCGCGTGCGCACTTTCGAAAAAGAAGGCGAATTGGTCCCGCAAATGCGTTCCAATAATACCGAAGTGCATCTTATCAGCCACGAACGCGTTATGCAATACGATTTTGCCAAAAATTCCAGCCACGTATTAGCCGATAAAAGCACATTGAAATTGCAGCCTAACTTTATAGCTCTGGCCAAAGGAAGCAGCGCCTTAGCCTTCACAGCTCTTAACGCTGGCGGTTCTTCTCAGCTTTATACCAGTGCGCTAAACGATACAGTTACAAAACATGTCAATCTAGACGGCAAGAGCGCTCCCCCCACCTTATTATACGATCTAGCTTCTGCTCTGCAGTGCGCTGCTCATTTCTGGAGCAGATAATGAGCAGCGCACTTGCATTACATTTTAATGGTAACCGCCAAATATACTTGTTGCTGAGTTTTGCGACATGTTAATGTTTGCGTTATAGTAATTTAATGGTCAAGCTAGTATCCAATTCTCCCTACAGTCTTGCCCCCCCCTCTGTCGCAGTCGCGACTTCTCCCCCTCCCATCCTTGTATTATAGAGCAGTAGTTTTTAGAGACCA
>JAUNIO010000007.1 GCA_030535355.1 bacterium | reverse complement strand
TGCTTCTGCGCCTACCCAGGAAGAAATGCCTGCGGTGTCCGCTCCTGTGATAAGCGCTGAGACTGCTGAGACTGCTGGTGCTTCCGCGCCTACCCAGGAAGAAATGCCTGCGGTGTCCGCTCCTGTGATAAGCGCTGAGGTTTCCGCTGTGGCCGATGCTTCTGCGCCTGCTCAGGAGGAGCTGCCTGCGGCGTCTGCTCCTGTGATAAGCGCTGAGACTGCTGAGCCTGTTGGTGCTTCTGCGCCTGCTCAGGAGGAGCTGCCTGCGGCGTCCGCTCCCGTGATGATCGCTGAGCCGGTAGCCGATGCTTCGGAAGAAGCTGAAATGGGAGAGATAGCCGCTGTTCTCAATATCTTTGATCAGGGAGCGGCTTTGCCTCCTGAGAACATAGTTGCCCCCTTTGGTGCTAGCACTGGTATTATGACGGCACCTGATATGGCTTCATTGGCTTCAATGAGCGCTGCGGAGACCTCGTTAGAGCCTTCGCCTGCCGTTCAGGATACGCAGCTCAC
Organism: bacterium; assembly: GCA_030535355.1. Classification (GTDB taxonomy): domain Bacteria; phylum Vulcanimicrobiota; class Xenobia; order Xenobiales; family Xenobiaceae; genus JAFSXO01. The sequence continues at coordinate 92,964 of JAUNIO010000007.1, read as the reverse complement.
AGCGGATAGCGATTCTGCTTCGGGATTGCCCAGGGCGGACAATTCGCAGCCTTCGGGGCAGGCCCCGGCACAGAATACTGAATTAGAGGGCGATTCCGGCTTATTGGGAGCGCCTATAGAAAATGACGCTGCTGGCGATGCTTTGCTGGGTGCTCCAGCCTCTATGGCCGGAGGCGGTGAAGGTGATGTTTTGCTAGGCGCTCCCGGCCTCGAAGCTGCCGAGTTGGGCAGCCCGAATCAGCTGGGAACTCCTGCAGATGCAGGCCCAGAGAAGACGTTTGCCGATGCGGAACCGACGCCAGATGTTCCTCACAGCGATGTTCCTCACAGCGAAGAGAAAGTTGCTGAACCTGGCGTAGCAGATATTCCTCCCGAGCCGACGGGCTTAGCTTCGCCTAAAGTGATTGCTAGTTTGCTGGAAACTATGCCTGAGGAACAGCGTCAGCCTGCTCAGGCCTGGCTGGATGAGATGAATGCCCATATCGACAATGGTTTTGCCTGGCTGGACCGTGAAGGTGTAGGACAGGCAGAAAAAACCTTCTGGTATGTGGGAGGGCGTTTGGCAGAATATCCGCAATTAGCTGGCTGCCTGATGGCCGGATTGCTCGAAGGCAGTGTTGAAACTGCGCGTTCCTTTGCTGCGGGCGGATTTAAGCAGGAAGCTATCCGCTTGATCTCCAGGGTATGTCTTTTAGCACGGGAATATTTGAGCAATCAGTACGATCGCGATGCGTGGGCCTGGTGGGGAGACGCTGAGCGTTTGGCGGGTGCCATGATGCACGGAGTTGGCAAGCCCAATGAAGCTGTGGACTATCTGTATCAGGCGCGCAACATTTTCTCGGAGATGCTTAAAAATAATAAGAATCCCGAAGCCCGGATCGACGTCTTCCGTATAAGCGCTTCTAGGGCAGCGCTTCTTCTGGAAATGGGCTTTGTTCCCGACGCTATGGAAGAATATCGTATAGCCATCGATAACGGTTTACAAGTTTTGGCCGATGGTTTCCATGAAGAGATGGCGGTTGCCAGTCTCCATGTCGCCCGCGGGCGGTTGGCTATCGAAACCGGGCAGCTTGAGATGGCCTCTCACGATTACGCCTGGGCTTTGGAAACGTATGAGCAGTTATTCATTGACGATGTCGATTGCGTCATGGAAATGTGTACGGCGCGGGCTGGTCTGGCTGAAGCTTATGCCTATTTGGGCAATATGGCCAAGATGAAAGAGCATTTTAAGGGCTTGCTGGCTTGCCGCGCTCAGCTCGACAGCGAAGGCAAGTACGACCAAGTTGTCGTTCTCGATGATTTATTGGAAAACCTCAACGAATTGGGGCGTACTTTGTTCGGTTAAGCGCTTGGCGCAGCTTTCTGCTAAGTGTTCGGTTAATAGTTATAGCGTTAAGCATTCAGAGCTGCCCAAACTTCGGGCAGCTCGGCCAAGCTATTAAGCGTAACGTCGGCTATAGCGAATTGCGGCAGTTTAGCGACGGCTTTTTCTGGCACGGCCACGCAGGTCATGCGGGCGGCTTTGGCGGCGATAACTCCGTTTAGCGAATCTTCTATAGCCAGGCATAAATGGGGCTGTACTCCCAGTTTAGCGCACGTTGCTAAATACACAGCCGGGTGGGGTTTGCCGTAGGGTTCTCCTTCGGCAGAATGCCATAGAGGAAAAAACTTTTCCAGTTTGAGGGCTTTGAGCGTGGTGGTTATGAGCTGAGCTGATGAAGATGACGCCAGAGCCAGCGGTATCTGCTGCTCCTGTAAAAAATCTAAGGCGGTGATTACGCCGGGCAGCGGGCGGCCTTCGCTTTCAACTAATTCTGCTACGCGGTTTACGATGCGCTGGGCGACATCCTCTATGGGAGGATAATGGCTGGGATGCTGGTTAAAGCGGTAGCGCACGACTTCATCGATGCGTATGCCCATGGTCTCTACGCAATCCTCTTCGGTCAGATGTATGCCCACCTGGGAGAATATCTCGCGCTCAGCGCGGCGCCAAAAGGGTTCGGAGTCGAGGAGAACTCCATCCATATCGAATATGCAAGCAGAAAAAGACATAAATAACTCTTCGCGCTTGAGTAAGGTAAATCCCACATGGCTGAGGATCATTTAGTTCCTCTAATTAAATCCCTAAAGGATGCAATATCATTTAGTTAGTGTTTTCGCGAATAAGTTCACGTTTGTAACATCTTCCGTTGCCCTGGCGTTGCGGCAGTTCTGCTAAGCGTAGCGAAGCAGCGTAGCGGGCAGAAGCTGACGCAAAAAAGCCAGGTGCCTGAGGCTCTTGAAGGATGGGAGAGGGAGAAGTCGCTTGCGACAGAGGGGCGCGTATAGGTATTAGTCTGACAGATTAGAATGAACATAATTTACTGATATTTGACCATATTTTTTGCATTGGAGATGTTTGTAGATGAATAAATTGTACAAAAGCGCGTTTACGGCTTCGCTGCTCTTGGCCCTGGCTGCAGGCCTGCAGCCAGCGGCCGCTGAAGGGCAGCCCAAAGTGCTTATTCTAGCCACAGGAGGCACTATCGCCGGTGTAGCTAACACCAATTCACCGACCGGCTATGATGCGGGTAAGGTTAAAGCTACCGATTTAGTGGCCGCTGTGCCTCAGCTCCGGCAGCTCGCCGACTGTCACGTGGAACAGTTCTGCAACATAGCCAGCCAAGATATGAACAGCGACATTTGGGTACGCCTGAGCGCCCGCGTAAATGAAGCCTTGCTTAAAGAGGGATATAACAGCGTGGTAATTACCCATGGCACCGATACCATGGAAGAAACCGCGTTTTTCCTGGAAAACACTCTGCAGTGCGATAATCCCGTAGTTTTTGTCGGCTCTATGCGCCCCACTACGGCGATTTCTCCCGATGGCCCCAGCAATTTGTATGACGCTGTACACGTGGCTGTCTCTCCGGAATCGCAAAAGCGAGGAGTTCTGGTAACCCTGGGGGGCAAGATATTCGAAAGCCGCGATTTATTTAAAAATGATATTAACCACGTTGACGCTTTTTCTTCGCGCTATAACGGCCCGATCGGACGCGTTGATGCCGGAGATGTGCATTATTTTGCCAATCCTATTCACGGCGAGCGCCCTTATTGGGGAATTCCAGCTGATGCGGTTTTACCCCGGGTGGATATAGTTCATGCTTATGCGGGATGCACGGGTGACACCATTGATGCGGCGGTAGCTAATGGGGCTCAGGGCATTGTCATCGCGGGGACGGGCAATGGCAACATGACCCAGGACTGTTTGGCCGGAGTAAAACGAGCTGTAGAAAAAGGCGTTATAGTCGTGCGTTCCAGCCGTATTCCTCACGGTTTTGTCAACCGCAATCACGAAATATCCGATGATGACGCGGGGACTTTATCCTCTTACGATTTGTCTCCGGAACATGCGCGGATATTGCTTCAGCTGCTGATTTATCACATCAGCCATGAGCCTTCGCCTAAATATCAGCTCGATTTGCAAAAATGTTTTGAAAGCGGATATTTCGTTAATAAGTAAATAACTAAGCGCCAGGTTTTGCCTGGCGCTTAGTTATTTCGGCAGTAGAAGCTCAGCGCTTTTACTGTGCTGCTGCTAGAGTTGAATCGCTGAGTAATGGCTATTGCTCCGCAGCCTTAATGTAAGCTTCGCAGGCTTCTAGCAATTTGGGATTGCTTATGCGATCCTGGCTAAATTTGACCGTGTAGCAGAACTCTAGCTTAGCATTAGTTACGCTGCCAGCCTTTACGGCGTCGTCAACTTCTTTTTGTAGAGAGCGCACGACCGCCATTTCTTCGTGATCTAATTCTTTTAGGGCAGTTTGCAGCAGTTCCAGGGCTTCTTTCAATGCTTCGGCATTATCACTCATAATTTACCTCCGAAATTATTCTCTAAAAACTGAGATAATCGCTGTCCTCATTTTTGGAGTAATTGGCGTTTTGCTCGTATGTAGCTATAATCTGCAGCTGTTTGGCTTCCTCGATGGAGATTTCCACTATGCCTTTTTCCGGCCGCTGCAGCGATATAGTGTTTCTGGCGATATTATAGCCAACTACTTTGGCCTTATCGTCTTCATATTTTACCGTATCTCCCAGTTTAGGAAGATTGGCTGTGAAATCGCTGTAAACTTGGTGCTCATATTTTAAGCAGCACATTAAACGGCCACAGGCACCAGAGATGCGGTAGGGATTGAACATTATCCCCTGCAGCTTAGCCATTTTGATGGAAATGGAAGAGAAATCTTTTAGCCAGTTTTCGCAGCATAATTGTCTGCCGCATAGGCCGAGACCGCCGATTAAAGTAGCCCGGTCGCGCGTGCCTATTTGGTGCAGCTCGATGCGCTTGCGCAGCCGGGGGGCTAAATCTTTGACTAAATGACGAAAATCGATGCGGTTTTCTGCGGCAAATTCCACCACAATGCAGTTGCCATCCAAAGTTATGCTTCCGGACAGAATCTGCATGGGCAAATCAAACTCATATACGCGTGAGCGAATAATAGCCAAGGCTTCAGCGGCTTGCAGGCGATGGCGCTGTTCGGTAGCTATATCTTCGAGAGTGGCTGAGCGCACGATGGGACAGATGATAACATTGCCGCTATCGTATGGAGCTGGAAGAATAACCTTGCCCAGCTCTAGCCCTCTTGAAGTTTCCACTACGACTAGTTCACCCGCGCGCACAGTAAGTTCGCCAGGGTCGTAACAGGTAGGTTTGGTTACGGTGGCTAGATGAACGCCTACATATTTAGTAGCAGTTCTCATACGCTAACTGAATGATCTCAACATGAATGATCTCAACAATACTCTAGCTTTGACCAGCATACTCACAAAACGCTAACTTACTCTTTTCAGCTGTAAAGGAGCTGTAAAGGCTGTAAAATATACCCGCAGTGGCTGCGCTGTGGCCTGGGCTAATAATTTAGGTTCCGATAATGAACTGCTCATCGGGCATCGGCAACGTTTGAGAATCGCCTTCAGCCATTAAAGCGTTTTCCAGCTCCACGCCGACGGTTATATCGGTGCTCACAGTCGTTTCCGGCGCGGTGACCTCTGTGTGAGTGTGTACTTTTGAGGACACTAAACGCCCTTTAGTGTGGGCAAAATATGTGCTGCCTTCGGCGGTAATGGTTTGCCGGACTTCATCTTGCAGTTCCATATCCACAGTAGGGCAGGCAATGTCAATCACGGCGACATCGTAGCCGTTTTTGTGATCTAAGCGGGAGAGGGTGTGCTTGTAGATGAGGTTGACTTTTTTTACAGCGCCGTTTTGATTGAGGGGAATGCTGATGGGATTGACGGTCTCCCAGCTGTCATTGGGCATGAGGTTCTTGCTGGGGAAGGCTGGCTGAGAGAAAGGAAAATTAACCGACGTGCTCTCGATGTCGCCATTGCGCCTCATGTTCATGGTAAGTTTTTGGCCTACGCTGTCCAAAGGCAAAACATCGCTGCCGCGTTTGATAGAACCGTCGGTAATCGTCACCTCTACTTTGGCAACTCCGTTGTTAACTTCGACGATTTTTTGATCCATGGATATTTCCAAAACCGATTCGATGACTTCGGGCGCTTCATCTTTTTCCTGGATAACTTGTTTAGTTGTGACTGTCGATTTGTATTGCAGCACTTCCCCAGGGGTTAAGTTATATTCGAGAACAATGCTATCGTTTTTAAACATGCAAACCTCCCTTGAAAAACAAAAAATAGTTTCTTTGATCGCCCGGTGATCCCTTGCTAGAGGAGTACCTATAAATCAGCGCTTTCTTTGGAGCTTTCTTAGGACTATCGGTTTGAACTGCGGCCCGTTTTGACGGCCTGGTAAGCGCTGGCGAAATCGTTAAATAGCTGGGGATGATCTAAATACTGCTGAACTTGCTGACGCCAGGCCAGACAAAGGGTGGGATCGTCGCCTTCCCAGGCGCGCAAATCCACTTCCATGGCTCCCAGTTCACCAGCTAATTTGCTGATATTGTTTAAGCGGTCTTCGGTTTTGCGGTGTTCTATCAGCCATTCGTTGTCAGAGCGCTGCTGATACACAGCCCCGATCTTTTTGATCGTGAGCACGAAATCTTCTGAAGAATAGCCAGCTTTGAAACTCATTAGCAAAGCCTGGCGGTCAGCCTCCTCTTCGTGGTGCTTGGGAAATTTAATTTTCAAATGCTGGCCTACATCGACAGCTTTTCTAGCGCCCCAGCCCGCCCAGTAACTTCCCGTGGTGTAGGAGACAACCGAACCTATGGCGCTGCTGGCCATAGAACCCAAGAATGAACCGCCGCTTTGCCTTTGGTTTTGATTAGACTGATCGCTGTTTTGGTTCTGCTGAGGCCGCAGTTTGACGTGCCCTAGATAGAGGTGCGCCATTTCGTGAGCTACGATGGAGGCTACCTCTCCCGGAGAATCCAGAATGTTTAGCAGACCGTCGCTGATAAAAATTGGGCCGCCGACGTAAGCAAAGGCACTGTAGTCCGGGTCAGCGAGCAAATACACTCTGTACGTCTGAGGGCTTAGGCGGTTGGAGTAGGCTATCTGCACAGCAACTGCGGATAAACGTTCGACCATGGCCTGGTTTTGGCTCAATGGCAGATTGTCGGGAACAGCAACAGCTCCCTGTGAGCCGTAGTGGGTTTGGTATTCAGTTTCTGGGAAACATATTGGGCAGGGAGCTAATCCGGCCTGACGGGCAGCAGAGGCGTTGGCATAGGTCTGCGGTGCAGAATTGCCCGGCAAATGATCGGCATCTGGCCTGTGATATTTATAGCTATTCTGATTGGCTATGACTGGAGTATTGTCGGAGCTGCTATGGCGCAGCACTTGCGCTATGAGATCGCTGTTGGCCGTGCTCTCACTCTCATTTTTTGTGGTATGAACCCTGCGTTTGGCTAAAGTGCGCAGATCGACTTCTATGCCGTAATAGCCGGAACTTTTTTTGGGGGGCAGAAGCAGGACGCGCTGGCAGTTAAAGATGACCGGGGCATAGCGGGAAGATAAAACGACTTCGGGCAGCTCTAGCAGAGCTTTGGCCTCTGAGGCGCTCAGGCGTGCCTGCAGGCCCGGGGCGAGCATACTGTCGAGATCGGCTAAAATGTCACCGCTCCTGAACAGCCCATCATCGCCTATTTTTACAGTCTCGTGGCTGATCGCGCCTTTTTGATCGAGTTTGATAACGCCTACCCTCGGGCGGCGGCTAAAATCAGAAGGGATGATTACCGGCCCTGGCTCGACAATTTTAGGCCCAGTGCTGCTGATAATCTGAGCTTGTTGCTGGGCTGTGGGATCGCCTGAAGTATAGGGGGCAGGAGCGTCACCGATGTCGGGCGGCACGCTGGAGTCATTGAGTGAGCTGGTGGGATGAGACTGCTGATATGGGGGTGGGCTAGGAGGCTGCTGATATGCTGGAGGGCTGGCTGGCTGTGGGCCGCTGGCGGGCGCAGCCTGGCCGCTGCCGTTTTGTTCTGCTCTGCTGGGGCGCTGCTGCGGAGTCTGTGAGCCGGTGCGGGAAGCGGCACCAGGGAAGTCTCCGGGCAAGTCAAAATCAGCCTGGGCCACAGAGCGCCCCCGCGGGGCAATAGGTTCTGCACTGGCAGGAAAAACACTATAGGCTGCGCTAGCTAATACTGAAGAGGCGATTAAAATAGCTAGGGTAAATTTGCGCATGGTTATCCTTATCCTTAACTAAATATTGTAAAAACTAAATATTGTAAATAATATTGTAAAGTAAAGCATTTAGAGGCTTTGCATTTAATAAGCGTTTAAATTTAAGCATTATTGGGCAGGGATAGCAGCCTGGTAAGCTTTGATAAAATTCTGGACAGTCTGGGGATCGCTGACGTATAAGGCCGCCTGAGTGCGCAGAGCGCGGGCCATAGCTGGATCGCGGGGCTCTATAGTCTGAATGCTGCGCTCCAAATCTCTAAGGCTTTGCAGAGTCTTTTGCAGGGCCTGAGAGCGCTCTTTGTCCATGACGGAACCGAGCAGCCACATATTGATGTCGCCCCGGGGCGTTTCGCAGTATTTTTGCAGCTTATTAATTTTGTTGACGTAGCTTATATAGTCCGCAGGATCGTATCCGGCAGCAAAACAGATGACGGCGGCAACTTTATCTGTTTTCTGGGCTTTCTCCTCACTGAGGGTGAAATAAGCGTGATCAGATAACGATTCGTAACCCAATAATGGCATAGGAGAATAGCTCCAATAGGGCCTGCTGCCACAGCTGCCGAGCAGGTCTATGGCGCTGTACCAACTGCTGAGCAGATACGATTCCTCGATTAAACGCCGTGTGCGGTAGCTCAGGAGCCAAGGGCGGAAGGGATCGTCAAAGTATCTGACGCGCTGGTCATCGACGTAGCCGAGCAGCAGCTGAGCCAGCTCTCTAGCTAGAGCTGCGCTGAGTTCTCCGGGGGTGTCTAAATATTTGTACAGCCCTTTGGTTACGTAGATCGGCCCTTGTGCATAATATGGGAAAGCGCAGTAATCGTCACTGTCGATTAAAAAAGCCGCGCAATGCAGGTCGGTTAATCCATTGCTCCGCAGCAAATGCCTATAGGTTTCTGCAAAACATCTGTCTTGAAGGTGAAACTGCCCTAAAGGAGCTAAGGTTTTGAACGCGCTGCGCTTGGCAGGCTGGGCGGAATTTTGGCCCTGGGTGGATGCAGAATCTGAAGCTGTAGGAGAAAGAGATTTGCTGTGTTGGAGTGTGCTGAGCTTTGCAGGCTGGTCAGAGCTGCTGGCTTCCTGCTGGGGACGGTCTTCCAGACTCTGGTATGGCCTTTGCAGGAAAGAATCTTTCCATGCAGGGGAATTGTGGCCTTTTGTGGTTTCTGAATCTGAAGCGGTTGGAGCAGGAGACTGGCTGCGTTTTTGGGCGCTGCGCACGGAGGAATAATCGGGAGTATGGCGCTTATTGCTTTCATCGGCGAGAGTCTGTGAGCGGTCTGCCGACTGGCTGGCGCTTGGGAAACGCTTTAAGGGCGCGACCTCAAAGCACTTGGGACAGGGGTTCAGGGAAGCTGCTTCAGCTTGTTTAGGGCTGTCATATACTTTTTTGGCGTGCTTAGCGTTAATGTCGGTGGCCCCCAGGCAGTGATAATATTGGCTTGTATCGTCGGCTATAACGTTTTGCTGCGCCTGGTCTTCGGGCAGCAGGGCCTGCTTAATTAAATAAGTATGGGCGCTGATGGCATCGCGCGTGTGCGGAGCGTATATCCTGCGCCCGCGCAGATTGGCCAGATTGACTAAAGTGGCCGCATAGACGTCGTTGGTGGGCGGATGCAGCAAGAGTATATTCTTGGTAGTAAAGAAAGTCGGCGCAAAGCGGGAACTGAGACTAAGCTCTGGCGTGTTCAGCATTTGCTGCTGGGCCTCTAAATTGAGCTTGTTAACGATCCGGGAACTGAGCACGGCGGAGCGCTGAAGCACTAAGCGTTTGTCCTGGGCCAGCTGGGCATCGGCTATTTTTACTTGGCTGGCATATCCATGAGCGTTAGGCTGCAGATCAATTATGCCTAAGAGGGGGCGATCGGCAAAATTATCGGGTATATAGGGCCAGGGATAATTCAGGAAAGAAGGAGCTTCAGGAGCGGGCCAATTTTTGTGGTAATCATCGCCTGTGTTTACCCCGTCAGTTGTAACTTTGCCGCCGCTTTTGACTATAGTTTTGCCGTTAGGAAGGACAGTTATCGTAACTGGGCGGTCTGTAGGCACATTGACTTGAACGGTGCGAACGCCTGGGGATTCTTCGGCGGGCTGGCCGTCCGCTTTATCAGTTTCCGCAGGAGAGGGAGGCGCTGTTTCGGGAAGTGCGCTGCTTTCCGCAACGGCAGACTTTTGCTGGGGCGCGGTGGCCTCGTTATCCGGGTCTGCCCAGGAAGGCAGCGGCCAGCAGAGCGCTGCCGCGACAAGAGATGTAACATATAAGCGGGACGCGTAAGTATATCTCTTCATGATGATAGCCTCCTGAACATACCTTATCTTATTGTAAACCTTTATATAAATCTATAACCGAATGAAATTAGCGGGTTTTCCTTATTCACCTTTATGTTGTTGTTGGTTTTGCTGCCTTGGCACTGCGGCAGTTCTGCAAGCGCAGTATCTGAGCGTAGCGAAGCAGCGAAGCGGGCAAAAGCTAACGCAAGAGAGCCAGGTGCTGAAGTGTTTGGTTAAACTAGATTTTATCGATAGCTAACTATAGCTAATATCTAAATCTTCCCTAAAGGATTTCTTGCTGTCCCCTATAATTACTTAATTTTGGCTTGCCAGTTCTGGCTTGTCAGAGAATGCTTGCCAGAAAATGTAAGCGGCCAAAATGCTCTCACAAATTAGTGACTGCCTAAACCAAATATTCAGCTTATATTATAAGTTATATTAAATTTATATTATTAGTAGGACGCAGTATCAGCTATGGAACGAAGCGATGCGGAGTTGCTGGAAGGTATAAAAAAAGGAGAGAAAGCGCCTCTGGATGAGGTTTTTACTGCTTTTGAACGGGGTGATCGCGGGGCCTATAATCTTTTGGTCGGCTTATTAAAACGCTCTGAGCCTCATGCCGAACAGACTTTGCGCGGCTATTTTGCCGGCGGCGATGGACTGGTCGCCGAGCTGATTTGCCAAGCTTATTATCCCTTTGTCGAAGCGCTGTGCAAATATAAATTTAAAGAGAAAAGCCCTCAGGAAATTACCGAAATTACCAGCCGGGTGCTGGGCGATTTTGTCAAGGGAGCTCCGCAGCTGCAGACCGGCGCTACTATGAAAAATCAGCTGTATCAGCGGGTGTGCAGCGTTTATAAAGAACGCTTAGAAAAAGAATCCTCCAGTGAGAAAATCTCCTCCTCAGCCAGCAATAACGGTGATTCTGCACCCCAAGAGCCTGTCGCTTCCGATAGCCCGCCGCAGACTCAAGCGGCAGATGCTTCGGAAAATCACCATTTTGCAGGTCATTTGCCCTTGCCTAGGCGTCACCATCAGGATGCGGATAATGCGAAGGTGGCTTCAGCGGCAGCGGCGGCTTTGGAGGAAACCGCTGCCAAAGCGGTGGCGGCAGCGGCGGCAGCGGCCAGTAAAACAGCTGCTAATGTCGAATCTGTTCTGCCCCCTTTGGAGAGCGAAAAAAAGAATCAGCCGCCTAAGCTTAAGGGATTTCCTTCCGAGAGCCATGAAGCTAAAACCACCAGCCCGCATAGCGTTCAGCTGATTAAATCCTTATCGCAGATGTCCGAGCGCGATTTTACTACCTATCAGATCATAGCTGAGCATTATTTTGGGCGCAAAGGCTATCAGCAGCTTTGCCAGGAAATGGGCAACCGCAGTTTAGTAGATATAGGCAATACGCTGTGCAAAGGCCTGCTGGAGCTGGGACGGGAAGTCTTTGGCCAAAGCCAATAGCCTGAGCTGTTCAGTAAATTAAGTGTTCAGCAAAGATTAGCAGTAAAGATTATAAGTTATTAGGTTTAAGATTAAAGCGGGTTAACAAACGATGTTCGATAGCTGTCAAAATGAAAATGTGCAGGCCATGCTGGTCCCTTATGTGGAACGGGTTTTAGCGGCGGCCAATCGCGCTGAAGTCGAAGAACATCTCAGTCAGTGCGCAGAGTGCCGGCAGCGCGTTGAATTGATTCGCGAAACGTTAAAGGCGATGAGCGTGCTGGCGCGTGAAGGCTATCGCCCTTCTTTAGGGCGTCATCCTTCTTCAGGCCTGCTGTTTTCTTATGCTTTAGAGCGCGGGTTGCTTTCCAAAACTGAAATTCAGCATATTCAGAAGCACCTAAGCGGCTGTGCGGCCTGTAAGTCTGAAGTTGAAGCTCTGATCGATATCGATAATGGCTATCAGGAGCGCATTATAACTGTTGGCACCAGTGATTTAGTGCCAGCTTTGAAGCGCAGCCGTTCCGCGTCCAGTTCCAGTTCGTTTGAATGCGATGTCCCGGTGGTGCCCTGTGCGACTGCCAAACCTAATTTTTGGGATTACTGGCATCAGATTAGCCACCGCATTAATTTGCCGCGCGCCGCTGCTGTTGGCGTAGTTGCTATGGTTTTGATGTATGCGCTTTCTATGACGATGTGCAGCGATAGCGAGGAAAGCAGCAACCCGCTTGAAGATATCGCGGATAAAACTGCAGACGCTATATCCACACTGCCTTCTCCTAGCGTTTCTTCTATTTCGGTAATCCTTTCCGTAGAAGAGGGGCAAACCGAACAGCTGCGCTACCTACTGCGCAGCAACGATATTCCTTTTGAGGATAGCGATGGAAAGATCCGCGTCCCTGCGGATTACGCTGCCAAAGCTCAGCAGCTGTGGGCTGAAGCTGTGGAACGCTCTCAGAGTGTGGCTTCGGATAGCGCTCCTGTTTATGAGATCGTTCACGATAGCGCTCCTCCAGCTGAGAATGGCGATGAATATTCTAGTGTGGCTTCAGAAAACGTTAACGCAGAGCCTGTCCTGGCAGAAACCCAGCAGACGCCTCCCGAAGCCCCGGCAGTTTCCGAAGCGGTAAGCGAGCCGGCTTACACTGAACCAGAACCCAGCAGTCAGAGTCTCTCGGCTGCCAAGGCTCAGCCAGCTCCTGACCCCGAACCTGTCCAGCAGCGGCCCAGTGAAAGTGCCCCCAAACCGATTCTGCGTCCCTTGCATCAGAATGTGCCTAAGGTTCACCAGGTGCGGCAGGCGGTAACTTCAAGCGCGTCCAACACTCAGGTGGCGGTTCCCAAGAGCAGCGCTAACCGGCCTGCCCCAAAACCGGCTATCGTCACTCCTACCGCAGCCCCAGTGGCCAGCAGCAGTGATAATGCTGAAAAGGAGGTCAGCACAAATGACGCTCCCGTGAGACCGCAGGTGGTGCGTATGGGCACCCAGCCCTCTTTGGGCAGCGCGGAAACCGATTATAGCCAGGTGGTTACCCCAACTCCGCGTTCTGTCTATGAGGGCAGCAGCTCTGATGGCAATTCGGCTATCGGTTCTTGGAGCAATGATCTTTAGGTGGTCATGGAATGCCGCATTTTGCAGATAAAGGATTATAACTTAGGCAATAAATCTACGCCTTTGTCTTCTCCTCTTTCTTCTCCCCAAAACATATCTTTAACTTTGGACGCAGGCGAGATTGCCTTAATCATAGGCCTGGAAAATGCGGGCAAAAGCCGTCTTTTAGCTGCTGTGGCTGGCAACATTCCTTCGCAGGGCGAAATTCTCATCTCCAGCGCCAAACCTGGAACCCCTGAAGCTAAGCAGCTGGTGGGATATGTTCCCGCCCTTGACAGTCTGTATGCGGAACTGACTTGTCTGCAATATCTGGGCATGTTTTCGGAGATATTTGGCGTGGAGCGGCATTACCGGCCTTATATTATCCGTGAGGCCTTAGCTTTGGTCCATCTGGAAGGCTACGAAGATACGCTGATAGGAGATTTAGAAGATGAATATAAGCGGCGCTGCCTGTGCCTGGCCAGAGCTTTAGTCCATGACCCGCGCCTGCTGGTCATTGATGAAGTTTTGACAGATGTTGACCATCTGCACATAAAATCTTTCCTGGATATTCTCAATAATATTCGGCGGCGCGGCAAAGCTTTGCTTTTGTCGGGGTCTCAGCTGGGAGATTTTGCCGAATTGGCGGATCAGCTTTGTTATTTAGAAAACGGCTATATGTTTCTTCAGGGCAGAAGCGCTGATTTGCAGTCTCAGCTGACCCGCTATCATCTTTTTCAGATTCAGACGCTAAACGCTCAGGTTGGCTATAAAGCTATGGCTTACATGAAGAAGTTTTCTGCCGATGCCAGGGTAATTTCTCTGCGGCGCAATGTTTTGGACAGTTCTAAGTGGCGTGTTGTTTTTTGCGGCTCTATCGATGAGTTTAACAGCTGCGTGGAAGAAATGAATGCCTGCGGAATGCATGTGGTTTCCTGTTGGGAAAACCGCTCTTTTTTTGGCCAGGTTATTTAGGTGATAAGAAGGAAATGCTCTTTTGTCCTGGAAAGAATCATTCCTACGTTTAGTAGGTTAAGGACTAGCATGCGCAATGCGCGCTCTAAGTCCGCTCTCGAGGGTAACTTCGGCAACCTCGGGGATATAATTTATAGGCCCGAGGGGGCCAAGAAAGCGAGGGGAGTAGGCTAATATGCGTAAATTTACGGCCACACTCTTCCTGCTGGCCACGCTGTCGCTGGGAACTCTGGCGGTTACTGCTGTGCCGGCTATGGCTAATGAGGATATAGGGCAGGTTAACTACCAGACCGATTTAGGTCCGTTTTCCTACAATGTCGCCCAGTATCCCTCTCATACCACGAATTTCTTCTTCTATCCCAACAGTTATGTTGAGTTCTCTGCGAAGAACGGTAAATATTGGATGCTTGAAACTTCGCATTTCAATATGTCGATGACTACCAATCACAAGTGCTACAGTGATTTATTAGGTATGGCATCTCCCACTAGCAACCGTTTAGAGAACTTTGTGGTGAAGTTCTATAATCCCAACGGTGATGAGATCGGTTCTTATAAGAATGCCCGCGTTAACAGTCCCTGGAGCATTCCCCGTGATGGCGAGAATTACGAGAATATTACTGTTCGCGTAGAGAATCATTCTGCTCAGAACATCGATGCTCGTTTCATCGTCTGGGATCCCATTGATCCCGTCGTGGCTCAGCCAATCGACCCTGTCGAAAAAGATAAGTAGGGTAGGCCTGATCATATTGTAAGGCCCGCTGCACAGCGGGCCTTTTTTTATTATATATTAGCTGTAATGTTGTTTAGTAATCGATTAGCTAACAAGCGAACTGTCTAACTCACCCTAAAGGATTTTTGCTGCCCTGGCGTTGCGGCAGTTCTGCTAAGCGTAGCTTCTGAGCGTAGCGAAGCAGCGAAGCGGGCAGAAGCTGACGCAAGAAAGCCAGGCGCTGAGGCTGCGAATATGCAAATATAAGGTGTTATGAATGCGATAGAGGGAGGGGACAAAGCTGTAAGCGTAAACATTAGCATTTCACTAAACGCCGAAGCAATCATATTTGACGGTTACATATTTATAATGCGAATCTAACGATTCTATAATATTGTTTGTGTATAATTAATGCCGTTTGGGTGGTAATCGGCTAGCCTCTGAGCGTAGCGAAGCAGCGTAGCGGGCAGAAGCTGACGCAAGAAAGCCAGGCGCTGAGGCTGTGAATATGCAAATACAGGATGCCGCGAATGCGACAGAGGGGGTTGCTCATCAAGCTTTAACTGCATAAAATGACTAATTCTTTTTAACTGATAATTAAAAATATAGGAGTGAAACAGTTCAATTATGGCTCAGACCTATGAATTCCAGGCTGAAGCTAAGCAGATGCTGAGCTTAGTTATCAATTCGATTTATTCCAACAAGGATATTTTTCTGCGCGAGCTCATCTCTAACGCTTCCGACGCTATGGATAAACTGCGTTTGCGCACTTTGACAGACAGCGAACTCAAAGCCGATACCGAGAACATGCAGATACGCTTAGTTCCCAATAAGGATGAGCGCACTTTGAGCGTTGTCGATTGCGGTATTGGCATGAATGGCGAGGAGCTGCGCGAGCTGATCGGCACTATCGCCCGTTCTGGCACGGCGGAATTTATCAGCAAGATAAAAAACAGCCAGAGCGAAGCTAATTCCGCTGAGCTGATCGGCCAGTTCGGCGTAGGTTTTTATTCGGTGTTTATGGTGGCCGACAAGGTTACGATCGAAACCCGCAAAATTGACGAAGCCCAAGCTTACCGCTGGGAATCCGATGGCAACGGCAGCTATACTATAGAGGAGATCGAGGGCGAGCGCCCTCAGGGAACTACTATCACTCTGAAGTTAAAGCCTGTGGATGAAGAGGACGGAATCTCTGACTACACCTCCGAATGGGTGCTGCGCGATTTGGTCAAGCGCTATTCCGATTTTATCGCTTATCCTGTGGTTATGAAGGTGACTCACAAGCATGACGATGAAGTTACCGAAGAAGACGAGACGCTTAACTCTATGAAAGCCCTGTGGGCCCGCAGCAGTGATGAAGTTGAGGCTAAGGAGTATAACGAGTTTTATAAGCACATCGCTCACGATTGGAACGATCCGCTGGAAACTATTGCTTTTAAGGGCGAAGGTACCTTCGAATTCCAGTCGCTGCTGTTTATACCCGAACATGCCACTCCCGATCTATTCACTGCGGAATTCCACAAGGGTGTGCAGCTTTACGTCAAGCGCGTTTTCATCATGGACCGCTGCGAAGAGCTCGTCCCCGACTATCTGCGCTTTATCAAAGGCGTAGTCGATGCCCAGGATCTATCGCTGAACGTATCCCGCGAACTGCTGCAGAAAGATCGCCAGATTCGCGCCATCAACAAGGGCATCACCCGCAAGGTGCTCAGCACGCTGGGAACGATGAAGAAAGAGCGCTTCGACGTTTATAAAAAATTCTGGGGTGAATTTGGGCGCATCCTTAAAGAGGGCCTGTTCCGCTCTCCTGAGCAGAACACCACTTTGCTGGATTTGGTCCTGCTGCCTTCCATTAATTCCGAGGAACTGACCTCGTTGGAGGATTATATCAAGCGGATGCCCGAAGGTCAGGACGCTATCTATTACATCACCGGCGAAAACCGGGCAGTTATGGAGAATTCCCCGCATTTGGAGGCCTTTAAAGCCAAGGGCTACGAAGTTCTGCTCCTCAGCGACGCCGTAGATGCCTTCTGGATCGAGATGGTCGATAACTATAAAGAGAAGAGCTTCAAATCGGTGCTGCGCAGTGATGTCTCCGCCGAAAACGAAGACGAGAAGAAAGCTAAGGAAGAAAAGCTCAATGAGCGCAAAAAGGATTTAGCTTCCCTGCTGAGCTGGATGGGCAGCAGCCTCTCCGAGCAGGTCAAAGAGGTGCGTTTGTCTTCGCGTCTGACCAGCTCTCCTGCCTGCCTGGTCGCTGACGGAGATGCTCCTTCTCCGGCCATGGAGAAGATGATGAAGGCTATGGGCCACGAGATGCCTCCTGTCAAGCGCGTGCTGGAACTCAACGCCGAGCATCCCTTAGTGGAGAAATTGCACGAGCTTTACGAAGAGCGCCACGACGATCCCGAACTGAAGAGCGTGGTGGAGGTTCTCTATGGCCAGGCGCTTATTTCTGAAGGCGGCGAACTGTCCGATCCCGGCAAGTTTGCCCATAGCCTGACCGATATCTTGACCAAGGTGCTCAGCAAATAAGTGCTCAGCAAATAGCTTAGTTTGGTTATAAAAAAATCCCCGGAGCAAGCGCTCTGGGGATTTTTTTATGGTATCTGAATTATGCTCTCGCTTAGGCCCGTCCGTGCATCCACTTCTTCAGGATGGGGCAGAGACAGAGCAAGAACACACCCGCTCCGGCAGAGGAGAGGATGAGGAAGTGCCACATATTCATGCCCGTGCTAGAAAGCAGGGTCTCCAGCATACCGGCCATGTAGTTGGCGGCGGCGGAGGAGAGGAACCAGAAGCCCATCATCACCGACATTATGCGCTGCGGGGACAGTTTAGTTACCATGGAGAGGCCAACGGGAGACAGGCAAAGCTCGCCCATGGTGTGCAGGAAATACACTGAAGCCAGCCACCAGGGACTGACTCCTTGGGAAACGTTGCCCGCGCTGTCTAACACCACGCGTCCGTCGGCTATGTACATGACCACAAAACCTAAGCTCAGGAAGAATAAGCCGATGACCATCTTGTAGGGCGTGGAGATTTTGTACTTGGAATTGTCCCAAGCGTACCACATCATGGAGAAGAGAGGGGCAAAGGTGCAGATAATGAAGGGATTGACGGCCTGGAAGTAGGAAGCGGGAATGGTGAAGCTGCCTACGGCGCGGTCGGTCTTCTGCTCGGCGAAGAGCGTCATGGAACCTCCGGCCTGTTCGAAGCCCATCCAGAAGAAGATCACGAAACAGGAGAGAATGACGATAACCGCGATGCGCTGCCATTCTTCCACGGTGAAACCGAGCACCATCTTCGAGCTGCCGGCAGGGGCAGCGGTAGCTGCTTCGATGGCTGCCTGGGATGCCGACGGGACGGGGCTGCCGCTATTTTTCTTAGAGGTGAAAGACAGGGCTACGGCGGCCAGGGCAAATATCGCCACGGCAATGGGCAGGGGCGCGTTGATATTGTTGGGCACAGCCGCTTTGCCGATAAATATTGAGGCGGCGATGATCGCCCCTATGGCGGCGATATAAGCGAAGATATCGAACCAGTCTTTGAAACGCAGAGGAGTTCCCGGCTTGACATATTTCATATCTGGGGGATAGCCGGTCAGGCCGTAATGCTTAAAGCCTAGGTTGAAGATGATCTGGCCGATGACCATGCCCAGGCAGGCTGCGATAAATCCCCAGCGGTAGCCGTACATTGAGGCCAAAGTGCCGCAGACCAAGGGCGAGAAGAAGGCACCTAGGTTGATGCCCATATAGAATATGGTGAAACCGCCGTCGCGGCGCGGATCATTGTCGTCGTAGAGCCCGCCTACGATGTTGGAAATGTTGGGTTTAAAGAATCCGTTGCCGATAATCAGCAGGGCTAAAGCGGGATAGAGAAGGGCGGGAAAGGCCATGCACAGTTCGCCTAAGGCCATAGTAATACCGCCGATGATGATGGCTTTGCGCGCTCCTAAGAAGCGGTCTGCCAAGTAGCCGCCAATCATGGGGGTTAGATAGACCAAACCGGTATAGATGCCGTAAAGCGCTAAGGCGTCGGCGCGGGAGTATGCTTTGCCGCCGTTCATGACCGCATCGCAGAGATACAGCACGAGGATGGCGCGCATACCGTAGTAGCTAAAACGTTCCCAAGCTTCGGTGCCGAATAAGATGTACAGGCCTTTGGGCTGTTTCTTTTTGTCTGGGGCCGGAGCTGGGGCGCTGTTATTTTGGGTGTCTGACAAAATTAAGTACCCCTATTAAATCTGGAATAAGCACATTTTATTGCACAATCTCATTTTTTTAGAGAAAACAGAGTTCAATCCTTTTTTTGTGTATATGACATTGCCCCTAAAGGTAACGTACGTTGTTTTCTATAAACAATATCATGAATACACATGAGTGTATTTGCTAAGCTGCCAGCAAGGGAGGGTGTCATGTATAAAGTCAATAATCTGATTGAAAACCCCAATGTTAAAGTGATCTCGGAATTGGGGCCAGTGCGCATTATCGAGCATCAGCGCAATATGAATGTTTCCAATCTGAGCTCTATGAGTACGCTCTATTACTTCTCCAAGATGAATATTCATTACCGTCAGGCTTTGATAACCCTCAATCAATCATCCTTTATGATATCTTCCGGTGCCATGCAGTGGATGCTCGGCGATGTCAGTCTCTCTTCCAATGTCAAAGGTGCCGCTGATTATATTTCCAAAATTGTATCCGGCAAGATGACGGGTGAATCGGCTATTAAGCCTTTGTATTACGGTACCGGCCTGCTGATGCTGGAGCCTACTTTAAAACCCATGTTTATGCTGCGCGTGGAAGAATGGGGCGGCATAATGCTCAATGATGGCGCTTTCTTGGGCTGTGAGGGGTCGGTCACTTTAAGGGTCAAAACAGAAAAGAGCCTGGGCACGGCTATGACCAGCGGTCAGGGTTTTTTCCATCTTTCCTGCGAGGGCGAAGGAGTGGTGCTGCTGGAAAGTCCCGTGCCCATCGAGCACTTGGTTGAAGTTGAGCTGCAGGACGATGCTCTGCGCGTTGACGGCAATTTTGCTGTGGCTTGGTCTAGCTCTTTGCAGTTCACTTCGGAATTTGCCACCAAGAAAGCGGAAAAGACTAATTCTGGCGCTTTTGGGTTCTTGAAAAACGCCATAGAATCTAATACTACCGGTGAGGGATTGGTCAACGCCTTCCGCGGCACTGGTAAAGTTCTGCTGGCCGTGGTGTAATAATTATTAGTTTAATTTTGGACATGCTAAAGGCGGGGCAAAGCCCCGCCTTTAGCATGTCCGCATATCTGAACTATCTTGAATATTTTGGGATACAGGCCATATCTTCGGCGTATTGTTTTACCCGTTTTACCCCATCATAGTTTAGTCTCTGACATTGGGCCGCTATTTCCGCTGTTAAGTTTTTGCTGCTTCCGTCCTGTGTTAAACAGCCCAAAATAGAATCGGGCGCAAAGAACCAGTATAAAGGCTTCCCAGTATAACCGCAGATGCGCTGCATCTGCCGCAGCCTGGGAGTGACGCTGCCTGTTTCCCATCTGCATACCGTCTGGACGCTGACCGCCAGGGCCTTAGCTAGTTCAGCCTGAGTGTGCCCGCCTTCTTCTCTGGCCTGCTTGAGTCTATTTCTCAGTATATCCACGCTGTCTATATTAGCATATAATGTTAATTATTTCTATTGACTTAACAATAAATGTCATATAAAATGTAAAAACCAACACACATAGCTGCTTTCTAATGTAGCCGGAGGTTTTATGTACAAAATTAACAATCTGCTGAACAACGAGAATATAAAAGTTACCTATGAAATGGGGCCGGTGCGCATTTTGGAGCACTACCGCAACATGAGCATGGACAATCTCGCCGACGTTCCCGCCAACTATCGTTATTCTCAGATGAACGTGCGCAACCGCCAGGCTCTGATCACTTTGGAAGATTCTTCGTTTATGGTTTCCGCCGGGGCTATGCAGTGGACTTTGGGCGATGTGAAGCTCTCCTCTAACGTTAAAGGCGTGGGCGATTATTTCGGCAAGGCCCTTTCGGGCATGGTTACGGGCGAAGGCGCAGTCAAGCCCGTTTATACGGGGACGGGATTGCTGATGCTGGAACCGACTTTGAAGCATTTATTCCCGATGCGCGTAGAAAAATGGGGAGGCATAACCCTTACCGACGGGGCTTATATGGGCTGCGAAACCTCCGTATCCCTTACCGTTAAGAAAAACGCTGGCTTGCGCACCGGCTTAGCCGGAGAGGGTTTCTTTAATCTCTGCTGCAGCGGCAGCGGCGTGCTGCTCGTGGAAAGCCCTGTGCCCTACGCGCATCTGATGGAAGTCGTGCTCGAAGATGACGAGCTGCGCGTCGATGGCAATATGGCGGTAGCCTGGTCGTCTTCTCTGAACTACACTACCGAACTCGCGGTAAACAACAATAACCCCGAGAGCAAAGAATCCAAGGGATTTTTTGGCAAAATGAAAGATGCCGTGGCCTCAGGGGCTACCGGTGAAGGTTATGTCAACGCCTTCCGCGGCACGGGCAAAGTGTTGGTAGCCTTAGTCGAGTAAGCCCGGCTGCGGCCTGCGCTTTTGTTTTTTTTGTCTATACGTTTGGCTATGTAAAGGACATCTAATGTACAAAATTAACAATTTGCTGGATAATCCCAATATTAAAATCACTTATGAAATGGGACCGGTGCGCATCCTGGAGCATCAGCGCAATATGAGCACTGCCAATTTATACGATGTGGGGCTAAATTACCGCCTGAGCAAGATGAATGTGCGCAACCGCCAGGCTTTGATTACTTTAGATAATTCCTCGTTTAAGGTCTCTGCTGGGGCTATGCAGTGGACCGTAGGCCAGGTCGCTTTGCAGACTGGCGTTAAGGGGGTAGGCGATCTCGTGGGCAAGGCTTTCTCGGGCATGAGCACCGGCGAATCGGCGATTAAACCCGTCTATAGCGGAACGGGTCTGCTCATGCTGGAACCGACTCTGAAGTATCTCTTCCCGCTGCGCGTGGAGGAATGGGGCGGCATTGTCCTCGACGACGGGGCGTATTTGGGCTGCGAAGACAGTGTGTCTATTAGCGTGCGCATGAATAAGAGCCTGCGCACTGCGGTCGCTGGCGGCGAAGGCGTGTTCAATATGGTCTTAGACGGCAAAGGGGTAGTTATTGTCGAAAGCCCTGTGCCTTACGCTCATTTAGCCGAGATCGAGCTGGATAATGATGTGATGTGCATCGACGGCAATATGGCTGTGGCCTGGTCGGCCTCTTTGCAGTTCTCTACAGAATTGGCAACAAAAATGGGTCAAAAAAAAGGCTTTTTCGACCTGAAGGGCATGGTCAAAGATGCGGTCGCGTCCGGGGCTTCCGGTGAGGGATATATTAACGTGTACCGCGGCACCGGCAAAATATTGCTGGCTCTGATTGAAAAATCTGATCCTAGCGCCAATTTGCTGCCTTACAGTGAAAGATAATTGCTGAGCGAGAAAAGAGAAAGGGCCGGGATTTTTTCTTCCCGGCCCTTTTTGAGCTATATTATGATAACCTAACAGAAGCGCCCACGCCGTTAAATTGGCGTTATGCGATTTTCCAGTGCATTCTTAGCCTTGTTCTAATTTTAGGCTATATATTTTTTTTAATTATCCACTTAGCTTAATAATTTAACCTAAATGGATAGGCACATCTTCGATGGTGCTCACATCGGGGGCTTCCACCCAGATCGCCGTCAGAGCCAGCAGCAGCTGGGTGGTCAGTTCCATCTCCTCGACCGTGGTCCACTCGTAGGGAGAGTGGATGTTGTGCTGGGCGCTGGAGAGGTTGGGGGTGGGCAGGCCCATTTCGGTTAAGCCAGAACCGTCGGTGCCTCCGCGGATGATGGTCTTTTTGGGCGTGCAGCCCACGCGGCGCATAGCTTCCAGAGCGTACAGCAAAGCCCGCGGCTCCTTCACCAAACCGTCGCGCATATTGCGGTACTGCCTGGTTATCTCAATCTCAATGCCGGCTTTGGGATGTTCAGCCCGCAAGGCTACGGCGATGCTTTCCAGCAGCGCTTTGTACTCATCTAAGGCCGGAGTCTCAAAATCGCGCAGAATAATTTTGATGATGACGCTGTCCACACCGCCTTCAATGGAGTAGGGGTGCAGGAAACCCTGGCGCTTGTCGCTGGTTTCGGGCGAGAGACTTACTTGAGGCAGACGGGAGATAAAATCGCAGCCGATGCGGATGGCGTTGACCATCTGTCCTTTGCCGTAAGAGGGATGGGTGTTGACGCCGGTAATTTTGACGGTGGCCAGGTTGGCCGAGAAAGTTTCGCAGTCCACCATGCTGTGCGCGCCGCCGTCTAAAGTGTAAGCGACATCGGCTTTAAGGCGGTCCGGCCCCATGTGCTTGGTCCCAGCCCCGACTTCTTCATCGACGGAAAAGACCAGGCGAATCTCTCCGTGGGGAATGGAGGGGTTTTGGATCAGCCGTTCGGCAGCTTCGACTATAGCGGTTAAACCGGCTTTGCAGTCCGTTCCCAAAAGGGTGGAACCGTCGGAGGTGATGACGGTCTGGCCGAGGTAATCCTTTAATTCGGGGAATTCCTGGGGACTCAGGACTTTGCCTAGCCCCGGCAGAGGCAAATCCTGGCCTTGGTAGTTGGGATAAACCTGGGGTTTTACTCCATGGCCGCTGGTTTCGGGCGAGGTATCGACGTGAGCTAACCAGGCCATGACCGGGACTCCGGGCCGGTTGGCGGGAATGGTGGCAGTGAGAATGCCGTACTGGTCCAGCTCTATGTCTTGGCAGCCCATCTCTTCAAGTTCAGCTTTAAGCTGGCGGTTGAATTCCACTTGAGTGAGGGTTGAGGGATAAGTTGATGATTCTTCGCTAGACTGGGTGTCTATGGAAGCGTAACGACAAAAACGTTCTTGAATAGCCATAGTTTTTTTTTCGCGTTTGGGCAGGCAGCCCCTTTCCTAATACCGTTAACTTAATACCGTCCACTTAAGTCCACTTAAGCGTTTCTGCAGGACATTTTACACAATTGCTGCGCTTGCCAGAACTGCCGCAGCGCCGGGCGCGCACATGTTTTCAGCTTGATTCATGTTTGCTTTGTAAAAACGCTGAACTGTCGCAGCGCATGGCACGAACATGATTTCAGCGCCTGAATATTTTTAGTCCTATTGCGCGTACAGCATATAGCTCAGCACCTAGCTTTCTTAAAAGCGGGTGAAATTATTAATTGGCCTGCATTAGCCTTAAGCAAGGTTTACGGCGCTTATGTAAAAAGATACTGAACTTTAGCATTATTAGAATTAGGAATTGTTAAATGGACGTTTCGGAACAACTGCACGAGAATACTCAGAACATTCAGGAGAATAATCAGGGAACAGAAGCCAGGCAGGTGTGGAATATCGATAAAAGCGCGGAACTCTACCGCGTCAGCCAGTGGGGTCATCCCTATTTTTCCATCAATGCCCAGGGGCACGTTATGGTATCTCCCCGCGGGGACAATGGGTCCTCTATAGACCTGTATGAATTGCTGCAGTCGCTGCGCAAGCGCAATTTAGAACTGCCCTTAGTCGTGCATTTTTCCGACATCCTGCACGACCGCATGGAGCGCCTGCATTCAGCTTTTTCCCGGGCTATCGCCAAGTATGGCTATAAAGGCGCGTACCGCGGGGTATTTCCCGTCAAATGCAATAACCAGCGCCATTTTGTAAAAAGCGTGGTGGAATATGGGCGCGATCTTCACTTTGGTTTGGAAGCGGGTTCTAAGCCCGAGCTGCTGATAGCTCTGTCCTGTCTGGACACTCCCGGGGCTCTGCTGATCTGCAATGGCTATAAAGATAAAGCCTATATGGAAACGGCGATGCTGGGCAGCCGTTTGGGCAAGCAGGTCGTTATTGTCTTGGAACAGCTCGACGAAGTAATCTTAGCCGTTAAAGTCGCCAAGCGGCTGGGGATTAAGCCCGTATTCGGTTTGCGCGTCAAACTGTCCGCGCTCAGCAAAGGGCACTGGGGCGGCACAGTCGGCACGCGGGCTAAATTTGGCCTTTCCATCATCGACGTTCATGCGGCTGTGGAGATTCTGCGCTCGCACGGTATGCTGGACAGCCTTAAGCTGCTGCATTTTCACATGGGTTCGCAGATCTCTTCGATTGCCAATATCAAAAATGCCCTAAAAGAAGCGGGCTGTATTTACGTCAATTTGGTGAAGATGGGCGCTCCTATGGGATATTTGGACGTCGGCGGGGGCTTGGCCGTCGATTACGACGGCTCGCGCAGCGATTTTTACGCTTCCAAGAATTACAACACGCAGAATTACGCCAACGACGTGGTCGCTGAAATTAATGACTGCTGCGCCTTGGCTAAAATCGATGTTCCCACTATTATCAGCGAAAGCGGGAGGGCCTTATCCAGTCATCAGGCGGTTCTGCTCTTCGATGTCTTGGGCGAAGGAAAAATCAGTTTCGGCCATATTGAGCCTCCCGCCGCAGACGCCCCTCATGCGCTGCGCGTTTTGTACGAGATTTATTCCGAAATCGGCGAGGACAATTATCAGGAAGCTTTCCATGATGCCGTGCACTACAAGAAAGAGGCCAGCGAAGCATTTCAGTACGGTTTGCTGACCTTAGAGCAGCGGGCCCAGGCTGACTGTCTGTATTGGGCCTCCTGCCAGCGCATTCAGGAGATCGCCGGGCATTTGCCGGATGTGCCCGAAGATATAGGGGAGCTGGAGAGCATGTTTGCGTCGATCTACTATATCAACCTTTCGGTGTTCCGTTCCGCCCCTGACCATTGGGCCATCGATCAGCTTTTCCCCATCATGCCTATTCACCGCCTAGATGAAGAACCCACGGTGCGGGCCACTTTGGCCGATTTAACCTGCGATTCGGACGGAAAAATCGATCGCTTTATAGCTCAGAAAGAAGATACCAGCAGCCTTTTGGAAGTGCATAGCTTAGTGCCCAACGCCTCTTCAGCTGCGGAGGGGCCGGTTGGGCGCGGGGAGCATCAGCCATATTGCCTGGGCATGTTTTTGTGCGGCGCTTATCAGGAGATTATGGGCAACCTGCATAATTTATTTGGCGAAACCAACGCCGCTTACATCGAGATCAATCCCATGGGCTATTCGGTCAAACATATCGTGCGTGGAGAAACCGTAGGTGAGGTCTTGGGAGATGTGCAGTACGACGCGGAAAGCCTTTTTGAGAATTTGCGCCAGCAGTGCGAAACCGCTTTGCTGCACGGGACTATCGATCTCGATAAGTCGCAGCATCTGCTTAACAATTTTGAGCGCGGTTTAGGAAAATATACGTATTTGACTATAGAATGATTTGCCGACATCTTGGCAGTTTATATTTAAAAAAGTATGGATTTCTTTTCAGGTGAATCGCGTTTATCTTTATTGACTGATTGCTCATTATAGTGTATCGTATGCCCGTATCGGACAATATGCAAACTTGCGCTAGGATATATTTGCATATAATGATGTATAGATTACGGCATTTGTTTTTAATGTAATGTCGTTTATTTAGTGCAATATCTTTTCGATTGCAGACTAGCTGATTAACTGTTTGCTTAATACTGTAGTTCCCGCATGACAGGCAGCATGAAAAATCTCAGCTGTCGGCCTGCAAATGATCGCTTATGTCTTCCCTAAAATATAACGGCGGCCAATGGCGCTGCAGCGTGTCCGCCGCCGGGATGGCTCCAGTGAGTGAGGAAAAACTGATTCCTGACGATATTCCGCTGCACTATGAGTCAACATTTCCAATGTCATCGAGCCTTAACTAAATGACATTGATTAATCTGTTAATTAAATACTAAAGTTAAAATAATGATGTTCTTGATAGTCTATTTTGCTGACTGAATATATAATCAAGAATTGTCAATAATTCCGTGGGGAAGCGGGGTGAAGATTATGAAGCAACTGATTCGCAATACTGGTATGGCGGTAGCCGTCTTCTCTCTGGCTGCGGTTTTATCGGCCGGCATAACCGCCTGTGATGACAGCGGGCCGGAATGCTCGGTCAGCGGCACCGGCAAAAGAGAGGCCGCCGAGGTTTCTGTTCCTGCCGTCAGCGGGCAGGAACGTTCTGTCAGTGGACCTGACGGCGATTCTGCCGCTGACGGTCCCGCCGTTATCGACGACAGCGTGGAACTGGATCCGCTGGAAGACTGTGAGGCGTCAGTATATTTCGGAGACATATCTTCTCTGTCCGCCGATATGCAGGCGGCTTTGCGCGAGCGTTTCCCCAAGCAAACCAAAGCGGCTGAAGCCGAAGTACTCTTCTGCACGCAGGATGAGTTATGCCGCAGCGCTGAGCTGCGGGAGTGCCGGGAACGCGGGGCGTGCATAGTTATCGTTAAACCTGAATACGGCAAAGACGAGCGCAAAGCCAGTAGCAAGAGCTTCGGCGTATCTGATGAACTGCCCGGCGGCGATCTGCTGTTTCACGCTTCCCGCAATAATAATCAGGAATATTCTGTTTACGGTGAGCACGGTGTGGAAGACGACCTGGCTGCGGGCAGCTATGACGTGGAAGAAGCCAACGCTTACTGCGGCGGCCGCGTGACCCCGCTCGTGCATTGGCTGAATAAAAATCTCGAAAACAAACAGCCGGACAGCGGCTTAAGCCTGAAGGCGCTGAACTCCGCTTCCGCGGACAGCAGCGGTTACGATTACGACAGCATGGTGACCAACATCGATAATGAGGGAAAAAACCTTTCAGCCAATTTTCCGTTCTCTCTGTGTGAGCCTTGCGAAAAATGCTACACTCGCCAGTGTGAACATACCATCTCCGCTGCCAGCTCCTTTGACGTCAACTTCAAGGTGTACCCGCTCTACATGCAGTCCTGCAACGGCGACAAAGCGGGTGACTATTACGCTGTAACCTGTGCCATCACGCCGTATAATCAGAATATGTGGCGCACTTGGCACTGTTCGACCGGGATTGTCTCCGAAGTCTATATGGTCGGCTATTGGTTTAAGCACATGGCCACTACCATTCGCCTGCTCGACAAAAACGGCGTTCCTGTCTCAGGTGTCAAATACTATCGGACGCCCGTGCCGGAAAACGCTATCAATTCCCGCAGTTACAGCAACGGCACCAGCGATACTATTTCCGGTTCCGTCTCCGGAGGATTTGCCTCCGGTAATCCTGCGGGAAGCGTGACCGCTTCTTTTAGCCATACAGTGAACAGCAGCACCAACTACTCCATGGACGATATCGACTATACCTTGGATAGTTCCACCAATCAGCCGCATTACGACTACGATTCCAAAAATGTCCACCCTTCCAAGAGCGATGATTGGGACAGATACTGGCCCAAGAACTGCCGCACCCAGTGGACCGTGCGCCAGTCCTGGATCTGGTTCGTGCCCAGAGGGACCGCCGGAGTGGACGACAACAGCGATACTTCATTTACGCTCAGTTTTGACGGGCTTTTACAGTATTCGAATTACAGCTGGATGTATTGTCCCACCGCTTCGGACAAGGCCGGCGGGGTTAAGACCTTCACTCCTATCTGGGTGAAAAACCACACCTGGGATATGCCCGCCCCCGACCGCCGCACCTGGGGTATGATCACCATTAAAAATGCCGCCAACAACGCTTTGTCGAACATTAAGTTCTTCAGGAAAGGCGAAGAAGACAAGGAACCCGCGGCCCGGCTGGATATGTCCTACAACATCGGGGAAATCGCCGAGATTGCCCTCCCCGAAGGCGAATACACGGTCACTTTCGAGACTATCGATCCCGATAAATACAATCAGAAATTGGCCGACTGGATGTTCGAAAATGTCAAGGTGAAACAGGGCCGGAACAAGGCTGCTGCTACCACCGCTCTTTCCTCGGTCAATGCCAAGATAATAGAGTAGGTTCCGTTTTGCCAAGCGCAGCGTCTGAGCGCAGCGAAGCAGCGCCGTATGTGATTATTTATTTAGTCAATATTATTAAACGTTGTTATATTGACTAAATAATCAGTATTGCAAATAAAGAATTATATTTTCAGTTTATATTTAGAAAAGTATAGATGTCTATTCAGGTGAATCGCATTTAACAGTCTTGACTGATTGTAGAATAAGGTGTATTGTATGTCAGTAATCGACAATATGCAAATTAGCGATTGATCTTATTTGCGTATATATAAATACAACTTATCAATATCAATATATTTAACAGCATTTTATTTTGCTGTAACGCTGTTAATTTAGAACAATATCTTAATTGAAAAATCGCTAATTGACTATTAATTAACTATTTGACTAATCTTACAATTCTCAGATGAATGCCAGCAGAGATGCTGATTTGCTGGCTGGCAAATCTATGATTTATGTCCTCCCTAAATCATTAACGATAAAAAATTAAAGAGAAACATTAATTCTCTCGGAAAGTGGGGTGGAGATTATGAAGAATCCGAGCCTAAATATCGCCCACATGGCAGCTGTTTATTCCTGGGCCACTGCTTTATCTGCTGGCCTTATCCCGTGCCCTGAAAGCCAGGAGATCATGGCGGTAGCTTCCTGCAGTCCCGCTGCTGTCAGTGCGCCTGCTGCAGTCAAGGGCAGCGCGATCAGCGATGCGCAGGAGCCGGGCAAGTGCTCGGCCTTTTATGGAGGCACCTCTGTGCTTTCCCTGGGCATGGTCTATGAGATCACGTTTTTGATTATTATTTGCAGTTTAGTGTCCTTAATCAGATGATTAATTAATTGATAATCTTGTTAAATAATTGAATAATCATTTAATATTGTATGTTTGGTGATTAGTTGACTAGCATTGCCTAACTCAGAGCATTACCCGGCTGCACGTCATTGCAGTAATACTTAAGGAATCGGAGGTGACGATTATGAAACTGCTGATTCGCCATACTGCCAAGATAGCAGCTGTTTTTTCTTTAGCAGCGGCTTTGTCAGCCGGCATCACCGCTTGTGGTGATAGTGACAGAAATAAAAGTGGGAGTGCCGCGGACGCTGTTCCCGCTTACGGACCGGCCGTTATTGATGACAGCGTGGAACTTGACTCTAAGGAAGTGTGCGAGAGCACCGTGCATTTTGGGGATATATCTGCTATTTCCGATATGATGCAGGACGTTCTCCGCCAGCGTTTCCCTAATCGGGCCGCCGCCGCTGAAGCTGACATAATCTTCTGCGCCCCAGACGAGTACGCGAGCAATGCCGCGATCTGCAAAAAAGCTGGGATCGCGGCGCAGTGATAGTCGTAGTTAAGCCGGAAGCGTCCCTAGAGCTTTCCCAGTTAAATCAGTCCGCCATCAGCGTTCCCTCTAAGCTGCCTGGCACCGATGTGCTGTTTTATGCGGCCTGCAATCTTAATAAGCAGTATACAGTCTATGGTCAGAGCGCCTGCGGCGGTGATTGGCCGCAAAATAGCCAAAGTAGTCAAAACAGTCAAAATAGCTCTGATAGTTCTGGCAGCTGGGGCAGCTCTGATAGCTCTAGCCAAGACGATACGGCAGAGTATTGTCATGGGCGCGTAACTCCTCTGGTGCGCTGGCTGAATCGGGTAGCGAGCGAAAAGCTGCTTAGAGAAGACCATTCTTTTTCGCAGGACAAAGACGGTTATGACTACGACAGCCTGGTAACCGATATCGACAATGATGGAGTTAGCTTCACCGCCAACTTCCCCTTTTCTCTGAATGAGGCCTGTGACAAATGCTATACTTTGCAGGAAGAGCATAAGATTAATGCTTCGAGTTCCGTCGACGTTAATTTCAAGGTCTATCCCCTCTATATGCAGTCCTGCAACAGCGGCAAAGCCGGGGACTATTACGCCGTGACCTGCGCTATTACGCCGTACAATCAGAACATGTGGCGCTCCTGACCGCCGCACTTGGGGGCTGATCACCATCAAGAACGCTGCCCACAACGCTTTATCCAATCTCAAGTTTTATAAAAAGGGCGAAGAGGATAAGCCTCCCGCAGCTGCGCTGGACATGTCCTACAACGTCGGGGAAATCGCGGAAATAGCTCTGCCGGAAGGCGAATATACCGTTACCTTTGAGACTATCGATCCCGATAAAGACAACCAGAAATTAGCCGATTGGATGTTCGAGAATGTCCAGGTGGCCCAGGGCCGCGATCGGGCTTCTGCAACCACGGCTTTATCTTCGGTTAACGCTAAGAAGATAGATTAGGCTGGGTGTGTTTTGCCGCGTTTCTCGGTGTCAGGCTGAGAGCCTGAGGCCGGGGAACGCGTTTTTTTTATGCCGTTAAGCCTTCAGGCAAGGGTCTTGGGTAAGGATGAGATTCTGTTCTTTGAAGGAGTGCTATTTGGCGCGGCTGCAAATTTGTATGTCTTATGTTTTTTTTTTTTGCCAGTAGCGCAGACGTTTGGGCAGGAGAATCTATTGGCTTAAGTGAACAAAGAGAGCGTCAAGGACGTGTTTGCAAGCCCCGCGCTCATGAAAATGTCGCTTTACAGATACGAATCCCTCGATAATCCTCCGCAAATCCCTAATATTCCCTTGATAATCCCTGTTAAACCCTGTTAATTTGGAAGTAGGCTGAGAAATGTGTTTCGCCAGAAACGAGAATTATAATAAAAACAGCAAATCGCGCGCCAGCCTTTTAGAGCTGGTGCTAAATTTGTTGGACGAATCCGAGATTCAGCAGAAGCTGCGCGAGGTAGTGCAGTCCCGCGCTGAAGGCGCAGGTGAAAGCTCAACTAGAAAAACCGCTGTCAACTCGCACTCAATGACAAACTCGC
Source organism: bacterium (assembly GCA_030535355.1). Classification (GTDB taxonomy): domain Bacteria; phylum Vulcanimicrobiota; class Xenobia; order Xenobiales; family Xenobiaceae; genus JAFSXO01. The sequence goes on along the minus strand of JAUNIO010000007.1, from coordinate 61,656 downwards.
GCTCAAGGGATAGCGGCAGAGATGGTGGCCCTGACGCTAGCCTGCTCTTGGGCCAGAATCAGCAGTACGGGACGCAAGAGCAGTTAGCAACTACGCCAGCGAGTGAAGAGCAGTCTAGAGAAATCAAAGAGCTTAAAAATCAATATGGCCAGCTCGAAAGTCAATATGCAGAACTAAACAGCAGTTACGCAGGCCTGGAGAAGCAGCATCGAGAGCTGCAGCAGAATTACCAAGAGCTGCAGCGCTTGTGCAAAGGGCATACGGATGCTAACCGGGAGTTAAGTCAAAAGCTTGCGAGCGCTCAGCAGCAATGTGCCAGTCTTAAGGAAGAGTCCGAGCGCGAGTGCAGCCGGATTAAAGCGGAGTCCGAGCGGGAGATTCGCCAGATACGAACTTCGGCCCAGCAGGAGGTCAGCAGGGCCCAGGAGGAGGTGAGGCGGCTGGCTGATGTCGCCCGGCAGAAGGCGGAAGAGAAGGAGGAAGCGGTAAGGGAGATTACCGCTAAGTACCAGCGCGACCTTGACGAAGCCCGCGAGCGCGAACAGCGGCTCCGCAGCCAATTAAACGCTAAGCTGACAGAACTGCAGCAGCAGAAGAATGAGCTGGAAGATGTCAATGAAGAGCTGGATAATCAGCTGCAGCAGCGCTTTCCCGAGGGCTGGGACCTCTATCAGCGCTGGGAAAATCTGCGCCCGGCGAGCCGCCAGCGTCTGGAGTGCCTCTGCCGTCAGCCCAGCTTTATGTCTTTTATCTGCGGCGGGGCCCAGGATGATGGTTTGGAGAGCATTTGGGACGAGATGGAACTGTGCCTGCGCGAGGGGGCCGCTGCTGACCTGCAATATCTGCGCGAACTGTTCAGCTATGCTATGCAGCTGGTGAATGCCTCTAAATCGGAAGAGGTTTATGCGCAGGCCGATGAGGCGGCCGGACAGCCCTACGATATGGACCGCCACACGCCGGATCGTTCCAGCCGCGCTCAGGGCCGGGTTACGCGGGTCCTGCTGCCGGGCTACCGCAATCTGTATCTGGAGCGCATAGGCGGCCGTGTTAAGATGATCAGGAAGAGCATCGTTCATGTGGAGTGAGGACAGGACAGAAGTTTAATATTTGTTGGTAATAATCGTTGGTCATATTTGTTAGTTCAGAGGCCGCTTCTGCCTGGCTGCCCTAGCTGCAGCAGGCTGCTGGAGGCCGGAGGTATAGAGATATGGATTTGTGTACAGTTACTCCCATTCCCGTGAAAAGCGTAAAACTGCCCAAAACGAAAATAGAAAGCAGCATAATTAAAAAGGCTGATGACGGTTTGGGCCAGCTGGGGCGCGAGTTCACCGAGCTGTTAAACCTGCTGCGCGAACCCTGCGACAGGCGCTTTATAAAGATGAAAAGCGATCCGCTGTGGCTGGACCGCCAGGTGGCGGGCCTCTATCCTCAATGGGAGAAGGCGGGAGTAAGCTTACGGCTGGGCTGCGGCCATTACGCTGCGGAGGTGGGCGCTTATACTGAACTGGCCTGCGGCGGGCTGCGGTTTGAGCCGGTGACCGCTCAGGAGGGAATGCGGACGTTTTGCCAGGGCAATGGCAATCCTTATTTAAATGAAGCCGGATATTTGCAAATAGCGGGAAGCACCTATAAAAGCTATCTCTTTAGCGGCTCTTTTGGAGGTTTGAAAAACGACTTAAAAACAGAGAGCGGGCGGCTTTTAAGCTTCAATAACGGCAACGCCCAAGAGGCGGGGAGATTAGCGGCCGTGGGCCAGAGCGTGCAGTTTCCTCTTATGGCTGTCTGCCGGCTGCGGGGGAACAATGCCCTGCCCTTGAGCTATCCCGAAACCATTTGGGAGCTTTTGTGCTGGAAACTCATACCCGAGGGCTTGAGCGCCGAGCAGGAAGACGCGTTCCGGCGTATGCTGGAAACGCCGTATGCTGAGGATTTAAAAGTATTTTTGCCTTACCTAGAAGAGGCTAAAGGCGGCATTTCTCTGAAAATAGGCGCTCTTTTAGCGAATTTCCGGGCGGGCAGGATCAAGCGTTCGGTCTATGGCGTCAGGTACGATTATCAGGCTAATACCGACGCCGTCCTCTCGGGCAGCGACGTTAAGCTCATCTTCGATTATTACCTTAACTCCGATAAGCGCAGGGCCGATCTGACTCCATACTCTGAAGATCAGCTGACCGACCGCAACAAGGGACATTGGGAACTCTTTGAAGGGTTAAAGCAGCGCGATGAGGCGGGGTACTCCGCTATTCAGCTGGAGCAGCCGGTTTTCGCGCGCCCTCCCCAAAATGATATAATCCAAAATGGCGAGGTTGCCATTGACTTTGGCACCAAGAGCACGGTGGTAGCCTGTGCGCGCGGCACGGACGAGCGTCTGCTGCGCGTGGGCAAGGGCAATTACGCTGCCGCGCCCGTGCTGGAGGATTTTGAAAACCCCACGGTGATCGAACTGCGCGATCTGCAGGGCTTCCGCCGCGCCTACGAGGCCCGCGAGGGGCGTCCTTTGACCGAATGGGAGCAACTGACGGTTTCCCATCAAGCCTATAATGATCTGAAAGACATAGGCGGATACTCGATATTCAGCGAGCTGAAGCAGTGGGCCAACGATAGGAAACGCCGCCTGCTTTTAGAGGACGGCCAAGGGCGCGACTTGGAGCTGAAGCCTTATCTGGAACTCGAGAATGGTGATTTCGACCCTATCGAGGTTTACGCCTATTATTTGGGCCTGTACATCAACAACATGATGCACGGCATTTTTCTGCGCTATAATTTGTCGTTTCCCGTCAATTACGGCAAAGATGTGTGTGGGCGCCTGAAGGCCAGCTTTGAGCGCGGCCTGAGAAAATCTTTGCCGCCCTCCATTCTTAGCGATGATAAAGTCATGAAATACTTTTTCGTCGATTCGCTCGTCAGCGAGCCTGCCGCTTATGCCGCCTGCGCTTTGAAAGAGTTGGGACTGCAGCCCAAGGAGAGCGGGCAGCGCGTCTCCTATGCGATCTTCGATTTCGGCGGGGGCACGACCGATTTCGATTTCGGTGTCGAGGAGAAACCCGAGGATAGGCGCTTTGGCAAATTTATCCTGCATCAGTTTGGGGCCAGCGGCGATGTTAACTTAGGCGGGGAAAATTTACTGAACCTCATGGCTTATGAGGTCTATAAGGATAACCTGCAGGTGATGCGCTCTATGTTTATTCCTTTTGTGCTGCCGCCGGATGCGGAGCCTTTCGCGGGCGCGGAGCGGCTGGTGTACAAAACCGATCAGGCACCGCAGGAGGCCTATATGAACCGGCGGGCGCTGGCCGAGCTTATGCGTCCCATCTGGGAAAAACATGAGGGGTATCAAAACAAGTTCAGCAAAGGAAATACGAGTATTAATCTGTACAGTTTGGGTGGAGAGCAGCAGGGTCCCGTCTCCGTCAAGCTGGTGATCAAAGTCGACGCCTTGGAAAAGCTCGTCGAACGCCGCATTGAAGTCGGGGTGGATAACTTTTTCGATATGCTGTTTCAGGTATTTGGCCCAAAGAATTACCCAGACCGTCTGAAACAGCTGCCAATCCATATTTTGCTGGCGGGCAATTCCTGCAAAAGCCCGGTGGTTAAGAAGCTATTTCAGCGCAAGATCGAGGCCATAGAGAAAAACGGGCAGCAGCGTCTCCTGGAAGAACGCGGTCAAGAGGCCAATACCAAAGTGATGTTCGCCCTGCATTTGCCTCTGGGTATGCAGGAGGAGGCCGCTTCCGATCAGCAGCCGGGAGCGGACCAGGCTAAGAAGGAAACGGAGGCCGCGCTTGCCGCTGAGGCAGAGCGCCTGGCCATTGAGCTGGACCGCACGTGCACCGGTAAGACCGGGGTGGCCTTCGGTTTGCTGCGCTGCCGTCGCAGCGGCAAAGACGTGCGCATCGACGATGAGAACCGCGCGGACGGAGAAGCTCCCTTTATTTGGTATCTCGGCAACCTCGACGACGAGGATAAATTTAATACCGTTATCCCTCCCAATGGCGGTTATGGAGTGTGGAATAAATACGATTATGCCAATGAGAACTGTTTCTACCTCTATTATACCTCGGAGCCGCGGGCGGCGAAGCCGGGTGTGCTGCCGAAAAGAGCGGTCTCTTGCCTGTTCTGCTCTTTGGATGACGATGAGGTTAGCGATTCCCCAGACACAGCCATCTATATCAGAAAAGTAGATCCGAACACTATCGAGTATGCCGTGGGCCGGCCGGAAGATTTTGCTAAGCCCGAAGTGCAGCGCAAAACCCACCGCCAGGAGCTGAAGTGAGCGTTCCCAGTGGGGTAAGCAAGGTTAAGCTGAGGTTGAGCTAAGGATAAGCGGAGAAGGATAAGAGCAGGAGGGCTAGATGGACGAGATGAGAGCTGAACAGCGCGGAGCCGATGGTCAGGACCTGGAGAAGGCCGATCTTGAGAATGAGAAGTCCCGGGAATTGCTCAAATATTTGCGCGCTCCCGCTCACCGTTCCCTGCTGGCGGGGGAAACGGAATGGCTGCCGTTGCCCCGCAGTCTGGCCGCGGATCAGTTTTTTCTCTGCCATATAGATGAGATCATGTTCGAGGAAAAGGCCCCGCGCCGCGAGGCCCTGGAGAATATCCTGGGCGCCTTCCGGCGCTGCGAGGCCATGAATTTTATCTACATAATCCTCGGCGACGGCCAGGGCAAAGTGGATTTTTACTTCGGGGTGGGCCGCGATCTCACCGAAAATAACCCCTCCGAATTCAAGCTCAACGAGTACGATTTAGTCAGCAAGCTCCTTAAGCCGAGCATAGAGGGCAATTTTCGGGGCAGCCAGGTGACCGAGCTGGGCTCGCAAAACCGGGCGGCGGAGAAGGCTGAGGTGCTGGAGCGTATGCGCAGTGCTAAATATTTCGGCGTGCTGACCGGAGTGCCCGGGGCCGATCCCGATCAGGCTCAGGGAGATTTCCAGGGCGTGGACCGCCTGATCGACGTGATGGGGGGCAGCAGCTTTGGCTTTGTGGTGCTGGCCCAGCCCTATACCGAAGCGGAAATGGATGCTCTCGAGGCCGACCTGCTGCGGGTTTTCGACTTGCTGGCCCCGCTGGCCAATCTGACGCGGCAATTCACAGAGGGCAGCTCAGACAGCAACAGTGCGAGCGGCAGCATCAGCCATGCCCGGCAGTCCTCGCACGGCGTGCACCAAACGGAATCGCAGCACGAGAGCGAGAGCAGCAACCGCACTGATGAGGAGGTGCGCCATACGCGCACCAACCAGGTCCAGGCGTCAGCGGGCAGCAATACGAGCGAGGAATATGGCCAGCACAATTCCTCGACTTCGTCGAAGAGCACATCGAATAACAAGTCTTCTGGCGGTAGCTCGAACACCCAATCGGAGAGTGATTCCGAAAATTACAGCGCTGGGCATGATGGACGGAAAAATTATTCTACCAGCAGCAGTGAGCAGCGCCAGTACAGCGACTCTTACAGCACTACGGATGGCAGCAGCCAATCCAGCAGCAGCGGCTCCCAGACGGGCAGCAGCCGGGATGACAGCTTCAGCACCACCTATGCGCACCACAAAACGCGTTCGGACACTTCCAGCTCCAGCCGCAGCGTTAATTTAACCGTGCAGCTGCGCAGTGACAACCGCGAAGCTTCGGGCTGGAGCAAATATCTGGACGATGTGCTGCTGCCTCGCCTGGATCGGGGGCGGGGCAAAGGGCTTTTCCTGACCTGCGCATTTCTCTTCAGCGACGACCGTCCGGTCATGTACCGGCTGGCCAATACGGCGATGTCGCTCTACAGCAGCCAGCAAGGCAACCGTTCGGCTTTATCCTTCGCCGAGATCGAGCGAGACTCTCCCAAGCACAAACGCTGCTATGAAGCGCTGCAGAATCTGCAGATACCTCATGCTAAGCGCCGGGAGGGGGAATTGGTTCGCCTGGGTATGGCGGCGCTCTCTCAGAAAACTTCTGGGAATCAGAAGGTCTTTTGCGGCAGCTGGCTTTCAGCCGAGGAGCTGGGAATTCTGACGGGCCTGCCCCAAAGAGATGTTATCGGCCTGGGCCTGCGCCGGGAGGTGGAATTCGGCCTGAACGTGCCGCAGCCGCAGGAAGATCGCTTGGAGCTGGGCCATCTGGTGCAGTGCGGCACGGTGCGCCGCCAGGTGCCGATCGCCTTGGATAGAAGGGTTCTCGACAAGCACACTTTTGTGGCCGGGGTTACGGGCAGCGGCAAGACCACGACCTGTCAGAAAATCCTGCGCGAATGCGGCGTACCTTTTCTGGTCATCGAACCTGTCAAGACAGAGTATCGCACGCTCTACGGCCAGAAAGATGACCAAGGCCAGCCCCGTTTCCCTCAGCTGACCTATTTCACGCCTGGCCAACAGGATACCGCGCCCTTTTACCTCAATCCCTTTGAGCTGTTTCCGGGCGAGCCGGTGTCGGCCCGGGCGGATATGATCAAGGCCACCATGGAAGCGGCCTTTGAGATGGAAGCGGCTATTCCCCAAATTTTGGAGGCTGGCGTCTATCGCGCTTACGAGTATAAGGGCTGGAATGTCAGCACGGACGAGTGGTTCGTGAATGGGAAGAAGGAGGACCCCTTCGCCCCGGGCAGCTACGCTTTCCCTACCCTAACGGATTTCAAAAAGGCTGTGGAGGAGGTCACCATAGAACAGGAGTTCGGCGAGCGCCTGCAAGCCGAGTACCTGGGTTCTCTGCGCGCCCGTATCAACAGCCTGATGGTGGGAGCTAAGGGCCTGATGCTGAACACGCCGCGCTCGGTGAATTTCCGCGATTTGATTCACCGCCAGGTGGTTATTGAACTGGAAGAGATCCGCAATGGCGCGGAAAAATCCATGATTATGGGCTTTATCATGACCAATCTGCTTCAGGCCGTGAAGCTGGAATACTACGCAAGACGCAAAGAGGGCCGGCGCTTTCAGCACATTACCCTGGTGGAGGAAGCCCACCGCCTGTTCAGCCGCTTTGTGCCCGGCGACAGCCCCAGCAAGCGCCAGGGCGTCGAGGTCTTCGCCAATATGCTGGCGGAGGTGCGCAAATACGGAGAGTCTCTGATTATCGTAGATCAAATCCCGGATAAGATGACGCCGGAGGTTCTGAAAAACACCAATACCAAAATCGTGCACAGGCTCTTCGCTCAGGACGACAAGGAAGCTATCGGCAATACTATGGCTTTGGAGGATGACCAAAAAGCTTTCCTTTCCAATCTGCGCGCCGGCTACGCCATCGTGCTGACCCAGGACTGGCCCAAGGCCGTGCAGGTCAAGATCGACAACGATGCGGGAGAGCTGCTCGAGGCCGATGATGAGCAGGTGCGGGAGGTGGCCGAAGTTTATTACGCTCAGCCCCAAAACTGTAAGCTGGGCGTGCTGCCGGGACTGGAGCATTTCTCCCCGGGTGAAATTACCCCGAAAAGAGTGCGCAAATACTTGCAGCTAATGCGGGACAGGCGTTTGCTGCAGCTCTATCGCCAGGCTGTGATCACAGACTCCGAAAAACCTGCCGACAATCCGGAAGGAGCGTTTAAGGAACATTTGGGCTTTGTCCGTTCGGAACTTAAGCTGGAAGGTGCGGATTTTGCCCTGCTGGTGCACTATATTTATGGGAATATCTATGGCCGTACCTGCGCCAGCAAAGCAGAGGCTCTGGAAACGATGCTTCGCTATTGGCTGGGCGAGCTGGAACTCGACGAGAAGACCAGGCTTGATTTGCTTTTCAATTTAGAAGCTCAGGCCTGGCGGGCAGGAACTCAATGAGCAAACCTGGCTGGTTCAATTAAGTATTCTGACGCTGGCTGGGCAGCAAATACAGCGAGTCACAATCCTGCTCAAGGACTTTCTGAGCTGAGCAAAGCTGCGCTGGCGCGGAAGCTGGTGTAAACGATAACTTGTTCGCGAAGTATTAACAAAATGACATTGTTAATAAATGACATTTCTAAAGTAAGGGAGCAGAGGAGGTAACATTATGGGTTTCTTGAGTGGTTTATGCAGCCTTGTCGGCAGCTGCGTCAGCAGTATCTGCAGCGTCGGTAAGGCCATTTTCAGCGGCGTGGGAAGAGCCATATCCGCTGGGGCTTCCATTTTGACAGGAGCGCTGTCCGCCGTCATGGTGGGCGGGCCGCTGGGACCTGTCGTTGGGCAGATTTTAGGTCTGGTGGCCGAGAAGTTTGTTTCGGAAACGGTCACCTTCTTGGCGAAGTCCCTGGGCATTACCGTTAAGCAAGAAGTGGCGGAGGAGATCGGCTACCGCGTGGCCGAGGCCGTCAAAAAGACCGACTGGATGGAAAGGAAAGATTTTCCCTCCTTTGCCGATTACTACGGTTACCTGAAAGAGAAACTGCCGATAGTGGAGACTGAGGCGATGGACCTGCCCGAAAAGGTGAATTACCAGGCTGTGGGGGTGACCGTTCTGAAAGAGGAGATCGGTGAGCGCGAGGGGATCGTGCTGCCGGATACCTTTATGGAGCAGGCCGCGCTGTGCCGCATGGAGCCGGAGGAGCAGCTGGCGGTCATTGAAGCCTTTAAACAGTCCGGCTACAGCAGGGTGGAAATCAAGCAGTACCTGCAGGGCCTGCTGCCGGAGAACGATATGCTGCGTCTTAGAGATGCTCTGCTGGCGGCCCTGCAGAAGCACTGCCCCGATCGCGATCCCGTGCAGCTGCGGGAGCTTCTGCGCGACTGGCGGGCGGCCAGTTTGGATAAGTCGCACCAGGCTGTGGCTAAGATGTACCGTGGGGAGCTGCAGGAGCAGCGCGAGAAGCTGCTGCGCGATGACCCCATGATCTTCGATGCTTACGGCATGGCTCCCGAGGATAAAAAGATGCTGCGCGAGGGAGCTTTGGCAGAGCAGCGCGAGCAGGGCGCGGCGGAGCGCCTCTAGCCGCTTACAGGATAAGCTGATAGGAGAAGCTGACGTGAGCACTTGATAATAGACCTCGATCGTGGAAGTTGGCGTAGAAATTTACGGAAAAACTGACAGGGGAAATGCAGATGAGCTGGGAGGAAATGGACAAGAAGAGCTGGGAGATAGCTTCGTCGGGTGCCAAAATAAAGAAAACCGTGACCGAACAAGTGGAGGCCGAGGCTGCTGCAAAATTGCACTCTAAAGCTGGAGAAGAACATAAAGCGAGCTTCGAACGCTTGAACGACGGGCTGAAGCGTTATAAAAACAGTGTGGAGGCCCAGCAGAGCCTGTCACCCCGGCAAAAGCTGGAGTCGCAGTCCTTGCGCCTGCCTAAAGGGGAAGTCCCGGCGGCTGTGGACGGAGCGGAATCCTTAGCTATGCGGGTGGCCGCGGCCCGGATCGGCAGGCTGGAGCGGGAAGGCCGGGAGCATAGAGAGCAGGTGAAGCGGCGGTGCGGCGACTGGAAGCGCGAACATAACCGCCAGTGGCAGAGCTTGGCGGGGGAGTTTGCCGCTGGGCGCAGGGAGATGCAAAACTGCAGAATGATGGAGGACGATGATCTGCTATGAGTGCGCGGAAGGTGACGGTTGTCAGGTATTTGTTTGCCCTCTCCGATCATAAAGTTTGGGCGTATATAGTGCGGGAAGATCCGACGGTATTTGATCTGAAGCGCTTAGACGGGGTGGAATGTCAGGACCCCAGCCAGGCCCCAGGACAGATGGAAGGCTATCTGCAGCAGTGGAAAAACGCCATGAGCTTAAACAGTCAGGAGTTTCCGCAGGGGCATACGTACCAGGGGAAGAGCGGGCAGCTGCCCTCTTTGGAGGGGAGGAGTGTCTGTCTGCTCTCTGATAGCAGCGATCCTGCGCTAGTTATTGAAATGACGGGAATTCTGGATGAGCTTTGGCAGGCTAGTGCGGCCTCGCGAAACCAGTATGAGGATATTCCTTGGAAACAGGAGGATTTCCAGACTTTTCTGGATCTGCAGGAGCAGCCGTTTGGGCCGGGACTGCGCCTCAAGGACGTCAAGAACGATGCCCTCGTGACCGTTACGTCCCTGAACGCTAAGGGGTGGCTGGGGTTGAAAATATACGGCAGCTTGGATAAGGGGCTAACGCCTGCGCTGCGTCAGTCCTCTTCCGCTGCGAAGGTGATGGTGCCGCGCCAGCCCTCTTCTGTGGCCAAAGCGATTGCTCCGCCGCCGGAGTCTCCGAGTACCGCGCCTCAGCGTCCAGAGAAGCAGCCGTCTGCGGAGTCTAAACCGTAGTCTAAACCGGAGATTAACCGGAGAAAAAAGCCGGACGCGCCCCTGCCCTTCCTCTTAAAGCGCACGCGGCCTGGGCCGCAGGCTTGCGTGCCACGCCTCGCTCAGGAGCTGCCAGCGCCGATGTGGCTAGGACCTTATCTGCCGTGCGGCCCGGCGACGCGGAAGATACTCAGGCCGAGAATTCGCCCAACAGAGCGCCGGATATGACTGTAGAGCAGGCTCAGTTTATTTTAGGGAAGATGAGTGAAGGCTATGTGGATACGGTCAGCGATCCGCGCTGAGGTTATCTCAGCCGTTGGTTGCTGTTAGGCTGGCCGCCTGTCTGTGAGGAGTAAATAATATGTCGAGAATGGAAAACAATGTATCTAAGAGCGTAATGGAAATTAGCGACCCTCTGGCTGCGGAAAAGGATAATAAACTCGGGCGTTTGCGCCGGATTACGGATAATGCGGAAATCCTCAAGAAGATAGATTCTATTGCTTTGTCCCAGGAAGACCTTTACGACATACTCGAAAGCGCTGCCGAAGAGAGGCGGGAAAAGCTGATCGTGTATCTTATAGGTCATCGCTTTACCGCGCCCTACCAGGTGGGCAATGTAAAATATGTGGGGCTGGAGCTGGGGGAGTTTCCCCGGCCCGTCCTCGCCCTATCTATAGCTGAGAAGAATATCAGTCTTAAGGATAAGGGTATCGTCCTCGAGAATTGCGTGCTTTTAGCGGCTACCAAGAATAAGCTGAGCGAGTTGGAGCTTCAGGAATTTGAGGCAGAATTAAAGAGCCGAGCCAGCGCTGAGGAAGAGCGGCGCAGGAAAGATGTCGAGAAGGAGAAGGAAGCGAAAGAGGAACAAGCCTATCGGACCGTGATGAAAAGCGCTCAAGTCGGCAGCATTGTGCATTTCGGGGACTTCGATTGGCTGGTCCTGAGAAAATCTGGCGATAACGCGTTGCTCATCACCAAGGATTGCGTCGATCAACGGGCGTTTCATACGGATCAGAGCACCAACAGCTGGGCCAGGTGTAGCTTGCGGCAATACTTGAACGGTGAATTCTTAAAGAAGCATTTCTCCGCTAAAGATCGGACCAGGATCCTGAAAACGAAGCTTAGCGATGTTGGCTGTGAGGATACGCTTTTCCTGCTGTCCGTTGATGAAGCGGGTTCGCTGTTTGCTTCAGGTAAGGCGAGAATAGCAAATTACAAGGATAACGGCGCTTGTTGGTGGTGGCTCCGCTCCCCCGGCTATAGTAGTATCTCGCCGCGTCCTTAGATTGCGATGGCGACATCCATACTAATGGCAGCTGCGTTTATGATGATTCTGGCTGTGTTCGTCCCGCTTTGTATCTAAAATTTTAATTCTTTTAATCTTTTTTAATTTTTTTACTTTTTGTGTTCAAGATGGGCGTAAGCAGAAGCTTGTCTGTTAAATGGCGTATTAGAGCTAAAGATTTCGGCTGATCTAGGTGTCCATCCCGCGCGGCGGTATGCCGCGCGGAACAAGTTGATTAATATGGCTAAAGAATATCAATCAGAACTGACGGTTATCACCAAAGCTAAGGATTTGTGCCGCTATGTGATCAACGCTACGGCCAAATCTCCCAAGCAGTTTAGGTTTACCTTTGTGAGCAGGCTTCAGAACCTGGCGCTGGATATATTGGAGAATCTTTATCGCGCTAACGATACGTTTGTCACGCGGGAAAACTTGGCCAGCTGGGGAATACGCTTGGAATTTCAGCATAAGTCCATCTCGGAGGCTAAAATTTTGGCTTATGTCTCTCAGCTGGCGATGGAGTCGAAAGCGCTCACCATGAAGCAGTTTGAGATGATTTCTAGGCTGACCACAGATGTGGAACGCCTGACCGGAGCTTGGATAAGTTCTGACAGAAAGAGATTTAAGCCTGCGTAAAGCGGGTTTGAATGGGGAGGCAGTTGTATGGGCGAGCTTGTTGGTGGTGGCTCCGCTCCCCCGGCAATAATAGTAATAACGCCGCGAACGTAAATAACGATGGCGACATCAATACTAATGGCAACAACGTTAATAATGATTCTGGCTGTGTTCGTCCCGCATTGCTCCGCTGGTGTGATGTTAGTCTGCAGGTGCAGCTGACCGGTGCGCGGAGAACAAAGGAACTGCCTTCCCTCATGAGCAGGACGCTGGTTTCTGCCATGAAAACACATGGCGGCAGGAGCTTTCACGCGCATATTGCGCTTGCGGGCTTTCGGGATATTTCCCCTGCCGCCCCTCTCTACATTTTCTAAGCTGGCCATTGCCTAAGCGGGCAATATCATATCTTTGCTTGAAGGAGCGGAGTGGAGAGGCGATCGGCGTGACGCTGTATGAGGCAATTGTAAAAAGGTTTAAGGTAATATCGTTGATTATAGGGGACTTATTCAATTATGGAGCTTAGCGGAAAGGCAGGCAGCTGATAATGGATAAACTTTGCGCCTTTGCCAATCTATACAAGGCGCATAAAAAGGCCCGGCTGGGCAAACGCGACCTAAAAGAGATCATTGAGTTCGAAATGAACCTTTCCTGGCATCTCGTGACCTTAGCGGATGCCCTGCGCAATGGCTCTTACAGGCTGTCGGGATATTATCAGTTTCCCGTCTTCGATCCCAAGCCCCGCATCATCAGCGCCCTGCATTACCGCGACAGGGTGGTGCAGCACTGCCTCTGCGACGAAATAATAGCGCCCGAGCTGGATAAGCGGCTTGTCTATGACAATGCCGCCTGCCGCATAGGCAAGGGAACCCTGTTCGCCATCCATAGGGTTACGCATTTCCTAGCAGATTACTATAAGCATCAGGGCCCTGACGGCTATTTTCTCAAGTGCGACATCCGCAAATTCTTCGACAATATCGATCACGAAAAGCTTAAAGCCAAGCTTTCCCAAATATTCCAGGAAGCTGGGCTTGTGCAGCTATTGCACGTAATCATCGACAGTTACGAGACTGTCCCGGGCAAGGGGCTGCCCCTGGGCAATCAGACTAGCCAGTGGTTCGCTCTGTATTATCTGGATGAAATGGATCGGCTGATCAAGGAGCGCCTGCAGATCGCGTATTTTTCCCGTTACATGGATGATATGGTGCTGATCCATCGCGATAAATCCTATCTGCGCTATTGCCTGCGGGAGATGCGCGCGCTGGCGGATAAGCTAGGGTTGGAGTTCAACGCTAAGACCAAGATCGCTCCGTTGCGAAATGGCATCGATTACCTGGGCTTTCATTTCTATCTGGCTGAGTCCGGAAAAATCATTAGGAAGGTGCGGCAGAGCACGAAAAAGCGCTGTAAGAAGAAACTGCGCTATATGCGGAATGCTTATGCCGCGGGGACCATGGAAGCTACTGATATAAGGCAGGTCGTCGCCAGTTACCGCGGGCATATGCAGCACGGGCACACCTGGAAGCTGCTGCGCAAACTGCTGGGTGAAGGGCCGCTCGGTTTGCCCGCTAATATCGGTTTTGTAAAAAATCCCTAACTAGCTTCTTCCCGGAATCGCTCAGCACAAACATTTGCTTATGGCTCCTGGGCTTGTCGCGCATGGTCATGGTAATCAGACCCTGGTCTAATAATGGCCCGGCATATTCTTTCAGCGCATAAGCCACCGAACTTAGACCTAAATGTTCCGCGATCTCTTTTCTGCTGCGCGGCGTTTGCAAAAATAACAGCAATTTTCGCTCTGGTTCTGAAAGCTCAGGGCTGGCGGTATATTCAGCAGTTAGGCCGTTGTATAACGTGGCCGTAAAATTGCCCCGTTCGTCGGTGAATACTGGCTCGGGCAGCCCGAAATCCGCCATCGCCCGGCGCATAGCCGGGATTCCCGAATAACGGTTTTCGGTCAGCCCCATCACTTCGAAAGCTGTGGCCAGCACGGGATTTCTTGTGCTGGGATGCACCAGCCCCAGCTGTTTTACCTGAAGACGTCCATAAATGCCGCCGGGACTGCAGACTTCCAAACGATCTCTGTACATAATAACCCGGATAGGCGTCCCTTCGGTATGCGTGCTGTAGTCTCTGTGCACCAAGGCGTTGAGAAGCATCTCACGTAAAGCAATCAGAGGATATTCGGGCCGATCTTCTCTCTTGCCGGTCATGGCGTCAATAATTATCTTGGTACGCATGTTTTTGCTCAAAAAAGCCATAGTCTGATCCAGCATAGCAGAAACGCTGCCTTCGATCCGGCGATTATCTATAAACCGTTCTCCCTGTTCTCCCGTATCGCCCAGCTGTGTTCCCGGAACAACGACGGCGGTAATACAAAGCTGAGGAAAAAACGCCTGCGGATATTTGCCAAACAACAGAACTGCGCTCAGGGTCGGCGTTCCGTTTTTGGTATAGCTTAGAAGCTCGCATATTTCCGCATCGCCGAGCGAGCTTAAATTGGGTTTGCTGTCCTGTAAACGGCGCAGGTAGCTTCGCAGCAGTTCCTGGTCCAAAGCCGAACGCAAAGCTCGCTCAACTGGACGAATATCATCTTGGTAATTTCTTTTAAAGGCTTCATAAGCGTATACTTCATATTCAGTCATAGGCTCGTCACTGTCGCCGACGCGCACATAAGCGCCTTTAAGACGGCCTCGTCCTTGATAATAGCAGGGACGATCAGCTGCATCTAAGCCAGGTATTTCAGCTGCGGCAAAAAAACGCCCATCTTTTTCAGCGATAGTCAGCAAAGGCCTGACTCTCGGCTCCATCTGCAGACATTGCTCAGCGATCTTCTTTTGCAAATCTTGCGGATTGTAAACGCCGCATTCGCGGAAATTATCTTTTTCATCAACGCCAAACACAATGATTCCGCCCTCATCCTGATTAGAAAAACTTGAGAGCGTATCATACAAACGCGTGGGACAGCCCTGGGCCGCAGCTTTAATCTCCAGATTTTGCGTTTCGCATCTTGAGTTTTGTATTTGCGCTAATATTTCCAGCAATTCTTCACAAGTCATTTTTACTTTTGCTCAAATTCCTTAAACAATAACTATTATCTGACAAAAGCCTTATTAAACAAAAGTGTAAGGATTCATTTTACTTTTAGATATTTCATTTTACTTTTTGCAGAGTATTTTTACTTTTATTTCATTTAAATTTTACTTTTCGACAAAAAGTAAAACAAAGTCCCAGTCAACCGTCCGCATCCGTAAGGCGAATCTCTTTAAACGCTAAACATTGAGAATTTCGCTTTCAGGATCTGTTCAAGAATACATAGTCATTTATTCAGATGCACCGCATTCAACAGTATTGACTGAATGTTCAATAAGGTGTATCTTAGGCCCGTAACTGACAATATGCAAATCCGCGCTAATTCCGGCTTGCATATTAAGACGAGTATAGCTTATGGCATTTGTTTTTAATATAATGCCAACAAATTAGACCAATATTTTCCGATTGTAAGCTGACTGATTGCTATTTTGGTTTAACTCGTAATTTTTGCTGAATGTGTATAGGGGCATTTCAGCTGTGGGCTGACACATCTGTGATTTATGCCGTCTATCGTTTGCACTATCTTCCGTCGCCCTGGCTTTGCAGCAGTTCTGCTAAACGCAGCATCTGAGCGCAGCGGGCAGAAGCTGACGCAGGCAGGCCAGGTACTGAGTCTGCAAATAGGCAAATGCGGCCACTTATTCCGTGAAGAAGCGGAGGTGAATATTATGAAGCAACTGATTCGCAATACCGCCAAGATAGCAGCTGTTATGTCTTTGGCAGCAGCTTTATCAGCCGGTCTCACCGCTTGCGGTGACAGTGAGAGCGATAATGTAGGGAGCAGTGGACCTGTTAAGGCCGCTGCTGCTGAAGGTTCTGTTGCTGAAGACTCTGCTGTCGCCGAAGGCCCTGCCATCGTCGACGCCAGCGTGGAGCCCACTTCGGAAGAAGTGTACGAGGGCACCGCGTATTTCGGAGATATTTCCGCGCTATCGGAGGGAATGCAGGAGACTCTGCGCCAGCGTTTCCCCAAGCAGGCGGCAGCCGATGAAGCTGACGTAATCTTTTGCACTAGTGAAGAGTATGAGCGCAGCGCTGATCTGCAAAACAGCAAGGAACGCGGCGCAGTCGTCGTCATAGTCCGGCCGGATGTGGAACAGCAGTCTTCTTCATTAAAACTGGCTGTTGATAGCCGTCCTACGGGCTTGTCCAGCGGGGATGTGCTCTTTTACGCGCACTGCAATTCTCATAAACAGTATACAGTTTATGGGGAGCAGGGCTTTGATGCCGGGGAACCCCAGGATAATTTGCTAAAAACCGACATAGATGTTTATAATCACGGACGCGTGGTGCCCCTTTTGAGATGGCTTAACCAGAGAGATCGCGAAAAGAGCTTGATCGCCTCTAGCGATCCCTCTGCGGTCAATGACGGTTATAATTATGACAGCTTGGTGACCGACATCGACAGCGCCGGCGTCAGCCTCACCGCCAATTTCCCGTTTTCGCTGAACGAGGAATGCGGCAAATGCTATAAGCTCCAGGCCAAGCATAAGATTAATGCCTCGAGTTCCGTCGATGTCAATTTCAAGGTGTATCCCCTCTACATGCAGTCCTGCAACGGTGCTAAAGCCGGAGATTATTACGCCGTAACCTGTGCTATTACGCCGTACAATCAAAACATGTGGCAGACCTGGCACTGCTCTTCAGGATGGCTTTCTGAAGTTTTTATGGTGGGCTATTGGTTTAATCATATGGCTACCACCGTACGCCTGCTCGACAGCAGCGGGAATCCTATTGAAGGCGCGCAGTACTTCCAGATGCCTGTGCCCGAGAATGCTATCAATTCTCACCAATACAGCAACGGAATCAGCAATACCTTTTCTGGTTCCATCTGCGGAGGCTCTAGCTCCAAGGCCCCGCTGGGAAATATTTCCGCCTCTTTCAGCCGTACCGTGAACAGCAGCACTAGCTATTCCATGGACGATATCGACTATACTCTGGACAGCTCTACGAATCAGCCGCATTACGACTACAATTCTAAGAACGTCAAGCCTTCCAAGAGCGATAATTGGGACAAGTATTGGCCCAAGAACTGCCGCACGCAGTGGACTGTCCGCCAGGCCTGGGTCTGGTTCGTTCCTAGAGGTGTCGCCGGGGTCGACGACAACAGCAAGACCGCATTTAAGCTCAGCTTTGATGGGCTTTTGGAGTACTCCAATTACAGCTGGCTGCGCGTGACTGCCGACAGAGACAAGGAGAGTGATGTCAAAACCTTCCGCCCGATTTGGGTCAAAGGCTACACTTGGGATTTGCCCGCTCCCGATCGCCGCACTTGGGGGATGATCTCCATTAAGAACGCGGCCAAAAACGCTCTGTCCAACCTGAAATTCTACAGAAAGGGCGAAGAAGACAAGGACCCCGCTGCTGTGCTAGATATGTCCTACAACGTCAACGAAGTCGCTGAGATAGCGCTTCCTGAAGGCGAATATACCGTGACCTTTGAGACTATCGATCCCGATAAGGACAACCAGAAATTAGCCGATTGGAAGTTCGAAAACGTCGTGGTTAAGCAGGGCCAGGATAAGGCCGCCGCTACCACCGCGCTTTCCTCAGTCAACGCCAAAAAGATAGATTAGGCTTTGGGACTGTGGCAGTTACAGCTTGAATTGTTGTTTTTGTATGCTAACATGTAAGTAGCATTTGGGCTGGCATTTATGTCAAGGTCCAACCTTTAGGCGGGGGACTCTCCGCCATTTTTGTATGATAATGACGTAAATAAAAACGCGCTGTGCAGACCGAATTCTGCACAGCGCATCTTTATTGTAAGTCCTATACCGCCGTAAGCTCTGCAGGCGCTGGCTTCCGCTCAGGCGGGGAAGCCAGCGCCCCGGAACGGCTTACTTGTTGGCGATGAAGCCCTGATAATCGAACTCCATAGCGTTGTTGACGTTCAGACGGCCGCCGGAGGCTACCTTGCCGTCCAAAGCGTCCACTTTGTCCGCGCCTTCCAGCAGGCGGGTCTTGATCTCGTCGTTGCTCATGTTGGGGTCCATGGCTAAGAGCAGGCCGGCCGCGCCGGTAACGTGAGGCGTAGCCATAGAAGTGCCGCTCTTGACTCCATAGCCGCCGCCGGGTACGGTGGAGAGAATATCGGAACCGGGGGCCGCGATATCGACGCTCTCCTTGCCGTAGCAGGAGAAGTAGGAGAGCTTGTCGTTGCGGTCGCTGGAAGCTACGGCGATGCTGTTGCGCACGCGGTAGCTGCTGGGGTAGTGCGGGTTGAGGTCGTTGTTCTGGCTGCTGTTGCCCGCCGCCATGATGTGCAAGGCCCCGGAAGACTCGAAAGCTTCTTTAATGGCGGGATTGGCCATGCCGCCGCCCCAGGAGTTGGAGGTGATGCGGGCACCGTTCTTGGTGGCGTAATTGATACCCCTGATAATCGCGGCGGCGTTAGTGCTGCCGCTGTCGTCGAAGATTTTGACGGGCATGATGGTGGCTTTCCAGTTGACGCCGACCACACCCTGATCGTTGTTGCCTTCGGCGGCGATGGTGCCGGCGCAGTGCGTGCCGTGCGAGTGAGCGTCCATAGGATTGCCGTTGTCTCTGTAGGCGTTATAGCCGTGGACGTCGTCAATCACGCCGTTGCCGTCATCGTCGATGCCGTTGCCGGGGATCTCGCCGGTATTGGTCCAAATATTGTTCTTCAGATCGGGATGGTTGTAGTCCACGCCGGTGTCGATAACGGCGATGATAGGACCCTGGCCGTTGGGCAGGCCGGTGGTCTTCTGCCAGGCTTCAGGGGCGTCGATGTCGGCATCAACTTTGCCGCCCTTCTGGCCGTGGTTGTCCAGACCCCACAAGTCCTCTTTGAGGTCGTTGGGGCGCTTGCCTTCTCCCTTATCGTTAACCCCGCCGCCTACGCCGTCGCCCTGAGGCTCGGGATCGTCGAGCGTGTAAACCGTGTTGGGGACCACGTATTCGATGTTGGGGTCTTCCATCATGGCGGCCATGGCCTGGGCAGTGCTGACGCCCTCGGGCAGCTGCAGCTGGAGCATATCGCCGCTGACGCCCTTGGTCAGATTGTTGGGCATATCGAATTTGCACAGCACTTTCGCGCCGTAATCTTTGGCGATACTGCCGGAACTCTGGAAGAGAGAACCCTTGGTTTTGACGATTACCTGACCGGGCACGTGAGGCTCTAAGGAAGCTTCCAGCTCGGCGGCTTTGGCAGCGGTAGCTCCCAGCATTTTGTCGAGCTTGGTCTGAGGACGGACGTCACAGGAATCGCTGGTGTTCTGCGCTACCGCTGCCGGTTCATTTTGAGTTTGAGGGGCTACAGTCTCGGACATTGAGCGCAGAGACTGCATGGCCGCAATATTGTTATTTCCTATTCCTGAGATCATACACGTTCCTCCTGTGACTAATCTTCCATTTTAATCATTATAGCGGTAATGACGGCGGAAAGTTTTGCTTAAATGTCAACTAATTGCCGAAAAATGAAAATTCCGCTAATTTGTTGGCTATTGTTTCGGCTGCCCGGCAGCGTATTCGTCGATAACTTTATCGTAATAATTGAGGACCTGGCGCACGTAGCTGCGGCGCTCTTTATAAGTGCCGGGGAAGAAGCTGCGCTTGAAGCCGTAAGCGATAATGTCGCGCAGCTGGCTGCGGTTGAGCTTAAATGTGTCCAGAGCGATCTTCAGCTCGTTGGTTACCGTAGTGTGGCTGACCAGGCGGTTGTCTGTGCACAGAGTAGCCGACAGCTTGTTCTCCAGCATTTTGCCAAAGGCGTGGTTCTGCGGGGTACCGATATCGGGGTTGGTCTGTAAATTGGAAGTGATGCAGACCTCGATGGTGATGCGGTGATCGGCGATATAGCGGCAGAGAGCATCTACGTATTTCTGCGGGTCTTTGATGCTGGGGCCGCAAAGCTCCGGCGAGAAGAGATGGTAGCCGTGGCCGATGCGGTCGGCGTGCAGATCGGTGATGGCCTGGAAGATGCTTTCGGGCCCGTAAGCCTCTCCGGCGTGGACCGTTTTCTGCATGAAGTTTTTGTGGACATAATTATAAGCTTCAATGTGAGTGCTGGCAGGGTGCCCGAATTCCGCTCCCGCCAAGTCAAAGCCGACGATGGGCAGCCCTAATTCGTCGCGCATTCTGACCGCGGCTTTGGCTAATTCCAAAGAAGCGACCGCGTAGAGCTCTTCAGCGTGAGTCTCGGACATTAAAGCGATTAAATTGCCAAACCAGGGCGAGGAAGGCGCTACAAAGAAGCGCATAGCGCAGACGATTAGACCGTAATGGAAAAGCGGCTCTCCCTTTTCTTTAACTTCAACAGTCTGAGCGTGCTCTTGCTGAGCGCGGCGCAAGCCGTCATTGACCGCTTGGCAGACTTCATCAATGGAAAAGCCTGGCCGCACGTGCAGCTGGGGAGCGAAACGCACTTCTATATAGCGCACGCCTTCATTGATATTGTCCCAGGCTAACTCGTAAGCTATGCGTTCAATCGCCTCTTTGTCGATCATGACGGCATTGGTATAGCTGAAGCCTTGCAAATATTCTACTAAACTCGCGTAATTGGGGCGAAAAACTGTCTCGTTCAGGCCTTCAACTGTGTAAGAAGGAAGCTCTACATTGCGCTCTTTAGCCAGCTCGATCAGTGTCTGCTCGCGCAGGGAACCGTCTAAATGCAGGTGTAAATCGGTTTTGGGCAGGGCACGGATAACATCAATCGGTAACATATATTCCTCCATATTCATACAAAACACTAAATTTCTTCTAGGTTAAAGCTTTCCCTTCATGACCAGCTGCTCTCCGGATAATTACATAGAAACGGCACCGGCGCGGAAGCTGTTGCAAACTTTACCTGTTGGGCCGGACATAATCTTATAACATACGCCATAAATTTCTATAAGCAAATGTTGATATACTAAAAAATGAATATGCAAACAAATATACAAATAAGCTTGTAAATTAATAATTTGTAGATATAAGTCTCTTTAATCTGGGATCATTGCTCGTTTTTTTAAGCAGCAAACCTTCTGTTACCGTGGCCTTAATTATTTTTTTATTTTTTTATTATGTTAAAAAATCAATAAATGTGCGTTATCAGCAGGTTCAGGTTTGTTTAATCCCGAAAGAAAAAGGCCTGTGAGGGCTTATTTTTGATTATAAAATAATTTCTCATTATATATTATTTTTCATTGAAAATACAGCCTCGGCTGTGTGGGAAGTTAAACGATGAAAAAAAAGAGTACTTCTACTTCAACTTCTGCTTCGGGTAGAGCTGATAAGGACAGCGGCGGAGACGATAGCCGCACCGCTAAAAAAAACAGTGCCAGCGTGAAAACTGAAGGCCGGAAGAAAGCTGACAGCGTAAATCTCGCTGAAGAAAATAAGCTGTTTGTTCAGCTGCGCCGTGCCGCCCGGGCGTTAACTAATATATACAATTCTCGTATGCCGCAGGTTTGCATCGAAACCGCCACGGGTATCAGCAAAAATATCCAGGTTAAGGTTACGCAGTTAGCGGTTATGAAAGCGCTTTACGATACGTCTTGGTGGGATGGCATCCGGGAAAAGCGCGTGGAACATGCCGGTGGGTCAACAAGAGATGAACTGGCGCAATACTACTATAAAATGGCAGGCAGAGTTGTGCAGGTCGATTTGGCCAAACATCTCAATTTGGATTGCACTACGGTTTGCCGCAATCTGAAAGCTTTGATCGAAAGCGGCTGGGTTGTCAGCAGCCGCAGCGAGGTTAATCAGCGCGAAGTGCTTATCGGGCTGACAGCGTCGGGACGTCAGGTCGTAGAAGAGGCCTGCCATGAAGAGGAAATCACTTCCCGTGAATTGCGCGATAAATTGGGTGCCGATTTCTGGAACAGTATAGAAGGCGATTTGGAAAAATTAGTCGCCAAACTGGAAAAAGATTTGGCCAATGAAGGTGAGTAAAACTGCGCCGTCGGATAATCTCCGTCCTCGCTTGGGTGAACGCCTGTTATTCCCCGGCTTGCAGCCACGGGCGTATTTAGCTCACTGCTCTATCTCACCCGTGTCTGTTAGAATAAGGCAGCGCCTCGAAGAAGTACTGCGTTCGTATGAGCAGCTCGGGGCGCTGGCCTTCGAGCGCTGGCTGCCTTACCGCGATGTGCTGCGGCAGCGTTTGGCGCGTCTTAGTGGGGCGGTGCCGCAGAATATTGCCTTGATACCCAACACCACCCAAGGTGTGCTCAGCGTAGCTTTGTGCTTCCCTTGGCAGAGGGGTGACCGCATTCTGACTTTTGCCGGGGAATTCCCGGCCAATGTCACCCCCTGGCAGCGCGCTGCCGAGCTGTACGGTTTGGATTTACAGTTTTTGCCTCTGGCAGCTCAGGCTCAGCCCGATGTGCTGGGGGCTTTGGAAAGTGCGCTGCAGGATAGCAGCCGCGGAGATGTGCGCCTGTTGGCTGTCAGTTTGGTGCAGTTCCAGAGCGGTCTGCTGATGCCCATCCGTGCCATTGCCGAGCTGTGTCACCGTTATGGCGCGGCTGTGTGCGTAGACGGCATTCAGGGCGTTGGCGCTGTCGAATGCCGGGCTTTAGAATGGGGGATTGATTTCTTAGCCTGCGGCTCGCATAAATGGCTAATGGGCGTAGAAGGGGCTGGCTTCCTGTACATCGCTGAGGAGTGGCTGCCGCGCCTGCGTCAGGTTATGGCCGGCTGGCTTAGCCACGAGCGCACCTTTGATTTTCTCCACGAGCCCGAAGGCGGAAAATTAGACTATGCGCGGCCTTTGCGCCGCGATGCCACTTTTGTGGAATTGGGCACAGGCAATACGCTGGGCTATGTGGCTTTAGAGGCCGCTGCTGAAGTCCTCGAAGAGCTGGGACGCGGCAATATATACGATCATATCTGCGCATATAACGACCGTTTGGAGGAGGGGTTAATTGACCGCGGCTTTACCAGTATGCGCTCCCGGCCAGCTTCTGGCATTCTCAGCCTTATCCCCCCGGCTGGAGGCTTAAATACTGTGCAGTGGGTGTCAGCCCTGGCGGAGAGAGGCGTTATCTGCAGCAATCCCGACGGTTATTTGCGTTTCGCGCCCCATTGGCACAACAGTTTAGATGAAGTTGACTATGTGCTGGAATGTATAGATGCGTTAATGTAGCTGTTTGGCAGGTATAATAAATAGGGAAATAGGGGCGCAAAAGCGCCCCTATTTTGTTGAGGCCTCTAAGGCAACTAAGGCTTCTTTATGCTTTCAGAGAAAGCTTTGGGACTGAGCGGCTGTCCTGTCGCTCTGATGGTCAGGTCTTTCCAGCTGTAGAGGTTGCCGGGGGCGAAGACCTGGTTCTTCAGATAGTCGCCGACTTCGGGGTGACCGTAAAAAGAAGTGGAATTGGGGTCTTTAAGGCCTAGGATCTCTTGGGCGGCGTAAGCGGTGACTTGGCTGGCGAAGAGGTCGCCCATCATGTAGTTGTGGTAATAAACAGCCGCGCCGACGATGTGCATTTTGGCACCGTAGTCGTGGCCGCTCATATCGTCGGGGGGATTCTGCAGCTGATATTTGGCTTTGAGGTTCCACCACAGCTTATTGAGGTCCTGATCGGGGTTGCGGTACATTTCGCGCTCGAAGTGCAGCATGGTCTGCGTCCAGCGCGAGAAGATCAAACGTTCGGCGCGCATGATCTGCCGATTGGCTCGGCTGGCTTCGTCGAGCTGGTCGGCGGGAATTTCCACAACGTTTTTCAGAAAATCCCGGGTGTGAGTCATGCGCCCCATCATCATGGCGATGCCTTCAGTGGTCAGGGTGTGGCTGGCGGTGCGCAGTGTGTAAGGTATATCGGCGTTGATGTGCTGATCATACAGTCCGTGCCCGGTTTCGTGGTTGATGGTATCCATCCAGCTGGCGTTGGGCTTGATGTTGCAGAGCAGGCGGATGTCTTGGCCGCGGTCCATAGTCTCCTGGAAGGCATGGGGGCTCTTATTGGGGCGCTCGTAGAGATCGCTGCGCTCGTGAATAGCCCGTGGATCAAAACCCATGCTCAGGAAATATTTCTGGCACAGTTTAACGGGATCTTTGCCTTCGTAGGGGCTGCTGGTGTTGTAGCTACTCATCTCCGGGGCTTCCTGGAAGAAGAGATCGCCCAGGTGCCAGGGGCGCAAATCCTTTTTGGGTATATTAAAGCGCTTGGCCATGTAGTCGTCGATTTCGCCCTTTAATTCGGTGAAGGCGGGGCGGGTCAGTTTATCCAGGTCGTCGAAGAGGGTCATCAGTTCCTCTTCGTTGAGTTCCTGAATGTCCAGCTGCATGGCGAAGAAATCGCGGTAGCCCAGTTTGCGGGCCATCTCGTTGCGCAGTAGGATCAGCTCGTGCAGGGGCTTGGCCACATCTCTGCCCAGGGCCATGTAGCCCATCCAAGCGGCTTTGGCCTCGTCGCTGTTTTTGGTGGTGCTCAGAATTTTGCGCACTTCGTTTTCGGTGAGGCGCTTATCGCCGACTTTGCTGCGGTGTACGTTGAAAATGCGCTCGACCTCGGCTTCCTTGGCGCTGATTTTTTTGCTGAGTTCGGGATCGGCCTGATAGGGGAGGTACTCGAAATACATGACGTCGAGTTCGCGTTTGAGCATGGGATCGGTGATCTTTCCCGATTGGCGCAATTCTTTCAGTTTGGCGAACGTCTGGGGATCGCTGTAAAAATTAGTGAGAGCGTTTTCCGCTTTAATCCTCTGGGCGTAGGTCTCGTCGCTGCCGATGGTCTCCGCGTTCCACCAGGCGATTTTCGCGGCCTGAGACAGAGGGGCTACCTGCTGCACATAGCGCTGGTGAATTTGGGTGAATTCTTCCTGAGGTGTTGTGGCCAAAGCCGGGCCGGCCAGCCAGAGACAGGAAATAGCGGCGAGCGATAAGCCGAAGGTGTATTTAAGACGCATGTAATTCTCCTTGAAGGCGGCGTTAAAAATCAGCCATATGTCTTGTTTATAAGTGAAAATATAAGTGAAACGGCTGATTATTCCTTCATTAGAGTTGCGGCGTTCTCTGTCTCTTATGCTGCAGATGTGGCGCATACGGAACCGCTGTCCTGTCAATCATCCTAAACCCCAGTTTTTATCAGCGCTGCGTAGTCTTTCAAGTCACCGGCTTCAAAGTCATAGACCGCCGCCTTGAATTCGCCGTCCACGTAGAAGTCATATATCAATCTGGAAGCATCAACTGTCACGGCCACAGGATGCGGAACAGCGCCGGCTAAAGTATCCGCTGCGTGCAGACTGGCCTCAAATTTCAGAGAATACCTGCTCTTGATAATCGCCGGAATACCTGAGTAACCGCGGATTAGTCCGTACAGTTCGGTTTCGAAGCGGTCAAATGAATATTTTGGTTCTTTGGCCAACAGAAACCATTCAAAGGCGGATTTCACGCATTGCTTGAATAACGACTGCTTTAAAGTAAAGGCTTACCGAACACATACTTTGACTGGGTATCGGAAATCAGTTCTTGCCAGTCTGAAATAATATTCATAATTTTGGCTGCTTTGTCGTTGTCATTCTAGTTTTCTTCTGAAATGAAATTATTTCCGGCAGCGTAAATCTCATTAGCGGTGCGCTTTTCCGGGAGTGCTGCATATCGAGTACCGCGCCGCGGGGGGGCGGCGTCCTGCAGCTATTCGCATGCGCCGTTCTTGATGGCGTTAATGAAATACTGGCGTTCGGCTTCAGGAATGCTGAGCGCATTTAAGGCTTCGTCTAAGCTGAGTCCTAGTTTTTCCATTATGCTGCGTGCGGCAGCCAGCAGACCCTCGCTGCGTCCCTCATTGCGCCCCTCGCTGCGGCCTTGTTCTACACCTTCGACAAATACGGCATGACCGAGATTGCACATTGACGCCACCTCCCTGTCTAATGTCTGCGTCATGGGAATGTTGAATTCCCCGCTTAAAATCTGTTTTTTATCATCCGGCATTATCTTGGAAGA
Source organism: bacterium (assembly GCA_030535355.1). Classification (GTDB taxonomy): domain Bacteria; phylum Vulcanimicrobiota; class Xenobia; order Xenobiales; family Xenobiaceae; genus JAFSXO01. Next base: position 35,637 of record JAUNIO010000007.1, on the reverse strand, counting down.
CAGCAGGACGGCCAGCAGGCGCAGCAGCCCGCGGCAGGTTTCGTCCCTGAGGTCTCCCAGACATATCACAACTATTGATAATAAGTCGTAATGGCGGACGTCATCCCTGACCCGGCCAATGATGCTGTCCTCTGCTACATAATAGCGAGTTATGGTATTTTGTCTAGACTTGGGCGGTTTAAGGCAGATCCAGATTGAGTATACTTTGCACAGATTTTCGTAATGTGACTGGGAAAATACCGTCCCGTTCTGCGCGGAGAGCAGGCGGCCGCAATAGTACATGCCGCGCTGCAGCAGGGAATAGCCGGGATAGAAGTCCGACTGGGCTTCGACATTTACTAGCAGCCGCACGCTCTCGTCTTTTGACGGTACGACGGCATCGAATAAAATGTCGAAGTAAACGCTGCCTTCAGTAGGCGAAGTTAAACCTGCCTCGCTGGCCTGAAGAAATGCGCCGGTTTCGTCAGGAACTACGGGAACCTCGGATATGTGCAGCCGCTCACCGAAGCATTCTGTGACTATGGTTTCGATAGCGAAATTGCGGAATTCTTTCGTGCAGCCGTGTAAAATCCAAGCTAGAACATGCTTTTCCGACAAGACTCGTTTGCAGGAAGTGTCATAGTTAGTTTCGCCTGCGGTAATCTCTAGACCGGACGCTAGAGCCGTTTTTATTTCCATAAAAATGCCTCCTTCGCCAAATCAGAATGTCAATGTTGTCTGTGACATTTATAGCAAACGCGCCGCATATAAAATTATTGCCGGAATGTTATATTAAAGTAAAACTTGTCTATATATCAATGCCGTCAACTTAGCGATCAGCTAACCTTAAGTTGTTGACAAAATGCGCATTTGAGATTATGATATTTCAGTTTTTTTGGCTTATTATTTGAATGGGCCGCCCGGCTGTAATCAGAAGCCGGTTTAAGAGAAAGTTTAATTAAGGTTTTCCGCTTTAGGAGGAATTTTCCATGAAACGCACTTACCAACCCAAGAAACTGTACCGCGTTAAAACCCACGGTTTCTTCGCCAGAATGGCTACCCCGGGTGGCCGCAACGTATTGGCCCGCCGCCGCAAAAAAGGCCGTCATTCTTTAACCGCTTAAGAGGCGCTGTATGCTGACGATCGCCCGATCGCGGGACTTGGACAGGGTCTTCCGTCAAGGCAGATCGGTTAGCGCTCCGGAGCTGGTTCTTTACATGCTGCGCCGCCCCAGAGGCCGGAGCCGCGTTGCCTTTTGCGTCAGCAAAAAGATGGGCGGCGCGGTAGTCCGCAATCGCCTGCGGCGGCGTATGCGCGAAGTGTACCGTTTAAATTGCAGTAAGCTGGATGTCGAATGCGATCTGATACTTCTAGCGAGAACGGCGACAGCCAAGACGCCCTTTGCGCTCTTGGAGACGAGGTTCCTGACCTTAGCACGGCAAGTGGGAGCGATTCGCCCGGAAAACCAAACATCGTGAGCCGATGCGCCTTGGCTCTTATAGGCATGTATCAATTTGTTTCCCGGCACACTCCTCCTGTGTGTAAATTTAGGCCTACGTGTTCTGAGTATACGCGTCAGGCCATTGTTAAGTATGGCTTTATAAAGGGTTCTCTTATGGGGGCCTATAGGATTTTGCGCTGCAATCCCTTTTCTAAAGGCGGCTACGACCCAGTCCCTTAGTTGCTAATCGCTGTTTAGTCAATGTCGTTAACTTAAGGCTCAACGATATTGGAAATGTTAACTCATATACAATTATCGCTACGTTTATGCCGGCGTATAAGCTAGAGCATAACACAAGCTAAACCTCGATTCCCCAACAGTCTTGGGCACCCCCTCTGTCGCAGCCGCGACTTCTCCCCCCTCCCATCCTTTAGGGGGAGTCAGATAGTTCGCAAGTTAGCTAATTGCTAACTTAACGGGACTGACTGTTTAGTTAATGGCTAAGTAAGCGTAATGGCTAATTAAGCGGCTATGCTGATGTTTGGTCAAGCGTTTATTTAATGGCTAAGTTAATGGCTGACGTAATGGCTAAGCTAACGGCTAGGGTAAAGGTTAGCTAAAGAGATAACGGTCTAAATTATTGTGCGGAAACATTACTCGAAATGATTGATTACTTTGCTGGATTGATGATAGAACTTTTGCGCTGCCTGGAGGGGATAACTCAATCCTATGGGCTGGCAATTGTTGTGTTTGCGGTTTTGATTAAGCTGGTTCTTTACTATCCTACCAAGCAGCAGTATCAGTCAATGCAGGATATGCAGAAAATCCAGCCGGAAATTCAGCGGCTGCAGGAACTGTACAAAGACGACCAGGCTACTCTGCAGCAGAAACAGATGGAGCTTTTCCGCGATCATAAAATCAACCCCATGGCTGGCTGTCTGCCTATGCTGATTCAAATGCCCATTCTTTTCGCTATCTGGCGGGCGATTATGATGGATCAGCGTCTCTTTGAAAATTCTTATTTTATGTGGATTCATCCGGGTCCGTTGCAGGCTTGGTTCCCCGATTATCTGGCCAGTAGCTTAGCTGGCCGCGATTTGCCGATGATTTTGTTTTATGGGCTGACCATGTACCTCTCTCAGCGCTTAACTCCCAGTCAGGGAGCCAACAGTGGCCAGCAACGGCAAATGGCGATATTCATGACATTAATGTTTTCCTGGATGATGTGGGCTTACAACTGGCCTTGTGCGCTGATACTGTACTGGAGCATTTTCTCTCTGCTGACCATAATTCAGCAGGTTATGATCATGCGCGGTTCCGAAAGTTCTCAGCTTTCGGGGACCTCTGTGCCTACCACTGCGGGCTAAGGAGTGGGCTTTCAGCCGCAGACTGTTTTTATTTTGCTGGAAGGCAGCTTTAATTCTGACGTATATAATTTATATAAGTAAGCGCAATATTATTTGACGCTTACTTATTATTTATGTTATATTTAACTAAATTTTTGCTTTTTGGGTGTTTAGCCTGATTAATTTACAAGAGCTGAAATTATTTCTCTATTTTTACGAAAGCGAGGTTTATGGCGGTTACACTGTTTAGGGCAAATCGAGCTTCGATCTTCCATTTTTCTAATCGTTGAGCTTTCCCGAATTCCTGTTACTTTCCACTTTTTTCATTTCTGTTTATCTAAGCTTTTTAACGGTCTATCTTAGCTCCTTTGCGTTATTAACACGGTAATTAGTCATTTATAATGATGCGCAAATATATTGATGAAGAGCGTTTTGACGATAAAGGCGCTGATGAATACGACGAAGATTATTACGATGACGATCCAGAAGAAGAGGAACGCGCTGATTCCGCGGTAGTCGCCGACGATAAGATCGCCGATTTGCTTTACGAGATCGTTTCCCGCATGGGTTTTGCCGATGCCGATATCGAATGGGAAGATTGGCCCGATCACGTGCGCTATTACGTCGAGGGCAAAGACTTAGGCGCATTAATTGGCCGTCACGGCAGTACTTTGGAAGCCCTGCAGTATATCGTGGGCGTCATTAACTCTCATCAGCAGCTAGTGGAGCACATGATCATCGTCGATATCGAAGGCTACCGCGAGCGCCGCGAGGTCAATCTGCGTCGTTTAGCTTTGAGAAGCGCTGAATTAGCGATTCAGCAGGGGCGCGAGGTCGAATTGGAACCCATGCCTTCCAGCGACCGCCGCACTATTCACATGACGCTGAAAAGCAATCCCAATGTGGAAACCGAATCCGAAGGCGACGAGCCGGAGCGCCGGGTGATCATTATCCCGCGGAATTGCTAATTTGCTTAATTTATCTGAAGTTATTGTGGCGATAGCTACACCGCGCGGTGAGGGCGGAGTAGCTATTGTGCGTTTAAGCGGTTCTGGCTGTGACACAATTTTACGCGCTTTAGTCGAGCGTCCCCGGCACTTATCTGACAGCTGGCAGCCGCGTCATATGTATCTGGGCAGAGTTTTAGATGCCCAGAAAGCAGTCTTGGACGAAGTTTTGGCCGTGTTTATGACGGCCCCGCACAGCTATACGGGTGAGAATGTAGCGGAAATTCACTGCCACGGCGGCCTTCTTTTGCCCTCTTTAATCGTGGACCGCTGCGTGGAACTGGGTGCGCGTTTGGCTGAGCCAGGCGAGTTTACCCTGCGGGCCTTTCTCAATGGCAAGCTGGACCTGGCCCAGGCAGAAGCCGTTTTGGGCTTAATTCAGGCCAGTTCCGCTGCTGCAGTGCGTTTGCAGGCCCAAGGCTTGGAAGGGGCCTTGTCTCAGCGCGTAAAGCGCCTGCGCTCGCGGTTGCTGAATTTGATTGCCCGCTTAGAAGCTGAAATAGATTTTGGCGAAGAGGTAGATAGCGTGTCTGCGGAGGAGCAAACAGCCGAAGCAGATGGTGTCTCTAGAGACATTTATTTGCTGCTAAGCGATGCGCGAAGCGGCGATGTTTTGGCCCAAGGCGTAAACGTAGCCCTGAGCGGGCCGCCTAACGCCGGCAAATCCACGCTGTGGAATAAGCTTCTGGGGGAAGAAAGGGCTTTGGTGACGCCCATCCCGGGGACAACCCGCGACCGTTTAGAGGCCAGCTGTACGGTGAATGGCTGCTATCTGCACTTAATAGATACGGCGGGGCTGCATCAGAGTGCGGATTATGTTGAGCAGCTGGGAATGCAGCGCACGCGCGAGGCTATAGAAAAGGCCGAGCTCAATGTGGTTATTTTAGATGGCAGCTCAGCTTGGAATAGAGAAAATGAGGAGCTGGTCAGCTTAACGGCGGGCACAGATCCGCTGATTTTGCTCAATAAGCGCGATTTAGGTGTAAAACTCAGCGAGAGCGAGGCCGCTGTCCATTTCGGCGCTGCCGCGGGGAGTGTTCTGAGCGTCAGCCTGCTCGATGATAGCGATTTGCCCCTCATTAAGCAGCGCCTTGCCGAGCGCATTCGCGCAGTTACCGATAAATACGGCGAGGGGGTTGTCAGCGTCAATCAGCGCCAGATGCAGGCGCTTAACCGTGCAGGAGATGCTCTGCAGAGTTACCGGCAGGGAGTGGCTCTGGCTATGCCCAGTGACTGCCTGCTCAGCGATCTGCATAGAGCGCTGGGCTGCCTAGGCGAAGTGACGGGGGAAAATGTCAGCGAAGATATTCTCGATCGGGTTTTTTCTGCGTTTTGCCTGGGCAAGTAAACTCGCTTTGCAGGCCTGAGGCGCTCTTGGCAGGGCTTTTGACAGGGCGGAATTTGCTTAGAGCGGGCTGTGCTGAGGAAGGCCGATGCGCCGGGGATAAATTTTCGGCGTATCCTGCAGCTTAACTATTTGCACGATGACCCGATCCATGCCCTCTAAACTATAATGGTAAACGCTGTGGACCTGGGCGCGCAGCTCGCGCAAGGCCCGTTGGGAATCCGCAATCTCTTGGGCAAATTTGCTGCCTTTATAGGCGCAGAGCTGTCCTTGTACTCTGAGCAGCGGCACAGCTAACTCTACCAGCGCGGGCAGGGCAGCCAGAGCTTTAGCCACTACGGCGTCGCAGCGCTGCCGGTAGGCGCTGTCTCTGCCCAATTCTTCTATGCGCTTGGTGCTGACGCTGACCCGATCCTGCAGCTGCAGGTCTGCGATTTGCTCGGCGATCCAGCGGGCTTTGCGCTGGTTGGATTCAACTAAGGTAAAGCGGCTGTTTTCCAGCATGATGGCCAGGGGCAGGCCCGGCGTCCCTCCGCCCGATCCCAAATCGGCAATATGGGCAGCCTCACGGAGCAAGGGCACAGCGCTTACGGCGTCGATGATGAGTTCCCGGGCCAATTTTTCCGGGTCCTTGAGGGCGGTTAGCCCGCGCGTTTCCCCTTCGCTGAACATATTGGAGGCATAGCGGGCCAGCAGCTCTAGCTGTTTGGCGGTTGGGGTGATATTTAACGAGGCAAGGCCTGCGGAGAGCAAACGGTTAAAAGGCATGGTCTTGAGGTCCAGAAGGGGTCGCATTATTGGCAGGGCGCTGGTGCTTTCTGGCTGGCGGAAGGCCGCGCAGATTTACGACCAGAGCTGTGACGTCGGCGGGGGCTATACCGGCAATGCGGGAGGCCTGTCCCACATTGTGGGGGCGGATGCGGTTCCACTTTTCTTTGGCTTCTAAGGAGATGCCCGCTAATTCTTCGTAGCGGTAATCGTCGGGTATAGTCAGGCGTTCCCATTTGGCAGCGCGTTCCACTTCGCGCTTTTGGGCGTCGATGTAGCCTTCGTATTTGAGGCTGACTTCAGTTTTGGTATTGACCTGCAGATCGAGCTCCTCTAATCCGTCGCATTGGCGGAGCAGAGCCAGGCTTACTCCAGGCTGTTTGACTAAATTGGCTAAGGTTTGCCCGGGAGCTACTGAGCGCTGCAGCGCCTGGCTATAGCGCTGGGCTTGCGCCTGGCTGACGAAGGTGCTGTTCAGCCTATGTATCTCGGCTTCTACGGCATCTTGCCGCTCACGGTAACGCTGCCAGCGCTCAGCGCTGACTAAACCGATGTCGCGGCCCAGGGGCGTGAGCCGCTCATCGCTGTTGTCCTGACGCAGGAGCAGGCGGTATTCGGCGCGGCTGGTGTGCATTCGGTAAGGCTCTTGGGTCCCCTTACATACCAGATCGTCGATTAGCACGCCCAAATAACCCTGGTCGCGCCTTATGGTGATCAGCTCTTGGGAATTGACGAAGCGGGAAGCATTAATTCCGGCCAGAAGCCCTTGGGCTGCCGCTTCTTCATAGCCCGACGTGCCGTTGATCTGTCCCGCTAAGAACAGCCCTTTCCAGCCGCGCACCGCCAGAGTATGCTCCAGCTGGGTAGGATCGACGTAATCGTATTCGACAGCGTAGCCAGGCCGTACTATTTGGGCGTTTTCTAAACCGGGCAGGGTGCGGATCAGCGCCAGCTGCACATCAAAAGGCAAGCTGGTGGAGACGCCCTGCAGATAGACCTCGGGAACATCAAACCCTTCCGGCTCTAAAAAGACCAGGTGATATTTGTGCTCGGGAAAGCGCACAAATTTATCTTCGATGGAGGGGCAGTAGCGCGGGCCGATGCCGGTAATGGGCACATCTGCTGATCCGTACAGCGGGGAGCGGTACAGGTTGGCTAAAATGATCTCTTTGGTCTTCTCATTGGTGCGGGTGATGAAGCATTGGACCTGTTGGGGAGGGGAATGGCGGGGAGAGAGATCGGAAAAGACTAAGCCTGCATAGCTGGGGTCTAGGGTGTCCAAGCCATCATAGCCAATGGAATCGCGGTGCAGGCGGGGACAGGTCCCTGTTTTCATGCGCCCCAGCCGCAAGCCTAAGCTGGCCAGCGCTGCGCTTAGCCCGCGGGCTGGAGCTTCGCCGGACCGGCCTCCAGGGGTGCTGTAATTGCCCAAATGCAGCAGCCCTTCCAAAAAAGTTCCCGTGGTTAGAATTATGGCGCGGCAGCTGATCTCCAATCCCGAGGCGCAGCGCAAGCCAACAATAGACTGCCCGTCGCAGAGCAGCTCGCGGGCGCTGTCAGATATAATCTGTAAACGCTCTTGTCCCTGCAGAACTTCCTGCATGGCTTGGGCGTAGCGGGGACGGTCGGCTTGAGCGCGCAAAGCCTGAACGGCTGGCCCTTTGCTGGTGTTTAGGTTGCGGATATGGATGTGAGTGCGGTCGATGGTGCGCGCCATCTCGCCGCCTAGAGCGTCGATTTCGCGCACGAGATGAGCTTTGGCGGGGCCGCCAATAGAAGGATTGCAGGGCATACGCCCACAGTAATTGGGACGGGTGGTAACTAAGGCCGTCTGCATCCCTAGCCGTGCTGCTGCTAAAGAAGCTTCTATGCCGGCGTGACCGCCCCCGACTACGGCTACATCAAAATGGTTTGGAAAAGCGGTATGGCTATACATTAATACTATTCAGTTAGCGATCAGCTAACTTGCGAAACTATCTGACTCCCCCTAAAGGATGGGAGGGGGAGAAGTCGCGAACGCGACAGAGGGGGTGCCCAAGACTGTTGGAGAATCGAGGTTTAGCTTATGTTATAGGCTAGCTTGTACCCGGGCATAAGCGTGGCGATAGTTGTATATGAGTCAACATCTCCAATGTCATTGAGTCTTAACTAAATGACATTGGCTATACATTAAATCTAATGTTGAGAATATCGCCGTCCTGAACGACGTATTCCTTGCCTTCAACGCGCAGAAGGCCTTTGTCTTTGGCGGCGTTTAAGCTTTTGCAAGTCATAAACGTGTCGTAGTTGATGACTTCGGCGCGGATAAACCCCCGCTGCAAATCTGTGTGAATCTCTCCGGCGGCTTCTGGGGCTTTGGCACCGACAGCCGTAGTCCAGGCGCGGCATTCGTCTTCGCCGGCGGTGAAGAAGGTCTGCAGGCCCAGGCGCTGATAGCACATGCTGATGAGCTGCTCTAAGCCGCTCTTTTCGATATGCAGGTCTTCCATAAAAACGGCGCGATCATCATCGCTCAATTCGGCCAGCTGAGCTTCAATATCGGCGCATACGGCTATGGATGGCATGTGGCGCGAAGCCGCAAATTCCTGGACCTTTTTAAAAGCAGGGCTATCTCCGCTGAGTTCGGCTTCCGGAATATTGGCCACAACTAGGCAGGGCTTGAGACAGAGCAGGCCTAAGCCGGAGAGTATTTTTTTATCTTCGTCGTTAAACTGGGGGATAGAGTTGTAATCTCCATCGCTCAGCGGCGCGGCCAGGGCTTCGATGAGCGAACGCTCGTGGGCGTCCATTTTTTTAGCCCGCTCCAGTTTGCCTTCAATAACTTTGAGATCGGCCAGCATTAGCTCGGTTTCAAAGTTTTCCATGTCAGCTACCGGGTTGACACCCTCGAGATAGGGATGCTGAAAACAGCGCACGACTTCTACTAATACGGTAGCAGTGCGGATTTCAGCTACAGCTTGGGGGCTTAAGCTGGAAGTGCCGCCGGAAGGCATGTCGAGAAAATCTACTGTGGCAGGAGTGGTCTTCTTGGGCTTAAATATCTCGGAAAGTTCCCAAAGACGCGGATCGGGAACCTGGACATGAGCCATAGGGCGTCCTTTTCCAGTTTCACTGGCGTTGGCCATATTGGTGAGGGAGTTAAATAGGGTAGTTTTGCCGGACTGAGCCAGTCCTGTTAATCCGATTGTCAGGGCCATGTCGGTTTTGCGTCCTTATTGCTTTAATATATAAGCGCCAATCGTTGACTGGCGCCGTTATGGATAAAACTTGCTAATTGTAGGCCTGCGGCCACGTAATTATTGGCCTGCGGCCATTTCCCAGCGATTTAGCTGACTGGTACTGGTATGGCGGAGAGCGCTTCTTCTACGGCCTGCAGGGCGGCATTGCGGTCGTGGCGGCGCTGAGGAATGAGACGGTGCTGGAGAGTCGCTCTCGCCAAGGCCTGCACATCGTCTGGTATTACGTAGGTGCGGTTTTGCATAGCTGCTAAAGCCTGAGCACCTCGGAAAAGCGCTTGCGAGCCTCGGGGACTGGAACCTAAAGTTAAAAGATGGGATTGGCGGGTGTGATTCACCAAGGAAACGATGTATTTAACAATGCTGCTGCTGACTGTGACCCGGCGCACTTCTTCGTGAGCCAGTTTTAATTCTTCAGCAGTAGTAATTTGGCTGATGTCTTCTAAAGGATGGTAATGCTGCTGCTGGCTTAACATGGAGCTTTCCGCGTCAGGATCGGGATAGCCCAGCGACAGCGAAACCATGAAACGATCCAGCTGAGCTTCGGGGAGAGGAAACGTGCCTTCGTATTCAATGGGATTTTGGGTAGCTAAAACGATAAACGGCTGCAGTAAGGGCAGTTCTTTGCCGTCGATGGTAACTTGGCGCTCTTCCATACATTCCAGCAAAGCTGACTGGGCTTTAGGAGTGGCGCGATTGATCTCGTCGGCTAGAAAGACTTGGCTGAAAACTGGGCCGCGGCGCAGCTCAAACTCGGCGGTTTTCTGATTAAAAATAGTAACGCCGATAATATCGGAAGGAAGCAGGTCGGCTGTGCACTGAAGGCGGGAGAAAGAACAACCTAGAGAACGCGCTATGGCCTTGCTCAGTACGGTTTTGCCTACTCCTGGCACATCTGTGCACAAAATATGGCCGGCGCTTAAGATGGCAGCTATGGGAATAAATAATTTGTCGGTCTTGCCTAAAATTACTTTTCCTAAGTTAGCGTAAAGCGCTCTTCCTAAACGATATGTCGTATCTACGCCAGACATTCAACTCTCCTGCTCCCCATTAGGCTGGAGCGCAGCGGAGCCTTGTTGTCTTTGGAACTTCCTTGATACTCTTCTATAAAAGCTTTGCCGCCTGGTGAGCCGTGGACGTCAATATTGATGACACGGCCGTCATAGGCTATGACATGCTCGGTGCTGTGCGACATGGGAGTATGCCCGATAACTGCGCTGTCGCTGCCAATGCTGTGGAGCATCTTGTCCAGCTCGTCGCTGGAAAACATGTTGGTCCGGGTGCCGGAACTGTAATCATAGCCCCAGACTTTGCGCCCCCAGGTGAAACTCTCGCGGGCCTGTAAAAACTCGTTGTCTGGCAGTTTGACGATCTCTTCGAGCGGACGCCAAAAACAGGACTGATCGGGAAGGCTGTGAGAGAAGAGGCGGTGATTGACGATGACTGCCAGATATAATTTATAACGGAGGTAATCTCCTATCTCGCCAACCATGGCGTCTCGCCAGGCTTCCATACCGCCGAAACCCTGAATGGTGACTTCGCCGCCCTGTACGTACCAGTTGAGGAAACTGTACATTTGATCGATTTGGCCCGGATTGAGACCAGCCTCGGATAAAACGCGTTTCCAGGTCCCGAAGTTGCGGGCCTTGCTTAAAAGAACAGCTAATTCCTGACAGGATACGAATTTGAATACGTCTGCCGAATTCAGCATCATATCATCGTGATTGCCGATAAGCGGATAAAAATGGCTGTCAAAGTTGGGAACGATGCGCCTCAGTTTCTGCAGCTCATCGCTGATATGCAGCATTAAATCCAAAATGCGATAACCGCCTAGGGAACCGTCTTCAGTAGTCTCTTCTGTGCTGGTTTCCAAGGGTTCGCCGCGCCAGTCGGTATAATCGCCGATCAAAATTAAATCGACATTGTTGCGCTCTGGGTTCCAGGCCATAGTTCCTGGAAGCAGCAGTTCCAGTTCGCGCAAGTGGCGCATCAATCGGTAATAGTCACCATGCAGGTCGCCTATGGCGAGCAAGATTCTCGAATTGGAATCGGAGGCCGTCTTCTCAAGAGTAGATTGTTCAGTTCCTTTTCCGACCTCATTCTCGTTCGTACCCATGCTGTTTTCATCCATCGCGCGTATTATAACCAACCTCTTGGCAGGCTATTTTTTCTTCTATTATAGACATTCATTTTCCTGTTGTTATTGTAAATTTAGACCTAAGGAAGCGCTGATTAATAACATCACGCTGGCTGAGCTTGGCTGATTTTTCCGTTAAGCAGCCCTATAGACAGAAACACTGGCATGTTCTAACTTCCTCCCTCCAGGCGGACAGTGCCATTTTTCAAGCTGCTCTAAAGATTTTGGCTGGGCTTTAGCCAGCCACCGGCTGTGAGGGAAGGCCGAGAATGCGGCAGAGGGTGGGCCCAAGTCAGCCCCAGCCTAGCTGTTGACTAGAAGCGGCTGTATATGTTAATTTTATAATAAATCGGCTTATTTATAAGCGGCGAGAATAACAATTCACGCTAGGTTATTGCAAAGAGGTAAAGCCCAGCTGTAGTGGCTGGCAGTCATACCGTAGGAAGCGGCAAACAGTAAAACGGTAGAGTTCAGCGTGGCGGCGTAAAATAAGCGCAGCAGCGCGTGCCCTCATAATGAGCTGTAAAAATGCCGCCGTCAAAATAAGCTGCTGTAAAATATGCCGTTCAAAATAAGCCGTAAAGGAGACCAAGGTGGGCAAAGATACCAGCGACAAACCTGATTCGGACGGGAAAGAAGACTGTAGAAAAATCTGTGAGCGCTGGCTAGAGGCATGGTCTGGCACCGATCCTCAAGCCGTTGTCGATATGCTGAGTGAAGATGCGGTGTATCGCGATCCTGTGCGCTCTACTGGCCTGTACGGCAAGGCCGCCATAGCCGATTATCTGGAATTGCTGTTCGTGCGCAATCCCGATTGGAAGTTTACCTTGGTAGATTGTTGGAAAATTGAAGATAATGCCATAGTTATGAAGCGCCGTGTGCGCAATACCGTGGATAACCGTGTTTTTGAGGACAACGGAGTCGAATTCCTGGAATTTAATGCTGAGGGCCAGATTACCAGCTGTGAGATGTACTATGATCGCGTCGGCTGGAGGCCGAGCGATCTTTAGGATGCGTTTTTATGCAGGCAGATATTCCCGCAGTTCCAAAGGATTTAAACTTTCTGCTCCAGCAGTCAGACGAGCGCCGGATAAAGCTGACAGAGCGGCTGCGCTCTGAAAATACCGATGCCTGGCGGGTCTTTCACGGCAGTGTGGAAGGCCGCCCCGGTCTGACCGTCGATAGGTACGGCACTTATTTGCTGGCCATGGTTTTTTACGGCCGCCTTATGCCCGCAGAATTGGAAGCTTTACGCGAGTATGCGGCTGCCAGGCAGCTGCTTTTGATTGTTTGGGAGCGCTCTGCCAAGAATAAGTCGCAGCTTATATACAAAGACAGCGCTGCTGCTGGCTCTAGGCTGCTGGCTCAGGGCCGGGGCTGGACTTTGGAGGCCCTCTGCCATGAAGAGGGGCAGGTCTTTGCTGTGGCGCCTTCCAGCCACGGGAAAGACCCCTATCTTTATTTGGATTTTAGAGCTGGGCGGCGCTGGCTGCGCCGTAATGTTGCCGCGGAAAAACGCGTGCTGAACTTGTTTGCTTACACCTGCACGGCCGGAGTTGCGGCCGCTCATAAGGGCGCGGCGGTGACTAATGTCGATTTTTCGCGCTGGTGCTTGGAAATTGGCCAGCACAACGGACGCCTCAATTCCGTCCCCGCTTCGCGCTTTCAGATTTGGCAGGAAGATGTATTTCCCGTGATTCGCCAGCTGGCGCAGCTGGGGGTGAAGGGACGTTCTGCCCGGCGCCGGTATCTGCGGGTCGGGCCCCAGAAGTTTGATGTTATTATTTTAGACCCGCCGACAGTGGCCAATAGCCCTTTTGGCCGCGTGGATCTGCAGTGCGATTATGCTTCGATGCTGAAACCGTGTCTTTTGAGCCTGGCTGAGGGCGGAAGTATTTTGGCTACCAATCACCACGCTAAGGTCAGCTGGGAGGAATGGCACCGGGTTTTAGAGCGCACAGCCGTGAAAATAGGCTTGCCGGTTCCGCATATTGAACGGCTTTATCCTGAAGATGATTTTCCCACCAGCGATGGGGAGCAGCCGCTTAAAATGGCCGTTATAACCTTCGGCGGTTTGTAAAACTTAACGCCACAGCAGGAATGTTGTTTAGTTAGCGATCAGCTAACATGCAAAACTATCTTTCCAATGTCATCGAGCCTTAACTAAATGACATTGGCAACACTAAAAGGCAGATGGTAGCGATCGGTGAGAAGATATAGCGAAATTAGCGTGGGAAGGTTCGATAGAGACAGGGCTTCGCTCTTGGCTGCTAAAATCAAGCGCAGTCCGCGTTTTGCTCAGCTGCTGATCAACCGGGGCATAGATACGCCTGCGAAGTATATGAAATGGAGCCTCGACTGCGCCTCTTCTCTGTACAATCCTTCTAGTCTGCCGGATATCGCTGAGGCAGTAGATTTGCTGGTCCAGGCGGTGAATTTAGACCAGCTGGTCTTTGTCTGCGGTGATTATGATGCCGATGGTATTTGCGCGACGGTCATAATAGTGCGGGCCTTGCGTGCGCTGAAGGTGCAGGCCGAATATCAGCTTCCTCTGCGCGCCAAAGATGGTTATGGGCTGAACCGCCGTGAAATAGACAAAGCCGCAGAATTGGGAGCTCAGCTGCTGATAACTGTGGACTGCGGCTCTTCCAATGGCGAAGAAGTGGCTTATGCCAGGCAGCGCGGCTTGAAGGTAATCGTGACCGATCATCACAAGGTTCCGCCCCTGGGGCCTGATGCAGACGCTTTTGTCAATCCGCAGCGCCCAGACAGCGTCTATCCGGAAAAAAATCTCTGCGGCGCGGCTGTCGCCTGGAAATTGATGGCCGCCTTGTATGCACGTTTAAACCGGCCTGTTCCTTTGGATTTGCTGGATTTCGTCGCTTTTGCCACCATTACGGATATGATGTCGCTGACTAACGAAAACCGCTTGCTCTGCCGTTTGGGATTGGCTTCCATCGAATCCTGGAAGCGCCCCAGCCTGAGAGCTTTGGGGGACATTTGCGGAGTGCGCAGCCGTACCTTTAACGCTAAGTCGGTCAGCTACTTCATGGGCCCCCGGATCAATGCGGTCGGACGCGTCGATGATCCGCGCTTTGGGGCGGAGCTGATGCTGAGCGATGATATTGCCCAGTGCCAAAAACTGGCCGGTTATGTGGAAGACTGCAATCTGCGCCGCCGCCAAATGCAGAACGAGGTGGTCGACACCATCAAAGACCGTCTGGACATAGCCGCTGCTAAACGCCGGGGGTTTATTTTTGAATACGGGGACTGGCATATTGGGGTGGTTGGCATTGCTGCGGGAATGCTGACCAACGATTACCGTTTGCCATGTCTGGTAGGGCGGCTTGAAGGCGAGTGCGTAATCGGTTCTGGGCGCGGCACTTTAGGCACCGATTTGCACGCTGTCCTGCAAGATTGCTCAGACGTCTTAGAGCATTTTGGGGGGCACGCTTCAGCTGCCGGTTTTGCGGTGCAAGTCTCCAAGCTAGATGCTTTCCTGGATAAATTTTCCTCGGCTCTGCAAAAACACAGACGCCCTATTCCTCCCTTATTTGTCGATTACGAGATGCGCCTGGATGAGATAGAGGCCGGATTTATCAGCGAGCTCAAGGAATTGGAACCCACGGGGCAGGGAGCCCCGCCCCCGTGTTTTTTACTTAGGGGAGTGCGCTTTGCCGATTTGCGCTCTCTTAAAGAAGGGCGCTATTTAACGGGCAGTTTATGGCAGGGCGGCGGGACCAAAGTCAAAATGACAGCTTTTGGCTGCGCCGACGATCTAAAACACCACGAGCTGCTGGATCAAGTCTGCGATGTAGTGGGCAGTTTAGATATCAGCAGTTTTGGCGGCATAGACAGGATTTGCGTTAATATAGATTACGCTCTAGCTGCCGATGCCGTGCAGCTGCAGCGTTTGGATCGGGATGACGGAATTGCGCGAGAAGTCTCAGCTTATAGCGGCGGGGACTTTGTGCCGCTGCCTTTTTGCGAGCAGCTGCCCATCGCTATCGCTGTGCCCGAAGAGGAAAAAAAGCGTTTATTGGCCGAGCAGGATAGCGGCAGTGTACCTCGCCGCCCGGTGCCGCCCGCATCTAAAACGGTTCCGGCGGTTCGCCATTATCTGATCGATGAGCGGGGAAATAGCAATCTCCCTGAATATCTGCGAGGGGTCATCGCTAAACTGCAGAGGCTGCAGGCGAAGACGGGACCTGAAAGACTGGGAGTGATCGCCGCCTTTGAAAACAGCCTTCCCTCTCTTCCTGCGGACTTAGCGGCCCAGGTTACGGTGCTGACCTGGAAGAAGTGGCTGGCGCTGGAGAACTGTCCCCGCTTCACTGATGTGTTCTTGGCCGATCCGCCTTTCGATTTAGAGCAGCTGCGCCGCTCGGGTTGGCTGCAGCGCGTTGTTCGTCTGCATTTGCTATTTTCGGAGAGCAGCTGGAAAGCGATGGAAAGCTATGTTAAAGCTTGGTCTTTGAGCACGGGCGATATGAACCATGCCTGGCAGCGCCTGTTGCAGTGGCTGAACAATTACGAAGGAACTTATGAGTTTAGTCTAAAAGACAAACAGCTGGCGGCTATATGCGATATTTCCAGCTCTAATTTGCTGTGGCTGGCGATCAAGGTTATGAGCGAAGCGATGCTTATTACCTGCGATAAGACCGAACAAAGTGCTGTTATTAGCTTAATATCCGAGAACTGTCTCCCCGGCGCCCGTGCTGATTGGCAAAATTCTCAGACTTTTGTGCGCATGGACAAATGGTTTAAGGGATTTCAGAACTCACGCCATGTTTTAGAAAAACGCCGGGCTGAGCCGGAACTTTTTTGGCAGGAATAATCGAGGAGGTGGCCATGAGTGCGGAATTGTTAGCGCTGCAAATCGGCAGTAAATTTTGTCCAGCCGAAGAGATACTAGACGGCGGGGCGCAAGGACTGACCGAATGTTCCTGCTTCGCCTATTTGGTGCGCACTCCTAGGCGTCTAATCCTTATTGATACCGGATACAGCAGCCAAGAACTGGCTTTTCAGGCTGGATTCCACGATTATTTGCCGGTGGAGAAGCTGCTGGCGGAAATTGCTATCTCCCCTGAGCAGATAACCGATGTGGTTTTGACGCACGGGCATGAAGCTCATGTGGGGGGGATAGCTCGCTTTCTGCAGGCCAGAATCTATATCGCTGCCCGCGAGCTGAGAGCGATGGGGGAATTATTGCGGGATCCTGTAAACAAAAAGAGGCTCTACCGCTCTGAAGAAATAGAAATTTTACGCGCCGCGCCGCGCCTTCAGCTGGTGAAAAACTGTTTGGCTATCGACGAGCACTTGCGCGTAGATGTTGTAGGCGGCCATACGCGGGGATTTCTTTTGCCGACTTATATGACTGAAGGGGTATCCCGGGTTATGCTGGCTTCGGACAATGTACCCCTTTACCGGCATCTGCAGGGAGAGGCTTTTTCGCTCAATTGGTGCGAGGGAAACCGCGATATACGCGAGCGTCTAAAAATGCGCATGTTTACTGCTTTTGTTCTTCCGGGATGCGATCCAGAGGTCATGCAGCGCTATCCTTTGGCCGCGCCCAGGATATGCCGCATTTTGTAATTGTGTCATGGCTGACTCAGTTATTTTAGCAGCGGCAATTATTTGCGGGTAAGGGAATGCTGGACACCAAAGGGCACGCTGACATTGAATTCTAAAAACTCATTCTGGCCCATTTCATGAGCTGTGCGCCAGGGAAGCTGTAGCGTGCTGCCCGCGGGCAGGGGCAGGGGTAGATTAGTTGATTCAGCTCTATTATAATATATATAGTTATGTGTGTCCGCCGACCAAATCTTCCAGCGCAGATGCAGATCGCTGCCGATGTTCAAATCGCGGGGCGATATATTGGTTATAGTTACCACGCCGTGCGAAGGGGAAGCGCACTGTACTTTTATCAGCCGCAGGCTGTTCTCCAGCGTTGCCGATAGATGGTGCTCAATAGCTGTCGAGCCTGCTAAGCGCCACATTTGCAGAGGGCGGCGTGGGCTGGAGTCTGGCGATTCGCTGGGATAGAAGAGCCAGCTGAGATGATATTTGCCCTCTTTAAATGGAATTACGATGGGAATTTGCTGCTTGTCTCCGTCTAGATAGACGCCTAAGGTGGTATATTGGCTAACCCAGCGCTTTTGAGTGTCATACCAGGCGGGCAGCAGCCAGCCTCGCAGTTTGCGGCTAAAGCTGGCATTTACCAGATAAACGGCCCCTCCGGTTATCTGCTGGGAAGCAGGCCAGCCCTGCAGCTCTATGCTGATGCTGGGGGTAGGGCAGGGAACGATCTGCCTGTCCCAGGGTAACGTGCCCTGTATGGTGTAGGCTTTCCAGGAGCGTTCGGGTGATGGGGCGGCGAGAGCGTCTGGCCAAGGCTGCATTTTACAGTGCTCAGAGGAACAAAGGGGCAGCTCTCGCCAGCTTACGATGAGTTCGGTGCCTAAGCTCAGCAAATAGACGGGATTTTGGGAGTGCAGGAAGGCCAGAACGCCAGGGGCGGGCTGTAAGTAATCGCTGTCAGGCTGGTCTGGGGTGATGCTGTGAGCGCTGCCTACGGGAAGACAGCCGGCCTGGCCGGCTAAAAGGGCCAGCCGAGCCGGTGATGCGGATTCTAGATCGGGAATATCGAAAAAAGTGCGATAGGCTTTAGAGGAGCTATTCCACAGCCAATTCGCTGTTTCACGCTCCTGAGGAGTTAGCTGGAGCTGGGGAACGTCGGCTAACCACTGCTGAGTGGGGGGATACAAGGGATTGCAGATATACTTAAGGAGACAGGACGGCTGAGAACGCTGCTGCCAAGCTACGGCAATATCGCAGAATAGAGGGCTGATCATGGCCATGGCCAGCAGCGCCAAAACCGTTCTTTGCCATCTGGCTGCCGCCGCCGAGCGGCTGCGCGCCCAAAGCTGATAGATATCGCCAAGGGCGAAACCTGTCAATACAGCAAAAACGCCGTCAGAAGCAGCCCGCCACATCCAAGGAGGTGCCATGCCTTTTGTCTGAAAGCCTATAGCTCCGGGTAAAAAGTAGAGAAGAATGCCCCCGATGAAGAGGAATAATCCTTTAGAGGAATTGCGCCGGATTGCCCAGATGATTAATGGCAGAGCTAACCATAAATACAGCGAATGCTGCTTTAGAGCGGCGAGAGACAGCAGGGAAAAGTATTGAGTCTGACCGGCGGCTGCCGAGGCGGTGGCCATAAAGTGACGGGAGGGAAATTGGGGCAAGACCAGCCCCTGCATGTGGCAAAGCCAGAGCTGCTGCCACAGGTAAACTTGAGTGAGTCCCCATAATAGAGCGGCTGCGCTGATCATAACAAAAGAACGCCAAATAACGGGGGCTAAAGAGCGCCGCTTGAAACTGTAAGCGGCTGTAATAGCCGTAAAAGCAGCGCAGACAACAGCTGCAGCTACAGGGCTGAGTCCCCAGGCCCAAAAGGTGAGGCTTCCGAGCAGCAGGGCTGACCAGGGGGAAACTTTCCAGTGGTTTTTGCAATATCTGATGAGATTGGTAAATAATAAAAACAGAGCTCCAGAGGCTGATATTCCCATTAAAATGGAACAGTCAGCAGCGCAGCCGGCTTTGACAGCGGCTGCTGCCAAAGCGTAAAACAGGAGGACACTGCTCAAAGCCGCCGGCAGGGCGCGGCTGAGAAATAGGCGCAGAGCTAAAGCCCAGAGATAGACGGCGTCAATTAAAAAAATGCTTTGCAGCAGCCAGGCTGTGCGCAGAACATCGCCGTTTAATGCCAGCGATAGCGAAGCGCAGACTGCGGTTTGATAAAGCCCGCCTGTATAGGGGTAAGTGGGACAAAACGGCGCGTTAAAGGACAGCGGCCCTTTTAAGAATACGCGCGTAAAAGGGTAGGAAGAGGCAAAGTCTGCGGGCAGGGAACTTAGCTGTATTCCATGGAGCACAGCCAGCAAAACGAGGACCGTTCCGCTGAGCATAACCATGGTGAAGCGGCCAAAGGCTTCGGGCTGTTCCAGGGGAGGGGGGAGCTCTTCATCCTGCTTGCTATGGTGCCGCCAATCGTTGGGAAAATTGCCTAGGCGCAAAAATATGAGCGCCAGGCCAGCGCTGATCGGCAGGCTGAACAGAGAGCGTAGGATTAGAACAGTTAACGTAAATAGGCTCATGCCTAGCGGCAATCCTGCTGCCGCTGCCGGAAGAAAACCCGTCAGGCGGAGGGTATGTCTGGCGCAGAGGGCTCCGCAGTAAGTAATGTAGGCGAGTCCTAATAAGAGCAGCAGGTCCTGAAACATCACTTTATATTAGCAAGATACGGAAAAAAAATCCAATTTCATCAAATAATGAGGGGCTTGGGCATTGGGTAAAAGGTAATGCCGTTTAGTTAGAGATTCGCTAACTTGCAAAACTATTTAACTCCCCCTAAAGCTTGAAATACCGATATTTCTGGCTTGACAAAATAGGAAGGATGGGAGGGGGAGAAGTCGCGGCTGCGACAGAGGAGGTGCCCAAGATAGTTGGGGAAGCGAGGTTTAGCTTATGTTATGCTCATAGCTTATACGCAGGCATGAATGTAGTAATAATTGTATATGAGTTAATATTTTTAATGTTATCGAGTCTTAACTAAATGACATTGGAGTAAAAGGGTTCTCTTTAATTCTTTGGAAATAGTATTTTAGTCCTGTTCTAAAGGCAGAATTTTATTTTTCTGATGCGGAGGCGCCCTATGGAATATACTCAGGCTGAGATTATGGCAAAGATGGCAAAATTTGTCGAGTGCTCTCGCAAAGTCAAGGGCTTAAAGGATTATTTGCTGGGCTTTCGTTTATATGGCAATGACAGGGAGTTCTTGGAAGAACAGATTAAACGCCATGATGAAGCCATTGAAGAAGTCGGAAGAATTTACGATGAAGAGATGAAGCCCCTCATCGAGGAAATGGCTGAGTATCTGAATTGTCACCGCGAAGATTTTGAGGCTATTATCGCTGAAGAGCGCGCTTTAGCTGGGGAAGAGCTGGCCGGCGCTGAAGAGGCAGTCTATGCTGAAGAAATAGCTGAGGGTGAGGCAGATGCTGTACCCACAGTGGTTTTAGATGAAGGTGAAGCATCCAGCGATCCTGCTTAGATATGGCTGATGCCGCTGTTTGTAGCAGGGAAGGCTGCCTGACAGAGGCCGAATGCGGAATTGTCCTGTGCATTGAATGAGGTATTATGCATTATAAGTTAATTTATCCGCCCCAATGGAATCCTATGAATCCGCATTTCGCCCTTTACACCTTAGCCGGTTACCTGCGGAGCAGCGGCGTCGATTGCCGGCTGTACGATTACAATGTCGAATTCTTCCGCACCGTACTTACTCCCGATTATTTAACTTATTCCATGGGCAGGGCGCGCAATGCCCGCGATTATCTCAAGCTGCGCGTGCAGATGGGGCTGATGTGTAAGGAGAAATCCCCAGAATTTGGGGCTATTTGCGCCCGTTTGCTGGAAATAGATAAGTTTTTGGGGCCTAAGCGGCGTATATGGCGCGATGTCAAACGCGAATTGCCAGAAGCGATAGCGGTATTTAATGACAGAGAAAAATTCTACGATCCGGCTCAGCTTTTGAAAGCCTATATCACCGTGGATAAGGCGCTCGATCTGGTATCGCTGCCTTTTTATCCCAGCCGCCTGCGCTTCAACGATTTTAGCGCCCCAGAGCATCCTATGACGGTAGAAGGGCTAATCGAGTTCTCTCTGAACCGCGACGAGAACATCTTTTTACCTTTTTTAGAGATGAAAGCGGCTTTGCTGGAGCGCGAGCTTCGCGCTAGCCAAGAAAAAGCCGTAGTGGGCATATCTATCAATTCTCACAGCCAGCTTTACGGCGGCTTAACCCTGGCCAGACTGCTGCGCGATAAGCATTTGCCCAATCTGCACGTCAGTTTGGGAGGCAATTATTTCATGCGCCTGCGCGAGGCTCTGCTGACCAAACCCCGTTTTTTGGAATATTTTGCCGATTCGGTGATTTGGGGCGAAGGGGAGCGTCCCATGCTGGCGCTGTATAAGGCTGTCGAGAGAGGTGCCAGTCTCAGTGAAGTACCCAATTTGCTGTACTTGGATAGTACCGGCACTGTAAAGCTAAATGCGCCGATTGATCCCGTGCCTTTGGCGGAGCGGGCTGAGCCTTCTTTGGAGGGACTGGACTTATCTCTTTATTTTTGCCCAGAAATCGTTCTTTCAACCCGCACTTCTAAAGGGTGCTATTGGCAAAAGTGCACCTTTTGCGACACCGACTACGGCATAAAGCACGATGTCTGCCCTGTGGATAGGGTTTTCGCGGAATGGAAACTGCTGGCAGAAAAATACGGCATAACTAATTTTGAGCTGATAGATGAGTCGATGACTCCGGCTTACATGACCGAATTGTGCCGCAAAATGATCGGCGCTGGGCTTAAGGTTAAATTCTTTGGCAACGGGCGCACCGATAAGGAATTCACTCCTGAAGTTTTTAAAACTTTGCACGAAGGCGGGCTGACCATGGTCATGTGGGGGATTGAGTCGGCCAACGAGCGCATTCTGAAACTCATTAATAAGGGCGTGGATATTCATAAACGTTTGGATATTTTGCGGGCCGCGCATGATGCGGGCATTTGGAATTTTGCTTATATCTTTTTTGGATTTCCCAGTGAAACCGAAGAAGAGGCCCAGCAGACCATCGATCTTATATGCAGCCATACCGATATAATCAACGCCTATGGGCGCAGTGTGTTTACTCTGGGGAAACATTCCAAGATCAGGCGCAATGCGCAGGAGCTGGGCATCGTCGATATGATCGCTGACGACCAGGAGTTTTCTACGATCTTAAATTACCGGGTGACCCGGGGGATGGATCGGCAGGCAGCGCTGCGCATGGCGGATCGCTGCCGCCAGCAGTGCATTGTAGCCTATGGCATTCCCATTTGGATGTTTTTGCGCTATCGCGAGGTTATTCATCTTTATCTCAAGGAAAAGGGCTGTGATTATTTGATGAATCACAAATTAAGCGCAGCGGAATGGGAAAACGTGCGCGGCAATTTTGCTCCTGCAGCCGAGCAGGAGCTGGCCTTCGGCTACCTTTCCAACGACGATACTTTAACTTTGACCAATTAGCAGTCCCGTTAAGTTAGCGATTAGCTAACTTGCGAAACTATCTGACTCCCCCTAAAGGATTGTAGGTGGAGAAGTCGCGAATGCGACAGAGGGGGCGCCCAAGACTGTTGGGGAATCGAGGTTTAGCTTGTGTTATGCTCTAGCTTATACGCAGGCCTGAACGTGGCGATAATTATATATGAGCTAACATTGCCAATGCCGTTGGGCCTTAAGTTAACGACATTGGACCAATTAGAAGTTCTCTAGAGAAATCTGTTCGTAAGAAATTTGTACTATTTTTTTCTGTTTTACCCCTTTACTTTATCAGTGGCTGTCGTTAATTAATAAACGAAAACCGATTAAAAATAATTTGTATATGGAGGTTTACGCTTATGTCCGTTGGTGCAGTCGGCAGTTCAAATGATTATCAGTATCAGCAGGCTGAGCAGGCTCAGCAGAATCAACAGGCCCAGCAGAACACCGAAGCTGCCGGTGGTGCTAATGAGGCCGCAGCGACTCAAGAAGAACCGGTTATGGAAACCGCTGGGGAAACTTCCTCAGCAACTTCAACTTCTTCTACATCCGCAACTGAGCCCAAGAAAAAATCCGATGAGCTTTGCGAAGGCAAGGGCAAACAGGCGGGCACGGTCGACTATTTCGATGGCGCTTCGGTCATTACCGATGCTGACACAGTGGTCGATATTGCTAAGTGCTTCGTGGAAAATAACGCCAGCAACATGAGCCCGGAAAAACTGGCAGGATTGCTTTCGGAAAAAGGCTACAATGTTCAGCTGGTCCAGATGGGTAACCGCAAGGCTATCCAGTTCGAGAACGGCGACTTCTTCTATGACAGCGACGGTGACGGCAACTTGGGTACCAAGGACCAGAACTTCCAGTCTGCGCTGACTATGGTCGAGCAGAATTATGGCGTCGATTTGTCGGAACTCAAGAATTCTAAATACACCGCCTATCACAAATACAGCGAGATCGGCAAGGGCAAAGACCTGTCCGGTGTTAGCGTGAAAGTGCTGAAAACTTTCGGTGCTTTTGAAGGGCGCGATCTGAACTTTGAAGCTCAGAATAAGGGTTCTTTATCTCTGCCCGGTCAGGGTGGCGGTGAAGACGGCGGAGCCGCTGCTGCTGATGCCGCTGATGCTGCGAAAGCGCTGGATGAAGCCAAACAGGCTGAGGCCGAAGCCGAAGCTCAGGCTGAGGAGGAGCAGGAAGTCAACGAAGAGACTTTGGCTATGCTCGATGAGCTGGATGAGGCTTTGGAGGCTGCCGGTTATCGCGGTGACAAGTCTGCGTATGAGGCCTGGATGGATGGTGAGCTCAGCAATCTGTTAGCTCAGTATGACATTTCCGAACCGTCTCTGCCCGAATCAAGCGCTGATTTTGCTGACAGCATGGCCATCTTTGGCGCGGCGATCAGCGTGGCCGCTTATCGCGAGGCCTAAATTCTGCCTCAATTTAGGAGCGTTTCGCGATAACGCTTAGAAAACGCCCTCTGGTCTGACAAGACAGAGGGTGTTTTTGTGTCTGCAGCATCTGATCTCCTTGAAATTGCCCTTGCGGTTGGCTGTAATGTCATGTAAGGGCAGGTAGAACGCGTTATCTTGCGAAAAGTGCCGGGTGATTCTTCCAGGACTTATTATATTTGTAGTTTTCATTATTTTCGCCGTACTGATGATGACGCGGCGTATGCCAGCCCTGCTGGCGCTCCCCTCTATGGCTGTGGCCATAGCCGCTGTATCCGGTTTCTTTTATGACTGGAGCGCTGTGCCAGCAGATGCTGCTGGCCCGAAAAACCTCGGTGATTTTCTGCTGATCAGCGTGCTCAGCGAAGGCCCGGCTCGTTTGGCCAATGCTATTATGTATACTGCTTTTGGCTCGATCCTGTCTCAGGTGGTTATGAGGACCGGTATTGCCGCCCGTTTGATCAGCATTACCGCTGAATATGCCGGGGAGAGCAAATTCCGTCTGACCGCCATGATGACCATTATGGTGGCCGTCTGCTTTACTTCGGTCACCGGTTTGGGCGCGGTCATCATGATCGGCTCTCTGGTTTTGCCTATCCTTGTAGGCGCTGGCGTTTCCGCTACCTATGCCGTCTGTCTGATGCTGTTTGCTATCGCCTGGGGAGGGATTTTCAATCCCGCTATTTTGGGCTTTTATGTCGACACCTTAAAAATCGAACAGAGCGTTATGCGCAGTTATGTGCTGGCCTATGGCATTTTGATGGGCATAACTACGCTGCTGTATTTTTGTATTCAGGGCTGGAAGGAACGCAAATCTTTTAACTGGTCGGCTCCCATGCCTGCCCCGGCTCCCAGTAAAGTGCCTGCAGTGGCTTTGCTGACGCCGATTCTGCCTATCGCGCTTATTCTGATTTTTAATCTGCCCATCATACCCGCTTTTGTTATCGGTATGGTTTGGGGGGTACTGACCACCAATTTTCGCTCTCCAATTCAGACCTTGACGGCGGCTACTCTGGAAGGGCTGAAAGATATTGCCCCGGTTTTAGGGCTGTTTGTGGGCATCGGCATGGCCCTTAACGCCATGATGGCCGAACCCACCAAAGCGGTGCTGGCTCCGTTTTTACAGGCCGTCGTACCCACTACCCCCGTGGCCTTCGCGCTGTTTTTCTCCTTGGCGGCGCCGTTAGCTCTGTACCGCGGCCCTCTGAATTTTTACGGTTTAGGCGCGGGCATAGCGGGTCTGCTCTTTGGCGCTCAGATGCTGCCCAACACTGCAATCATGGCGGCGTTCTTCAGTACCGGCCAGCTGCAGGGAGTGTCCGACCCCACCAATACGCACAACGTATGGTTAGGGCAGTTCGCCAAAGTAAGCACCTGGGAGCTGCTGTGTCAGACTTTGCCATACGTGTGGGGATTTAGCGTTGCCGCTCTGCTGTGGTCGGTATTCTTTATGGGAGCTTTGCAATAATGGAAACTAATGTGCGCGTGGGAATCGATGTCGGCGGAACTTTTACTCACGCTGTGGCCATAGATAATAACGATCTGCGTCTTTTGGCTCACTGTGTAGTTCCCACCAGCCATAAAGCCCAGGCGGGTGTGGCTCAGGGGATTCTCGATGTTTTTAATAAACTGATCCAAGAACTGCCTAAGCCTTGCAAAGTAGTGTTTCTTGCCCACAGCACTACTCAGGCCACCAACGCTTTATTGGAAGGCGATGTAGCCAAGGTGGCGGTAATCGGGTTGGTGGGACAGCTCGAGGGTGTCAAAGCGAAAGCTGATATGAATATCGGCGCTGTGGAGCTGGCGCCTGGCAAATACCTGCACAGCGTTTTGCAAACTTTCAGCGCTGATGGCGGCAACATAGAAAGACAATTAAAGGATTACTGCGCAGGCTTGGCCGCTGAGGGCATCGGGGCGGTGGTGGCGGCGCAGAGCTTTTCCGTAGATGATCCCCAGGGCGAGAAGCAGATTATGGCTCAGGCGGCGGCGGCAGGCCTGCCCGCCTGCGCTACTCACGAGATGTCGGGTCTGTACGGGCTGAAGGTGCGCACGCAGACTGCTGTACTCAACGCCAGTATTTTACCCAAAATGATCGATACGGCTCTGATGACCGAAAAAGCTTTGCAGGATCGGGTTTCGGCTCCGCTGATGATCATGCGCAGCGACGGCGGAGTCATGAGCCTGGACGAAGTGCGCCGCCGGCCGGTGGCTACTTTGCTGTCTGGGCCTGCGGCGGGGATCGCTGCCTGTCTGATGTTTGTTAAAGCTTCCGATGCTCTTTTCGTCGAAGTGGGCGGCACCAGCAGCGATATTTGCCTGGTTAAGGATGGCAAGGCTGCGGTGCGCTCGGCGCAGATCGGCGGTCACAGCACTTATCTGCGCACTTTGGACAGCCGTACTTTGGGCGTGGCTGGCGGCTCTATGCTGGGCTGGACTTCTGCAGGGGCTAAAGTGGGCCCGCGCAGCGCCCATGTGGCTGGCCTGGCTTATTGCTCTTTTACCAAATGGAGCGATATTGAGGGTGATGATTCCTGGAAAGCTGTAGAGATCAGCCCCTGCCAGGGCGATCCGCTGTATTTCGTATTGGAAAATGCTCAGGGCAGGCGTCTGGCTCCCACTTTGACCTGCGCTGCCAATCTTTTGGGCTACATTAAAGAAGGCGATTATGGCTGGGGTGAGCAGCAGACGATCACTTGGGCTTTTGCCAAATTGGCCGCAGCTGTCAGCGCGAAGAGCGGCAAACAATATACGCCTCAGGAGCTGGCGCAAGAGTTCATGCTGGCGGCGGCTCAGGGAGTCATGCCGACCCTGCGCCAGCTGCTGAAAGATTACAAGATGGAAGGGCGCCAAATTAAGATAATTGGAGGCGGCGGCGGCGCGGGCGCTGTAGTTCCTTTTACAGCTGAGAAAATGGGCTTGCCCTTTGAGATCGCTCAGCACGCCGAAGTAATCTCGGCTATCGGAGCGGCTCTGGCCATGGTGCGGGAAACTCTCGAGCGCAATATTGTCAATCCTTCCAGCGCCGATTTAGCGGCTTTGCGTCAGGAAGCGGAAAAATCGGTCTTGGCTATGGGGGCTGATCCGGCGACCGTGGAAGTCACCGTAGAGGTCGACGCTCAGAAGAGTTTAGTTAGGGCTACCGCGACGGGAACCGTGGCCTTTGTGGCTGGCGATGTGCTGGAAACCGATATAGGCGAAGACAAGCGCATAGAAATTGTGCAGGCCTCTTGTCAGGGCGGCAATTTGCCTGCAGCGGGTTCCCGCGATGATAAAGAGGAGACTCAGCCCACTGCCAAGGCCAAGGGCAGCGAGACCGTTCCGCAGGTGCAGAAAGTAGGAGAAACGGGATATTTCCACGTGTATCAAAGCGAGCGGACAGAGCGCTGGCTGCTGGGGCTGCTGAAACGCCGCAAAACGGCGGTGTGGGCTTTGGATGGCAAAGGCACGGTTCGCCTGCAGGTTCCAGAAGGCCAGTGTCAGACCTCAAAGGGCAAAGACGCGGGGCGCGATTTGGAAGCTTTACTGCAAAAGCACACCTCTTACGGTGACGGCGGGGCTCTTATTCCGGCGGTGCACATGCTGGCGGGGCACAGACACGTCGATTTTACCTCGCTTTTAACGGCTGAGCAGGTGATGACCTTGGCCCGGGCAGAGCTACCCAAAGTCGGTGAGGACGAGGGCGTGGTCTTTATCGTGTGCCCTCAGGTGTAGAGCGTCCTATTCTGATGTGCAGTATTGGTAGCAGTTCGTTGTTTTCTGCTCAAAGAGCAGCTGAACAGCTTTATTACAGTAAACATTGGCCTGAAGAACCGGCTGAAGTCTTGAGGCGGCGCGGCTTTACCATCTCAGAGCGTTCTCTAAGCGTGGGCTGGGCTAGAGTTTTGTCCCGGGTTGACCTGCGGGAAAAGCGCGTGTATCTAGACGGTGAGGCCATCGCCTCTTATGCCGCTGAAAATGGGCTGTCGGCTGAGGCTGTGCGCCGCCGGGCGCTGGCTCATGAGCTGGGGCATGTGCTGCTGGAGCATCTTTCGGGCGCGGAAGCTGAGGCGGCGGCGGAACGGTTTGCGCAGCTGTATTGCGGTTATTAATATCGGGTTTTTGCTGCTTGCCCGCCTGATAAATATATAATATACTCTCATTGAGCAAAAGTGGTACAATTACCGAAATTGCTCAATGAGAAATTGCCTGATCGTATTGGCGATATTTGCTGCTGCAGGTGAGAGCCTTGGAACAATCCGTTTTCATCGAAAGAAATAAGTATTTGCAGGCCTTGATTGACCGTATGCACAACGGTATGGTTAAAGTTGTTACCGGTATTCGCCGCAGCGGCAAATCTTTTCTGCTTTTTAAAATATTCAGGCGTTATCTGCGGGAACTGGGAGTAGGGGACGACCATGTTATAGCCATAGCGCTGGACCAGCGTCAGAATCGCCGATACCGCGATCCCGACGCGATTTTGCAGTATATCGAAGCGCTGATTACTGATGGAAGTCCTTACTATATTATGATTGACGAAGTGCAGATGCTGGCAGAATTTGAGGAAGTGATCAATTCTCTGCTGCATTTGGAAAATGCTGACGTGTATGTGACCGGCAGCAACTCTAAATTCCTGTCTAAAGATGTAATTACTGAATTTCGCGGGCGCGGCGATGAAGTACACGTTTATCCCCTGTCGTTCCGGGAGTACATGCAGGTTTATGAAGGTGATGTATATCACTGCTGGAGCGATTATGTCGTTTACGGCGGCTTGCCGCTGGCTGCGCTTATGCGGAGCGAAGCTCGGAAAGTGCAGTATTTGAGCAGTCTTTTTGCAGAAACCTATCTGAAAGACATTATTGAACGCAATCACATTGTTAAGACTCAGGAACTAGAGGATTTGATCAATGTGCTGGCTTCTTCGATCGGTTCTTTGACCAATGCTAACAAAATAGCCGCCACTTATAAAACCAAGCTTCATTCTTCATTGAGCGCCAACACGATTAGGCAGTATATCGATTATTTAGAAGACGCTTATATAGTCAGTGCGGCTCAGCGTTACGATGTAAAGGGACGCAAATACATCGGTGCTTTGGTTAAGTATTATTTCGAAGATGTTGGTTTGAGAAATGCGCGTTTGGGTTTCCGTCAGATTGAGGAAACACATCTGATGGAAAATGTCGTTTATAACGAACTGCGCGGGCGCGGCTACTCGGTTGATGTTGGCATTGTGGAACTGCGTCGGCGCAACGCTGAGGGAGCCAGCGTGCGCTGTCAGCGCGAGATCGATTTTGTGGCTAACTTGGGCAGCAGGCGTTATTATATTCAGTCAGCCTTTTCCATTCCCGATATGGATAAATGGGAGCAGGAAAAGGCTTCGCTTTGCGGCGTTAAAGATGCTTTTAAAAAAATAGTGCTGGTCAAAGATGTGAGAGCGGTTTCCCGGGATGAAAGCGGCATAATGACTATGAGCATTTACGATTTTCTGCTGAATGAGGATAGTTTGGAACTGTAAGCAGTGTTGAGCTGTAATCGTGAGCTGTAAGCGTGGAAAGAAAGCTGTCGGTCATACTGACTGTTCAACAGCGCGGACAAGAGATAGGCATGAAGCGCGTAATTTGGACAGGAACGCATATCCTCCGTTCATTGAGCAAAAGTGGTACAATTACCGAAATTGCTCAATGAAACTAATAGGCTCCACGCTGCGGGACGCGGAGTAGATTTACTAATATGCGTGATCGACATGAATATATTGGTCAGAAGCGGCATCAGCGCTCACGAAATGATCAACGATGATGCGTTTTATATTATCCGGCAAATCTTCAAGTATTAATGGTTTCTCAGGAAAAGCGATTTTATGGTATTGATCTGTGGGGCTGCCGTTTTGGTCATAGGCGACGTCATAGCAGAATAATCCGCGGCTGGCCAGGTGGCGAGCATCTTCTGTTAAAGTACCCAACTCTTGGTCCATTAACATGTGGGCGGCGGTGGTCGGGGCTAAATTGGTAAAGTAGTTCTCCAGCGTTTCGTTGTCTTCGCGGCTGCGGCAGACAAATTCGGGTACGTTGGCGCTGCCGCCGGTGGTGAATTCGACAACGCAGCCTTGAGTATCGAGGCCGAACCACATAAGGTCTTCAACTTGCAAATCAATTTCGCTGTATCTCATGACACCATTATCTCCTTATTAGTTGATTATATCTTTAAACATTGTCAAACAGTTTGCGCAGAATGGCATAGGCAAGCCTGTTCTTGGTCTTATTGCAGTTACTAAATGGATATCAGACCATTTACTACCATTTAAAAGTAACTCATTAACAACGTGGAATTCAGCACAAACGCCAACTATATTTTTATTTGTTAGTCCATGGGTTCCTAGGCCGCCAATACTGTTTGCTCGGTTGAGTAATTCTGGATGTATTTTTGTCGGGATGCTACCAGCAAAAGCGGAAGCTATTTTTCCGGTTCTTGAATCGTATGCCCCAGCAATCATAGATTTTTTATGGCTTCCATGTGTTTTAGCAATGAGCTCCTTTATAGAGTTTAGTACTTTTTTGACAAATACTGCTTGTGCAGCTTTTGTGCCGCTGGTGCCTTTAAATAACCCACTGTCTCCCTTGCTCATTGCGCCTGCCTCCTCTCATAGGCCTGCGCCGTATGGCTTTTGAAGGCAATTATCTCAATGTCCTGTTTTCGCAGTTCATCGAAACAAGGGTAATTATCGGAGCCGTATACTATGATAGTACGCGGCTTTAAGACCCGTACCAATTCCTTCAGACCTGCTTCAAAACGTGGACGGTCTATGAGTTTACGGGGACTGCTGCCCACAGTGCCGATGGCCACAATGCTGTTCTGCTCGATCCCGTCAAAGCAGTAGGAATAGGTCTCCGGAGTGCCCCAGCGCACGTTGTTGATGACGGGAATTCCCTTAGTGCCCAGCCAATAGACGAAAGCTCTCATGCGGTAGGTATTGCCGAGCTTAATGGGGTAAGCGAAATCCTGGTAGGTGGAAAAATCTGGGGTGATGACGCCGTCGAAATGCCGGAGTATTCTCAGTGCCTGGGCGTATTTGTGCCAGATGCCGGTGGGACCGTCGAATTTGTAATCGTCGAGGTAAAAGCAGACGAAGGCGCTGATGTGGAATTTTCGTTTCCCCGCAGCGCGTTCGCGTTTGTATATGCGCTTGGCTTCAGTCCAGGGGATGATGTCTTTGGGTGTTTCTGTTGCTGTGGTGGGGCAGATGGGGATGTCGTTTTTAGTAAATGTAGCGCCCTTTACCATAAAGGCGTTCCAGATGTCTTTGATGCCGGGGCGGCTGCCGCGTAATTTGTGCGATTTACACAATAATGACGGTTGCATAGCCGTTACCTCCTCAACCAGTTTACAGCTGCTGTGCTAATGGCTAGCTGCTGAGCCGATTGTAGGAAGGCCACGCCGGAAAGTATTTGCTGTTAACTTGTAGCGGATTTGTAGCTGATTTGCATTTTAAGGGCGGAAATAGCTGCAAATATTACAATAATGTAAATATATTGCTAGAACTAGACGCGGTTCTCACGGAATTTGGCGGTCTAAGCGGTTTTTAATTTTAAGCTTATTTATGTTATACTAAAATTGAGTGGTTCTATATCGGTTAAGGGAGAAGCGGCGTTGACTGAGCTTTGTTTTTCTGAATTTGCCAAATGCTTTCAAAGGGCTATGCAGCCGCCTAACGGCGATCAAAATGTGGTTGAACTGCTGCTGGGATGGATCAAGGTACCTCGCAGTAAAGACAGCGATTATTTTGATCCGGGAAGAGTTAGCAGGATCATCAACAGGCAAGGCGAGGTTCCGCAGCCAATTAGAGATGAATGTAGCACGGAAAAAATCATCGAAGAAGCCGTTGAGCAATTTCAAAGTAATATAATGCAATATATTAATTATAGTCTTCGCGACGATATGCTTTTAGCCATGCAAAAGGCAGTGGAAAATGACTGTATTATGGGGGAAGGGAAGAAACGCTCACTTTTGGAGGCATATAATCAGGAAAGGTATGCGGATTTTCTGGGCGAGCTGCTCATATATGTGATCAACAAACCGAACAAGGCCGACGGCCTGACTGTCGATCCTGACGATAGCTTTTTGCTCGCCGAAGCGAATTTTAAATGCCCTCTCTGCAACTGCGCTCTGATGAAAAATGTTCGCAATAAGGCTATTCGTCTATATGATATAGTTAGTATTTACAGAAATGATATTCAAGGTTCGAAAAATGAGCTGGCATTAATCATTCAACCCAAGGATTTGGAGGGATTGGATAATAAGATAGCCCTCTGCCATGATGACGCCGCTAGGTATGCCAGTCAGCCTGTGATTGGGGATTATTTAGAGCTGCGGCGGCGCAAGGACCGTTTGGCGAAAAATTATAAGCTTCAGCTAGAGATCGATGGTATAAAGCTTGAAGCCGACATTAAAGATGTTGTCGAAGGTTTATTAAAACTGGACGTTTCTGAACCGCTGGAAGAATTGTCTCTTACCTCGTTGACATTAGATCATAAGATTGCTCCACGCAATAATTTGCTCAAAAATGAGGTTAAGTATAGAGTTGTCAGTTATTACAACTATATATCCGATTTGTTTTCCCAGTTAGAGCAAAGTAATAATTGTGATTTTGACACGATAGCCTCAGAAGTGAAAGCAGCGTATAAGAAATTGGCTAAATCTAAGTTATCGCAAGATGTTGTTGCACTGCGCTTGGCTGAATGGATAAATAAACAATCTGGCAATGATGATAGCCACATGATTGCCAGCCATATTATAGTTGCCTTTTTTATTCAGAACTGCGAGGTGTTCGGTGTGTCTGCCCAGCAAAGTTACCTCATACCGGAATAGCGTTTTGCCTAAATTCCCCGTAATCTTATCGGTGCTGTCTGATGGGAGCCTGTCCCCGCGCGCTCTCTACGGCAAAGTTAAGTCTCATGTAAAAGATGTCGGCGAGTTTGTCGAGATCTTGGACTGTCTATATGCTTTGGGCAAAATTGAGTTAGACGAAGAAAGCGGAGAATTGCGCTATGTTGATTGAGATTATGTGCGATCAGTTTATGGATCACGGCCGCCCGCGGGGAAAGATAGCGCTGCATCCCGGGCTGAACGCGGTGCTGGGCAGCGAATCCGCCTCGAACTCTATCGGCAAATCCACATTTTTGATGATCGTCGATTTTGCTTTCGGCGGTAAAGATTATGTGAATAAAATGCGGGATGTTCAGGAGGCGATCGGCAATCACACGATATGCTTTGCCTTCCGCTTTGCCGACGGAGTTCACTATTTCTCGCGTTCCAATGTGGATTCTGCCGTAGTGCAGCGCTGTGACGCCCAATATAGCCCTTTACCGGACGGAAGGCTCACGCTTTTGGAATACTGCGATTTCTTAAAGACGCATTACCAAATAGCTGTGCCGGGTTTGACTTTTCGCGAAGCCGTAGGCCGTTCTCTGCGCATCTACAAACGCGAAACGCTTGACGAAGAGCGCCCTATACACAGTGTTTCCCGGGAAAAAGCCGCAGACGCCATGAGCGGCCTGCTGAAATTATTCGATTTATATGCCGGTCTTGAGGAATTTGTTAAGCGCGCTGAAGAGGCGCAAGAGAGTCAAACTGTCTTTCGGAAGGCACAGAAATTCGAATTCATACAATCTACTACTAAAAAAGAGTATGCGAATAACAAAATCCGCATAACTGAACTCATAGCGCAGGCCGAGGAATTAAATCGTCAGGCTTCGGGCAATCTCTTAGATTTAGAATCTTTCCAGGCTGAGCGTTTAGCTTCTCTGAAAGGCGACCTCTCACTCCTGAAGCGCCAGCGCACGCGGCTGCTTTCGCAAAAGCAGGTGATAGAAGCTGACCGTGATTGGAGTAAATTTCAGAGCGAAACCAAGTTTCAAAGATTGCTGGATTTTTTTCCGGAGGTTAATCTGCAGCATATAAAAGCCATCGAAAACTTTCACATCCAGCTGGCCAAGATACTTCAGAATGAGTTTTCCGAAGCCGAGGAGCATATTCGGGCGGCTTTGGCGCTTACAGATGAAAACATTGCTCAGCTGGAAGCGGAAATAAACCAAGTTCCCTGTCAAAACAGTCTTTCGAAAGCGGTACTGGAGCGCTATGCTGCGCTGGACAGAGAAAAGCATGAACTTGACCTAGCCAATCAGAACTATGTCATAGCTCAGGAATTGGCTGAAAACGCTAAACAATCCCGGGAGGAACTTAAAGAGCGTAAAAATGTGCAGCTCAGCGCTTTGCAGCAGAAGCTTAACGCGGAAATGGCCAGGATTAATGATATAATTTCTGAAGGACGCAAAACGGCTCCGAATATTGAGATGAAGGACAAATCGTACACGTTTGTCACGCCGAAAGACGGGGGTACGGGGACTCAGTACAAAAGCATGATAATCTTTGATTTAGCGCTGCTTAATTTGACCTGTCTTCCGTTGATAATTCACGATTCCGCAGCTCTCAAGCATATCGAGGACATCTCAGTAGAGAAAATATTGGGATTATATGCCGCGTCTCCCAAACAGGTGTTTATTGCCTTGGATAAATGCGGCTCTTATACTGCGGTAGCGCAAAAGATTCTGCGGGACACAAAGGTACTGCAGTTAGGCGAGGGGGAGGGAGCTTTGTTCGGGCGCACCTGGAATACAGCTAATATCAGCTAAAAACGATATTATACTTGCATTTAACAGAAGTATTGTACCTTTGAGTAAAATTAATCAGCTTCGAGAGGTTGCCGTAATAACTTACGTAACCTGCAGGACGCAGTTGTCCTGCAGGTTACTTTCAGCATATTCTTATTTTAGAATAATCGACAAGTGCGTACCATCGAAATCATTTCCCCAGCCGTTAAATTCACTGCTGGGGGAAAACTTAACCAGGTTGTGATCGGGAAGCGCGATGTGGTGATCTTTAAGCACTTTTTCGGCTTCGTCGATGATCTCGAAAGATTCGTGGCCGTCACCGATGCAGGTTCCTTCGTAGACCATGGCCATTTCGAAGGGTTTGTTGAGCATATAGTTGACTTCATCTGTAGGATCGTCTTCACGGCCTTCGGTTATACCGGAGTAAAAGGCTTTGAGTTGCTCAAATTCTTGCTGTGTCATGTAAGGCCCAAAATATTTACGATCATAGTCTTGTTCAGGTAATATGATTTCTGGAAGATAACAACAGTACATATCCGGCCAATCTCCCCAGTTGGTGGTGGTGGCCGCCCACATTTTTTCAGCTATGAGATGCCAGTCCCGGTCGGGGTATTGATTTACGAGGAACGCCTCGACGCACATGATGGTGTAGGCCATGCGGCCGTTCATAGATACTTGAGCGAGTTTATGAAACATATCAGATTATGTCTCCTTTCCAACCGGAGTAATTCTCTTTTATCTTGCCCTTGAAAGCGTATTCGCAGTTTTCGCAGGACGGTTTGTAAACTCCGAAAAGCTTTTTAGTCGTGTGAATTGTCGTTAGGTGCAAGTCTGACATTTTAGCTCCGTCATTCAGAGCGCGGTTTACAGCGTCAACTTCGGCGCAGTTGCCGACTGGGAAACGATTGAGCGATTTGGGAGGGAGCACACCAGAGGTGTTTTTATCGCCAAAGATCGCTGGATTTTTGATGTAACCTTCTTCAAGATAACCTTTGTTGCGGCCATAATAGTATTTATTGGTGATTTCATCATAGGCTGCGCAAACCGTGTTAATATGCTTCCATATGTTTTTCGGTAATTCTTTTTTTTGCTTCTCAGCCCAATTATGTTTTTTGCAAGCCCTTTTTGCATAAAATTGCAAAATATTTTTGCACAAAGT
>JAUNIO010000049.1 GCA_030535355.1 bacterium | reverse complement strand
TGGCGTACAGCGGGCTTATCTGAAAGGTCAATGCGCAGTCCGTCGGTGAAAACATGAGCCATAAATATGTCATATTCTGTTCTCTTTGGGCCGCGAACAGTAATAATGCCTTCATCATATTTCGGAATGGGCAAGGCAGTATTATGAACACTAAAATGATTGCAGGCTGTAAAAATGAAGCTTTTTAAAGCAAAGGTATCATAATGAACATTTAATTCAAAGAAATCAGAGTCTTTGTAATAAAAGCCGAGAAAACGGTTATTGAGTTCTTCTTCTGAATAGATGATCATTGCGGGGAAATATTCTTCCGCTAAGAAGTGAGAGGTGATTTTCTGCGCGGTATCAAATGTGTAATCCATAATAATTCTCCTAACTCAAACCTTTCAATACAGCATGTTTAACTACTGGATTCTTGCCTGGTTGACGAGGTTTTGAAAATCTAAATTCCCAATTACCTACAGTAATATTAACATTATAATCAATGCGATTCCTCACAGCGTGATTTAGAGACTGCCAGTAATCGTACAGAATGAATTGAGCATACAGCTTTGGATTTGAATATTTTAATCTTGGGTCATCTTTGATAGATTTTAGAGCTTCCTCCATATGTTTAGTTGCATTGCCATGTGTCCACATTTTTCCTTGAGGGGTGTCAATATATTAAACGAACGCGGCAAACAAGTACCGCTATACGCTTCCTGCGTAGGCTGAATACGATCCCACACAATAGAAGTATTAATATGGCTCCAATTATTCCTCGCTCTACAAGCACCCTTAGTATAAAGATAACGCCCGCTTACACCAGTACCCATCACGCTGCCTCCTTTCCCTTGCACAGAGAAATCCAGTCTCGGAAATGGATAAACTGGGTCAAGTGTTCGAACTCGCCGAATACCTCCTTAGGCATTGCTCCATAGACCAGCACGATCAGCGGCTGCAGCTCTTCCAGCATGGCCTTTAAACCCTGCTTGAAGTAGTACTTATTCTCGCTGCCTTTAATGCAGCCGTAAGTGCTGATCGAGACGATGCTGTGCTTAGGAACGCCTAAAAAGGCGAACTTAACCGGGTATAAGCAAGTGGTATAGCTGCGTTCGTCTCCCCAGCGCACGTTAACAATCACATAACCGCCGCGCCGCTGGCATTGATAACCCAACATACGGTTACGGTAAGTGTTGAGGACCTGAGCGCCCAGCGGCGTATCTCGGTAAAGCGAACAATCCGGCGTAATCACTCCTTTGAACCGGCAAAGCTCTTCACTGTAAAACTCAGGACGCAGAACGAAATCAGCGAACTTTACATCGTGCTCGTAAAAAGCCACAAACTCGCCATAGTTTTGGCTCCGCCTGCGCTTTGAAAAAGGAATGATACCCTGAGGAACAATCAGCTCCTTAACGGGTTCCAAAAGGGGAATGTTAAAAAATTCCTCCAACAGCGCTCCTTCAATGAGTTCAGGAGCAAAACCGTCGGCGACGGTCAATTTGGCCTTTGCCATAATAGCCTCCTGGATACACTGCAGCCGTCAGCGGCAATTGACGCGAGCAACCAGAAATGCTATTATTCTAAGTACCCCTACTTAGAAGAATAATAATGCTTCTGAGTCAAAGCGCATTGTTTAGCTGTCGCAGCAGTTGATCAGTGCGTTTTAATTTTCTGTCTTCACTATCTTCGTCTGGCATTAATCAAACTGCAAGATAAATAAGACAGTATAATTATGGCACATACGTGTAATCACGTCAAGGTGTTTTTGAGATTTATTTTAGATTTCTCTCTAAACAGAACCAAACAAACTAAACAATACGCAAAACCAAAAATATGCCAGAGTATTAAACATGCGTTAGCGTAGCCCAAGTTTTCAGCAAAATATTGACTGTTGCTGCCGCTGTATTTTAGCTCATGCCTAAGCGGAACAATCCACCTAAAGAAGCTTATTGTCAATTATGTGGAAGGCGTTTAACTTACTTTAAGTATAAAGTAGCATCATAAACATATTATGCTCATATATTTTAATATTTGAACATTATGTTTCAATATCAGGGAACCGCGTCAAAGTCCATAGTCAGCATTATGCCTATATTGCAGCCAAAGCTGCTGCCGTCAACAGCCCAGTCCAATGTCGGTAACTTAACGTCAATTCGACCAATTATAAAATAGCGCAGTACAGTTCCCACAACAGGCGAATTCAACCCAATCTCACGGGGGCACTGAGCCCGGTGGGAAGTCAATCGCCAAAACCATCGCTTGCGAAGATGTGATCCAGTTCTTCATTGCTCATAGCCATGGGCACCTAGCCACTCCCCGCTCAGAGAAATATCTAACCGTGATGATCAGCTTCAAGCAGGCCTCTCTAGCACAACAGCCTACAGACATGCGCATTATGTCGAGAAAATTGCGCTGCGCTCTTCCATGCAGGACAACCACTCCCAGACAGCAGCCCCAACACTTATTCATTGCAACCGTCAAATATGCTTGTTGTTGTGGTTTGCGACACGTCAATATCTGCGTTATAGCTAATCTAATGGTCAAGTTAACGTACGCTTCTCCCAACAGCTTTGGGCACCCCCTCTGTCGCAGCCGCGACATCTCCCCCTCCCATTCTTTAGGTGGAGTCATAATGCGCCAATGTTAAAGCATATTCATCAGCTGATAGTAAGCGCCAAAACTGCGTTTGACGCTTACTATTCATTCAAAATAGACATCAGTGAGCTATTAAAAAATATACGATTGCGTTTTCTGCCGTCTGTATATAATACCCCAGCTTCTGTCAAAGCGCTGAGATAGCGATTAAGACTGGCCATCGGAATTTCTGACGCCTCATTTATCAGTTTCGCATTAAAAGCCGGAAATATATAAATCATATTAATAAGCCTATAAACAGTACTGTCAGACTTAATTATCTCCTCAAATCTACCGCGATCTTGATAATACTTTTCGGACAGCCTCTCCAAAAGAACAACATATTTACGACATTGTTTAGCAACAATAGAAAGAAAATACTTAACCCATTCGTTCCAATTCTTAGAATTCTGAGTCTTTCTCAACAGTCTTACATAATTAGGCTGATCCTTCGACAAAGATTCACTTATGAATAAATACGGATAATCTATATCCGAATCGTAAAACATATACAAAGGTATCAGCATACGATTGATAAGTTCGTTATATTTATTAAAAGGCTGAATCCTAGCAAATTGAGCATGAAGCAGAGCTGCCAGAATCAGAGGATGATAATTATCTGAAGGCGCATTTAAGTATTGCGATAGCTCCCGCAATTCACCTGAAATATTATTGTCAGCAGCATACGGCGGTGGCGCGCTTGGATCAGCGGTTTTGTAAAACATCCCTAAAATGTCTTTATAATCGCATTTTGCGCCCCTATTTTTCAAGTTCCTAAGATATCTAGCAGTGCCATCGCACAATTTGTCATATAAAGTCAAAAAAACATTTTCGCTGAACCCATCTGCCGACAATAACCAGCGGCCAGCATTCATAGCGTCTGAACAATTACTAACCAGCTGAACATTCTTATTACTGGGTTCTACTATAACTAAGCTAAACAAATCTTCCAAAGAAGCCTGGCACCCCTCCATGGAGCAAGACATTAAACAATCCTTTTTCTCAAAAGACGACATAATAGTCTTCATATCAATAGCTTTGGACTGAAGTTTAGCCTTAAATGCTTCTAGCGCAGAAACAGCCTGGAGCAGCTCGTCGATAAAGCAATAATAGTCCAATTTTTCACAGGCAAAAGAGAATTCTTGTTTTTTAGCCCTCATTACCATACTCCACTTTCTAGCGCATTTTCCAGCCTATACATTCGACCACAAAACCATAGTTGAGCATATTTGAGCACAAGCTAAAAATCCCTTTTGCTCCAAGCTGTTGCGATGGAGCAGTCAGTACCGCTTCATTATTGCCAGCCATTCCAAAATTGAGCAGAGTCCCAGACCGACCGAACTAATTAAAACCTAAAAACCGCCGCTCTGCTTGCCGCTGCCGTATATGATCGCTTTTTCCAAAGTTTCTCTGGTTTTCTCATCGGCTTCTCCAGCCCAAGCCGACTTCTCCGGCAGAGGCAAAACTTCCACTTCGCCGTCTTCATCAGTGCTGTGGTCAAGCTCGATTCTGCCATTCTGAAAATATTTCAGGGGATTAGCTTCCTTTTCCAGCCATTTCGGTATCTTATAAAAGTTCATACTAACACACAGCCTTTCACTACGGCCTTTCACGTGCCCAAAATCAAATCAATAGTTAGCTGGTCGCTAACTTAACAGGACTGATCTTTTCTCCAAGCCCCAATCACTTCTCCAATATAGACCGTGTGCACACCAGCGGCGAAGTTTTTGTAGAATTTTTTAGGCGAATCGCTGCGGAAGTCTTTTTCGGTTTGGTGAAAAGCGGTCATGACTTCGCACTCGATGACGCTTTTGGCCTCTTTGAAATAAGGCGTGCCGTGAGAAGTATAAGCGATATGCAGGTTCAGAGCTTTAGCTTTATCCACGTTGCGCCCGCTATGGCTGCCCATGTACTTAGCGATGCGCGGATCGTCAAATTCCATGACCGTAAAACGCGGATAGCGTTCCATAAATTCATAGGTATAGCGCCCTGGGGCCACATAAACCGAAACCGTTGGGCGCTGATAGCCTAGGTAATTGCCCAGCGAGCCCCAGCCGATGGTCATAGCATTGCAGCTTTGTTTATCACCTGATGCCAAAATGGGAGCTTTGGTAAAAAAAGTAAAGGCGTTGCCGGCGAAATCTTTCTGCACACTGATTTCTTTGAACCCCTCCAGGTCCTGAGCCTGGACCGAAGCTGGAAACAGCCCCATTGAAGCGATGCTCACAGCGGCTATAGCTAATATTTTCTTCATACAGCGATTCACTCTCTTAATTATATATCGGAACATAATTTTATCATAAATTAAACAAAAAAGTACTCCTTATCCCAGCCAATACTCATGTGCATAAACCAGACTTCACTATACTTTGAGCCTACACTTCAAACGCCAGAGATGCCAAACGCCAGAGACGATCTGCGGCTGCCCTGCAAACTATCCGCGCTGGCCATAGGCATTAGCTGGCCTAAAAGAGAAAAATATATTATGAGAAGAAAAACAGCTAAAGAGATATTGGCCGACTCCTTGCGCGAACTGGCCGAGACGAAAAAAGTTGATAAAATCACCATCAAAGATATTACCAGCAACTGCGGCTATTCGCCAGCTACCTTTTATCGCCAGTTTAAAGATAAATACGACCTAATCGCTTGGGACTACGCCCGGCGCATAGGCGAAATTATGGACCCAATCGGCCGTGACGGCTATACGTGGAAACAAGCGCTGCTCGACAGCGTTAACTATCATCAAAAAGAAAAGAAATATCTGAAGAATCTGCTTCTGCATACCACCGGCTTAGACTCGTTTATTTGCTACATGACAGAAACCCATTTTCAGCATTTAAAAGACTTCATTCTCAAAGTCTCAGGCCGAGATGCTCTCGAAGACAGCCTAGAGCTATGTATCAGATTCTACTGCCTGGGGGCCGTGCATATAACCTGCGAATGGATATTCGGCAAACACCAGGCCAGCATCCAGCAAATGGCAGAGCTGTTTGAATATGCCGTTCCCACCCCGCTATTTAAGTACTTGCGCTGATTGTGAGATATTTTAATAATTATGTCTCAAAACGAAAGAAATATCTGTCAATCTGAATTGCAATAGGGTAACTTATGTGTAAGAATGGCTTAGTATGGTCATTACTAATCAGCGGAACAAAAGCATTGTCTCTAAAGAGAGTCAGCGCCCTTCGGGATTATTACCATGTGCTGCCCGCAGCAGTTCTCCCGTTCTTTCTCTTAGTGACGGACTGCCTCTAATTTTAGCTATTTACAATACCGCGAACACAAAATAAGGAGCAATTAAACGTGAAAAACAGAGTCTGCGAAATTCTGGGAATTGAAAAACCCATCGTCCAAGGCCCGACTTTTTGGCTGACTGACGGCAAATATGTCGGCGCTATCAGCGAAGCAGGCGGTTTGGGAGTACTGGGGTTTAATGCCGGACAGAAACAATCCGTGCGCACCGCAGAAGAGACAGTAGCCAATATGCGCCGTGAAGTTAAAATTGTCAAAAGCATAACTGACAAACCCTTCGGCATCAACATAGGGCCTACCGACCCGGCCTCGGATATTTTTACCCTGCCCATGCTGGACATGATGCAGGAAGAAGGTATTCACGCAGCAGTTTGGGCGTCTGTAACCTTTGATCCCTATTGGGTTAAGGCCTGCCACGAACGCGGCATCAAAATAATCTACCGCGCCCACACGCCCACCGCGGAAGACACCGTGCGCGCCATCGAGGCCGGAGTAGACATGGTAGTTGCCACCGGATTTGATGAAGGCGGAACTGTTCCCAGCAAGGTAGTAGGCACTTTCTCTGTAGTGCCTATGATTGTCGATGCGGCCCAAGGAAAAGTTCCCGTGCTGGCCTGCGGTGGCATAGCGGACGAGAGAACCGCTCAGGCTGCTTTTGTCTTGGGAGCGGAAGGCCTCTTTGTGGGTACTGCCTTCCTTTTGAGCGAAGAATCCGTCGTTGCTCAAAATATAAAGGAAATGGCTATCAGTTCAGACGCCGATGATCTGCTGCTATACCGCACCGTTCCCGCTTATTACCGCTCGCTGCCTGGAGAGCTGCCTAACAAACTGCTGGCCATGAGCCAGGCTGGAGCTTCTGAAGAAGAAATTTTTAAAGCGCAAAATGCCTATAACGGTATGCGCGACGGTATGCTTTTTGGAGACCTCAGCCAAGGCTTCGCTTCCTTCGGTTTGGGGATTTCTCTCATCCACGCCATCGAACCGGTCAGCGTTATTATAGATCGGCTCATGCGCGGTGTTGAAGCTGCCAACAAATAAGCGACTTTGCAAAAAATCCCACTTTTCTTTAAAAGAGGGATTTTTTGCAAAGTAAAACGTTATAGCTTTATAACCGTTTCTTCTAAAGGCTTCCTTTGGAAGTGCCAGGGGCTAGGTTTTGTCACATCTGAAGGGTATCCCATAGCAAACATCATGACGGGTATATGATTTTTCGGAAGAGCAAACGTCTCAGCAATTTGCTGACTGTCAAAGCCCCGCAGCCACACGCTGTGGACTCCAAGATCTTCTGCTTCATACATCATAGTTGCAGCCACAATAGTAGCGTCCTGTTCGCCGGAGCAGTAATTATCATAACAGCGGTCATGTGGATTGCGCCAGGCCGTATCCGTATCATAACAGACGAGTAGCATAAGCGGCGCGTTGAAATGTGAGACCCGGATGCTCCGCACCTTCTTCAAGGCTTCCTCACTCTGCATCACATAGATACGCTGCGGCTGATAGTTGCACGCAGTAGGCGCAGTTCTTCCTGCTTCCAAAATCTTAGCAATTTTATCCTGCTCGACAGGCCGCGGATCGAAATATCTCTCAGAGTAACGATTCTTTGCCAATTCCATAAAAGACATAACATTCACCATTTCAATTGTTGATTAGTTTCCCGCAATGCGGACAATTACTGTCGTGAACCGAAAAAGGCCTATCGCAATTAGGACATGTCCACCGTCTCTCCTCCTGTTCCAGGAAAGCCGCCATTCCCTGTTCCCTAATTATCCGTAAATTCTCCAGCGGAGATTCTCTATGCGAGTACTGTGTTGTATAACGGCTCTCCTTCTCCATCACGTCTCCACAAGGATAATCCGGACATTCATCACAGAATTTGTAGGCATTTTCTATCCGTTTTCGGCAGAGTATAATACCGCAGTGTTTGGCACAAAACTCAGGTTTGTGATCGTCAGGCCCATTGCAGCCCTGACAGGGATTATTCTCAATCAGCGCCTGAGAACAGATATTGCAGTCCAGCCCACATGGCGCGACCATGTTTGCCTTAAACATTGTATTCGCTCCTTCATTAACTTATGACAGCCCTCTTGCTTCCCCGAATTATTATCGTAAAAACATTGTTTACTATCCTTCTAATGCAAACACTTCTTTGGGCATGGAGCACAGCGGGCATGTGTAGTTTTCCGGTTCATTTTCCTGCTCACCTTCATATACAAATCCACAAACACTGCATACATAGCGTTTATTAGCCTTGTCTTTTACGGATTTTGGCGCATATTTTTCCAGAAGCTGGGCGGTTACTTCCGCATGATGTTTATGCTGCGCGGCAAATGATTTAACCATTTCTGCAGTCTCAGCAAACCCGGATTCTTTCACCTGAGCAGCCAGTTCGGATATCATGACGTCTCCAAATTCCTCTGCCTTAGAAAGCCCTTTTATAAACTGCCATAATTCTGTTTCTTCGTACGGATATCTTCCTACCAGCGAAGCATAATAGCTGGCCTGTGCTGCATGTTCCAGCGCAAGTTCCTTAAAGCTATCAGCAACTTCAAGCAAATTGTGCTCTTTGGCTGCGCGTGCCAAGGAAAAATACATGCCTGCGCCGGTCAGTTCGGCTTGGGCCTGTCCTTTGATTCGTTCCTCCAGCAGAGAACCTTTCATCTCAGCATACATAAAACCCACTCCTTTTCCGAGGCGGGAACCAGCACTGCGCTCGTACGGCTAAAACTGGTAAGCCATAGCAATTATAATGCTTAACTAAATAACAGGGCGTTCACTGTCTGATCGTTAGAATATCTTCAAGCGGCAAACGGGTAGATGTGAAATCGTTAATGCTGTCGTCCGCAGCATAGCCCAAAGCAATGCCC
The DNA here is from genome assembly GCA_030535355.1 of bacterium. GTDB lineage: Bacteria > Vulcanimicrobiota > Xenobia > Xenobiales > Xenobiaceae > JAFSXO01. The sequence continues at coordinate 18,858 of JAUNIO010000049.1, read as the reverse complement.
ATAATAATGTCTTCGTCTTCGGGAACGGAAAGAAGCGGACGCAGTTCCGCAGGAAATTTGACAATTTCGTAGGCCGGGATCGAATCCACGCCATGCTCCTTAGCAGCCAGCATAAGCGCCAAGCCAAAACCGCCTAGATCGTAAATAGGCCAGCCCGTATGGCCTTTGGCCAGCGTTAAATAGACAAGCGCGGGGGCATTAAACAGCTCTTCATTCATCTTCAGAAAATGCGCAATCTCTGGATCGCCTGAATACTCGGCGACTGCCCCCATGAAATCCCTCATACTCTGCTGACTGCGTTCAGAGAAATTGGTGCGATGGCCGGTAGGCATATCAGGGGACCCTTTGACTTTGTCCGCGTATTTTCCGGCCCAAATCGCCTTGATTTTCTTCAGAGTCTCCCCGACGGCAATATACACGTTCCACGGCTGACTGTTTTCCCAAGATGGGACCCGTTCTGCCGTGCTGACAATGTCCTTCAGCACTTCAATCGGTATTGCCTCATGGCGAAAATTCCGCACTGAATGTCTTTTATTTATGGCTTCCTTAAGTTCCATAACAAACCTCCATATAATTATTGGAAACGTCTATTAAAATGCACAAGCAATCATCTCACGATATTGCCGCAATTCTTTTTCATCGCTGCTTTCCATAAATTTCTTGATATACGCCAGCAATTTCTCTTTAGCAGTTGGCAGAGCGCACTTCACATGAAATAAATTAGAAGCATGTTCGTTCATAAAGATTGTATCATTCGTCAGACAGCGCACAAATTCATACATTTCCTCCAGTTTCTCAATTTCTGTAGCTTCTGCATAAAGACCTTTACTCAATGCCCGATGCAGCGGGGTTCCCGGCACAATCGTCAGCATAGAAGCGTTGATCATTACAGGGTGAAGACCATCATAAAGCGCAGCTGTAAGCTGAGCATTGCGGACACCGTAATTGTGCCCTCCCGCTCCGTTCAGAAAGTTTACGATAAAAGTCAGCCCAGAAGCATCGATCTTCTCCAAAACCTCGCGGGCCTGAGTGGCCGAATAGCCTTTGCCTATTCGTTTCAAAACTGCATCGTCTCCGGATTCAACACCGATATAGGGAGCGGCATATCCTACCGCTGCCATATTCCTAAGCTGCTCCTCAGTCTTATCATAGAAGTTGTCAATGCGGGCGTATCCGCCAATAGTCTCCACAGAAGGAACATAACGATGCAATAGTTCTGCAGTTTTCATCAAAACATCGTAATCAGCCGCAAATCCATCCGCACCCTGAAGAAAAATGCGTTTCGGAGCTCCGAAATATTGGGGTATTTCTTTAATGTCCGCCTCTATTTCTTCCAGCGACGATTTCCGGAATTTCTGATCCTTGAAATAGGTACAGAACAGGCAATGATTATGAGAGCATCCCTGCGTTGTCTGCAGGTATCCGTCAGCCGTCTCATAAGGCGGACGGTTGATTCCGCTGGCAAATTTCATATCTCTGCATTCTCCTTATCATACTCTTTGTAACTTTAAAGCGTCTGCTTATTTCTGCGCAGCGCGGCCATTCTGTCCATATCTCCGTGTTGGATCGCGTAATCAAGAGCAGCGGTTATCTTATCTTTCCGGCGCAGGAAATTAGGACCGGTCAGATTAGCGGCAACAGTATGATGAGTGATGAAAGAACAGTCGCACTGCAGGTTTTCGACAAAAATCTTCAGCTCCAGCAGCATTTCCTTCTCGGAGAGCGGGTCAAACTCACCTCGCTGCGCCTCGTCCAAAAGCGGCGTACCCGGAAAAAGCGTCAGTCCCCCCGTACCTACTACCTTTGGTTGGCATTGGCTGAATATATTCGCCGAATTAATCGCATGATCGCGGCTGTGCGCTCTGCCCGCCACACCGTTCAAAAAGGTCATCCAATACTCGATCCCCGCCTCCTCCAGCTTATGGCACTGTTCCAGTATATCCCCAGAGTGATAGCCTTTATTAATCCGGCTGAGCGTCCAGTCATCACCGCTCTCCACACCCAGAGAGATTTCCCGCATTCCCAGTTCTTTTAATTTTGTCAGCTCCGTTACGCTCTTATTCTTCACATCGGTAACTCTGCCAGCCACATAGATATACTCCATTTTCGGCAGATAGCGGCGGATCATCTCCAGAATTGGAGCTAGTTTGTCATATACCAGCACTAACGGATTAGCGCTAAGCAGCTGAATCGTTCTGGCTTCAGGGTCGCGCTGAGCAATTTCCTTAATATCCTCCTCGATCCACTCCAAAGGGGACATCCGAAAAGGAACACCCTTATACATCGTACAAAATTTACAGCGATTATGGGTGCATCCCTGAGTAATTTCCAGCAGCGGCCAGGTCGGCCAATAGGGATTTCTATACACGGTTCCTGTAAAATGCATCGTACCCCCCCCCAACGGTTATTTATCCTCAGTACTGATGCGTTTATTTTACCAGCTGATATTGCCAGCGTCCATCTACATAAATATAATATTGAAAGAATTTCTTACATTACTTGAATTTTGTATAAAAATAAGGATGAGATATGGCGGAACGAACAAAGATATGGATTGCCGGGGCCATGAAAAAACTCTTAGCCAAGAAGAGCCTTGAGGAGATCAGGGTAACGGAAATATGCCGGGAAGCAGAAATAGAACGCCCTACCTTTTATTATCACTTTAGCGACAAATACGATCTTATGGCCTGGATTTTTTGTCAGTCCGCTTTACAGACTGATGTCATATCCGTTGCATCCGCAGCTGCGGGTCTGATGCAGATGAGAAAAGACTTTGTTTTCTATAAGCGGGCTTACGAGGATAAATCACAGAGGCCGATGTGGGCGCATATGTTGGAATATTTCGCGGCCAAGCATATTGCCATAGCCAAAGAAAAACTGCACACCGATCGTTTGGATACGCAGACACTATACAGCATTCGCCTCTATTGCTACGGCACGCTGGGCATGACGCGCGAATGGCTGCTGAAGGACAACATCACGCCTGCGGAGACCGCCGTACAAATGATGTTTAATTCCATGCCGGAAATACTGCGAAAAATATACTTCTAAAACCAACTTGCTTAGTCATCTGCAGCCGCGCCGCCACGCAGCCGGCCTCGTTCATGGTCTTTACATCAAATCCGTAAGCCTCCATCACGGCGATGTCATTTTTCCGGTGCGCCGTGCACAGTTCCTTGGATATGTCAGCTCGCCGTATAAATAGGTTGAATTCCGCGCCGAATATGAATTATATTTAAGATTGTAAATGCTGGATTGGTATGATAATATAGATTTGGTGCTGCCAATAACGGTAGGCGGTTTTGCCCTCAGCTCAGTGTAACTCTGCGGAGGGAATCATTCAGACCCTCCGCTTATGGAAATCCCCTTTGGCGGGAAATCTAGGAGAGGAGGGCTTTGTGCAATGTTAACTGTTGATAATATGCTTAACATTGTCGGCATTGTGCTGACAAGCATAGGCTTTGGTCTGGCTTTAGGCTTGGCCATAGGCAGTTCTAAAAACACAAAAAAATGATGACCACCACTGTCCCAATAGCTGCGATCATCACTTTTGACCGGACTTGAGGGCTGACCGTCTATCGGCAGCACTCTTTTATGATTATAACGCGGGTATATGCGCCTGTCAAACCGGCAGCCGCGGCGGCGCAGGCCTAATTATCATTTTGACATTTATCCGCAATCCTGCGCTTTCACCAACTCCCGATACATCTGCATCAGCGCCGCCGCGCAGTCTGCCTCGTTCATGGTTTTCACGTCGAAACCGTACGCCTCCATGACCGCTATGTCGTTCTTCTGGTGCGCCGTGCGCAGTTCGGGCGGCATGGTCAGTTCGTCGTAAAGATCGGCCAAAGAGCAATCCGTAAATTTAGCTCTGGCATCCAAAATAGCCTGAGCGGTGCGGGAAATTTTCTCTTTCTGCGCATCAGTGGGGGCGGGCCAAGGGAAATTGTTGTAAACAACAGTACATGAATAGCTGTAATCGCTTTTGAGCCTGCCACAGACTGTACGCATCCAGGCCATATGCACATTAGAGGTTAAGACTCCAAAATGATATTTTGATGCATCATTAATATACTGTAATTTGTTAGTGCAGATAGTACCGTCATCCAAAAAATCCATCGGAACATATCGCCGTTTTTCAGACGATACCTCAGGGATCGCTAAAAAGATTGCGCTTTGATGCTTGATCTCCATAAATTTAGTCGGAGTCGCTGCACATTTTTGCGTGGCTTCTTTCTTGCTGGATAAACGGTATTGTTTTACTTGTTCAACCCTTTTCATTATGTGAGGCAAGGAACGTAATTCTTTTGGCGATGCGTCAACCAGCCATAAGCAATACCTGGGTATACAGTTTATAAATTCGACGCTGCCCAAACAGTTTTTAATGTAACGCTCTGCCCGAGGTTCTTGCTTTAACAGCATCGATTTTTCTTCTTCAGATAAAATCAGAAAACCACTCTCAACTGGCTTCCCACCTGTCAACATTTGAGGCGTATCATCACTGATAGGAACACGGCGGCAAGATATAAACACATTCGGCGCAGCAACAAGATAGGGATTGATATTCTCGCACTCCTGACAGCGCTCTCCGCTGAACAGGCGGCGTCTGCCCTCCGTTTCCGCGCAGCTGAAGCCCACGATCACGCAGTGCACGTGTGCTTTTAAATGCGCCTCGCTGTCCCACCTGAAGGTGCGGTGGGCGAAATCGATGTGCAGATTAAAGCGCTGATACAGCGGCTGCCAGACCCCGGCCACCTGCTCGCCCTGGGTGATGCTGTTGGTCGAGACCAGGGCTGCACGGATTTCCGTGCCCTGCATTAGCTGACAGCATTTGTAATACCATCCCGCCACATAATCGATCTTCCCGGCATTTTTATAGGGTTTGCCCTTTTCGTCGCGGTAAATGGCTAAAATGTCCTCTTTCTGTGCCCTGCTCTGCAGCGAATAGCCCACAAAGGGCGGATTGCCCATGATATAATTCAGCGTTTCCTTGGGCACCACGCTTTCCCAATCCAGGCGCAGGGCATTGCCTTCGGCGATGTTGGCATAAGAGCGCAGGGGCAGCATCCGCAAGGGCTGATTGACGATATTCTCAGTCTCGCGCAGCATCTGCGACTCGGCGATCCACAGCGCGGTTTTGGCTACGGTCACCGCGAAATCATTGATCTCGATGCCGTAAAACTGCCCAATATCCACCTTAATCGGGCTTTCATCGCCCTCAAAGCCCAGAGCCACCTGGTCACCCAACAGTTCCTTCAGCACTTCATTTTCCAAACGGCGCAGCGAGATATAGGTTTCTGTCAAAAAGTTCCCTGAACCGCAGGCCGGATCGAGAAAGGTGAGCGAGGCTAGTTTGGCTTGAAAATCTTTCAATTTCAAGGTGCGGGTGCGCTTGACGGTTAAGGCCTGTATATCCTTTAATTGCTGGCGTAACGCATCCAGAAAGAGCGGATCGATGAGCTTGTGGATATTTTCTATACTGGTGTAGTGCATACCGCCGGAACGACGCGTCTCCGGGTTCAAAGTCGACTCAAAGACCGCGCCGAAGATGGTGGGCGAAATCCCCGACCAGTCAAAATCCTCACTGCCCTGCCGCAGAATTAGATCGACGATTTCGTCAGTCAGACGGGGAATCTCGATATTCTCATCGGCAAACAGACCGCCGTTGACGTAGGGGAAAGCCGCCAAATCATCATTTAAATAGGGATCGCGCTCGCCTTCGGGCGTGTCCAGAACTTTAAAAAGCTTAATCAAAGCTTCGCGGGCGTCAACGCGGTACTTCTGAAGGTAGTTGTGAAATTGCAGATGGCATCCGAACAGGGTACTGTCCTCGGCGTACAGGCAGAACACCAGGCGCACGCACAGCGCGTTGAGACTCTTCAGACTCTCTGGACTTTCGGGATCGCGGTACTGCTTGAGCAGAGCTTCGTAAATGCGCCCTACTATATCCCCAGCCTGCAGGGAGAGTTCCATCTCCCGCTTGAGGTTGACGTCACCGGTATCTGTCAAAAAGCGCAGGCGGTGGTATTCTTTAGGGAGATCGGACAAGAGGATAATCTCCGGCGCGTCGTTGGGCCGCAGCATATCGTACACCCAAAACTCCCGGAAATTGCAGAGGCAGATCCAGCGCGGCACTTTGTCGTAAGGCAGATGGCCGGCATAGCGCCGGGCCTGCTGATAAGGGGTGAGCAGGGAGCCGTCGGACTGCTTTTGCCCGTGACGCAGATTGACATCTTGGCTCTTCTGCTCGATGAGCACCCGGGTCTCGGGAATATAGGCGTCGATAAAGCTGACGTTGTTCAGCTTAACCGGAACTTCAAAGTCGATAAAGGCGCTGGGCTGTTCCAGACCCATAACGAGTTGCAGCAGGTCCAGCCAAAATTTGTGGGTATCCTGTTTTTCGTCGCCTCTATCTTGCCATTGGGCGGCAAATTGCTGAGCGGCTAAGCGCTGTTCGGCTTCGCTGGTCATTGATGTTTCCTTATGAATAAATGTCTGCTTTTTCTGCTGAATACGCTCTGATTCCTATAATAAACAGCCGGAACTTCAAATATTCCACAAAACATTCATAAATCTCGGTCGGCAGCTTGCCTCAAAAGCGCAGCAAATTCCTCCATTTCCGGCGACGGCCGCAGAGAATAAATAATGCCTGTAGGCGAAGAAAAATCCCATTCCACATCCACGGTTTCAAAACCCGAGGAAATCACATTGAAGCTGTCTCGGGTCAGCAAAATATCGTCGGCGTGGTCAAAAAAAGTATTAGCGGTGTAATAGTCGGGCAGAGGATGCAGCTCGATCTCCGGATAATTGGTTTCCAGATACGCACACAAGCGGTCCACCTGAAAAGACTGCCGGGGCGGCGTCAGCAGCGTGTTCCCCCTCAAATCTTCCAGCGTCAGAGATTTGCGCCGGCTTAAGGGATTGGACATAGGAACGGCCAGTTTGAATTTTTCCTCTCCCAATTTAAGCACGTTAAAGGAACTCTGCCATTCCTTGGCATCGTACGGCGAGGTAATGCAGTCAAATTCCGCTTCCAGCGCTGATTCAAGCCATTTCCCACCGAACAGATTATCGCTGAACGGGGAAATCTGCAAAACGTATTTGCTCTGAATCGCCGCGGAGCGTTTGCAGACGTTCATAAGCAGGGCGGCAGGCCGCATCATGGAGGAACCCACGCGGATGAGAATTTTGTCGTTTTTAGAGACGGCCCGCACCTTGTCTAAAATCTTTTCGGCTTCCTTGTTCAAACGGACTGCCTGAACATACAAAACCTGTCCCGCGTCGGTAAGCGAAACCCCGCGGCTGCTGCGCACAAAAAGCTTGACGCCGATCTCCTCCTCCAGATCGTTCATTTGCTTCATTACCGAAACCGGCGAAATATACAGCAGAACGGCAGCTTTTGAAAAGCTGCCTGTTTCTGCGGCTTTGAGGAAAGTAGCATAAACGGGATTCAGCATCGGGCACAGTCTCAGGCATTAGCTTGCGGTTAATACCGTATTAACAAAAATCTCACTTCCAGTCAAGAGAAAAAGCAGTTATACTGGCAGCAGCGAGTCCGCTCTCAGCTGCCAAACAGGAGGAACAAAATGAAAAACATAATGCTGCGCAATTTATCCGTATCGGCCATCGGTCTGGGCTGCATGGGCTTTTCCCACGGCTACGGCAAGACTCCCGAGGAAGCGGAATCCATAAGGCTGATACGCCGGGCTTACGAAGAATACGGCTGCACCCTGTTCGATACGGCGGAAGTTTACGCAGCTTACGAAAACGAAATTCTGGTAGGCAAAGCCCTCAAACCCATCCGCGATAAAATTATCCTCTCTACCAAATTCATGCCCGACATATTTTTGCCGGGGCAGGATATTCCCGAAGGAAAAACCAGCCGCCGGGGGCTCAGAAATGCCGTGGAAGCCTCGCTTAAGCGGCTGCAGACCGATTATATAGACTTATACTACGAACACCGCGTTCCCGCCGACAAAGACGTAGGAGAAGTTGCGGAATGGATGGGAGAACTCATTAAAGAGGGCAAAATCCGCGCCTGGGGCGTTTCCGAAGCGACCCCGGAACAAATCCGCCGCGCCGACAGCGTGACTCCTCTCACAGCCGTGCAGAGCGAGTATTCCCTGATGGAACGCCGGGTCGAAACGGAAGTTCTGCCGCTGTGCAGAGAACTCGGCATCGGCTTTGTTGCCTATTCCCCCATGGCCGGCGGATTTTTAAGCGGCAGGTACAGCAGTTCCACGAAATTTGAAGGCGATGACGTCCGTCGGGTCATTACGCGCTTTAACAAAGAAAACATGGACGCCAACCAGCCGCTGCTCGAACTGCTGCACCGCACCGCTGAAGCCAAAAACGCGACTCCGGCTCAAATATCATTAGCTTGGATGATGAGCAAAAACGACTTCACAGTACCTATTCCCGGCATGAGAAGCGATGCCAGAATGGCGGAAAATTTCGGCGCCGCCGGAATTTCGCTCAGCGCAGACGAACTACAGGCTATTGAAGAGGAACTGCAGAAGATTACCGTTTACGGCGACCGCAAGGACAGCGACATTAAAAAACTCGGCACGGTAGAGACGTTAACGACGCACTGACTCCACACCCCGCAAAATTTAACTTCCGCCTGCCGCTGAGCTTTACAAATTACAGCCACCCTTTGCCGCCGCTGTACTTCTTAACGTCCTCCCACTTCTCTATGGCTTTAAGGGGATCGCTTTCCGCGCCCGCCCACGTCCCGGCAGAGCGCTCGGGCAGATCCAATGTTTCAAGCTCGCCGTCATCGTTTTCAAAGGACGGATGCCGTACTCCCTTTGCGGCATCCCGCGCCTCTTCTTGTAATTTCCGCCTCACTTCTTTCGGCACTTTGAAGAATCCCATCATATTACAGCCTCTTTTCCCGCGCTGCGGCGCAAACTTATAATATCACAACGATTTCAAACATTATAAATGATATTGAATGTTTTTCAACGCTGACATTGACACAGTGCCGTTATCTAAACAGCTGTCCGCTATTTACAAATTTGTATATATACGAGGTAATCCCTACCCCGTCATAGTTTGATTACAGCTTAGAACTTGCCGGCCTTGGCAGCCTCTTCCACGGATACGGCCACGGCCACAGTCGCGCCGACCATGGGGTTGTTGCCCATACCGATCAGGCCCATCATCTCCACATGCGCGGCCACGGAAGAGGAACCGGCGAACTGCGCGTCGGAGTGCATGCGGCAATTCTCTTTGTCACAACCTGCCATATAATGTATAATAACAGCCGATGAGCCTAAATAAAAAAGATTTAAGGGAACTTCCAGTAGGAGTGCAGGATTTTGCCGCCCTGCGCCAAGACGGTATGCTCTACGTCGACAAAACGCAGAGGCTTCTCGATCTTGTGCGCAGCGGACGCCGTTATTTTTTATCCCGCCCGCGCCGCTTCGGCAAATCCCTGACCTTATCGACCCTAGAGGCTATGTTCAGAGGACGCTCAGAGCTGTTTACAGATCTGGCCGCGGAAGATTGGGTTAAAAAACAGGCGGATTCTCCTTACCTCGTACTCAGATTTGATATGTCAAGCCTGGCCTCTGCCGACAAAGCCGCCTTGGAACAGTCTCTTAAGGAGATGATCGCCCGTACAGCGAGAAAGCACGGAATAATTTTGCCGAGCGCCAGCCTGAGCGGTATGCTCATTGATTTGCTCGAAGGTCTGTTCGCTGCCGGCGGCCCTCTGGTCATTCTGATCGACGAATACGACAAACCCATTCTGGACAGCCTGACAGATGCCGGCAAAGCGGAAGAAATACGCGAAATTTTGCGAGTCTTTTACACAACTCTGAAAAGCTGCGACGGCTGTCTTAGGTTTGTTTTTATAACGGGAATATCAAAGTTCAGCAAAGTCGGAATTTTTTCCGCCCTGAACAATCTGCTCGACATCTCGCTGACAGAGAATTACAGCGACATTACGGGATACACGCAGCGGGAATTAGAGACAAATTTTTCCGCCTGGATCGATCATACAGCTTCGAATATGCGATTCAGCCGAACCGAGCTTCTGGAACGTATGCAAAGCTACTACGACGGCTTCAGCTTTGACGGAAAAACAAAACTGTATAATCCTTTTTCGGTTTTGAGTTTTTTTGCCACAGGCGAATTTCACAATTTTTGGTATGAAAGCGGCTCACCTTCTTTCATCGTCAACTGGATGCGGGACCACGCCATTAAAGATCCCGAAGAGTACCGCCATATTACGGTAAAGAGTGATTTTACCGCTTCTCAGGAAATCGAACGCGCCGATGCCTCATCGTTTTTATTCCAAAGCGGTTACCTGACCATAGAAAAGAAACAGGATCAGCTGCTTATTCTCGATTATCCCAACCGCGAAGTTCTGGACTCGCTCTCCGGCATGTACCTTAAGCTGATTTACAAAGTTGAGGGATATGCCTCGCTCGGCCAGGAAATTTGGCAGGCGCTGCGCCGGGGTAATCTGGAGAAAACGGTACAGCTTTACAACACTGCTTTAGCCGGAATACCTTACGATGATTATTTGCCGAACCGCCATGAATTTTGGTACCGTTCTCTGTTTTTAATGCTTCTCAGAGGTTCGGGAATAATCGCCTACAGTGAACCGCATACTTCAAAAGGCCGCGCCGATATAGTTATTCAGCTGGACAATACGATAATAGTTCTGGAATTTAAATTTGCCCCATCATCTGCTGAAATAGAAAGCAAGCAGCGCGAAGGCATTTTGCAAATACAAGAAAAAGAATATACTAAAAGCTATGATGCGGCTGCTGGGTGCCGCGTGATCGCAGCAGTGCTCGTAGCCGATGGTGAAAAAAGGCACCTTACTCTGCACGCTTTAACTTCCGGCTGCTGCTAAAGAGCTTTCAATCCCCAGAAACTCTCTATGCCAAAACATATCAATCTGCGCCTTTCAGCGCTCAATTATTTTCTCTCCCGCCTTGCGTCAGCTCCTGATACCGCTGCATCAGCGCCGCCACACAGTCGGCCTCGTTCATAGTCTTCACAGCGGAGATTCTTACCCCTGGAAAATTCGCGCATATAAAAAAATCCCCCCGCCCTTGCTAACGAGAACGGAGGGTATTATTCACCGGGATAAGCTATACCCCAGAATTAAACAGTAAGTTAGAACTTGCCGGCCTTGGCAGCCTCTTCCACGGATACGGCCACAGCCACGGTGGCTCCAACCATGGGGTTGTTGCCCATGCCGATCAGGCCCATCATCTCCACGTGCGCGGGCACGGAAGAAGAACCGGCGAACTGCGCGTCGGAGTGCATGCGGCCCATGGTGTCGGTCATACCGTAAGAAGCGGGACCGGCCGCCATGTTGTCCGGGTGCAGCGTGCGGCCCGTGCCGCCGCCGGAAGCCACGGAGAAGTACTTCTTGCCCTGCTCGACGCACTCTTTCTTATAAGTGCCGGCCACGGGATGCTGGAAGCGGGTGGGGTTGGTAGAGTTGCCGGTGATGGAAACGCCCACTTTCTCCATGTGCATGATGGCCACGCCTTCCTGCACGTCGTCGGCGCCGTAGCAGCGCACGGAAGCGCGCAGGCCCTTGGAGTAAGCCTTCTCGAAGACGATCTTGACCTCGGCGGTCTTATAATCGTACTGGGTGTCCACAAAGGTGAAGCCGTTGATGCGGGAGATGATCTGCGCAGCGTCTTTGCCCAAACCGTTCAAAATAACGCGCAACGGTTTCTGACGCACTTTGTTGGCTTTCTCGGCAATACCGATAGCGCCCTCGGCAGCCGCGAAGGACTCGTGGCCGGCCAGGAAGCAGAAGCACTCGGTCTCTTCTTCGAGGAGCATCTTGCCCAGGTTGCCGTGGCCCAAACCGACCTTGCGGTGATCGGCGACGGAACCGGGAATGCAGAAGGCCTGTAAGCCTTCGCCGATGGCGGCGGCAGCTTCGGAAGCCTTGCGGGCGCCCTTCTTAATGGCGATGGCGGCGCCTACGGTGTAAGCCCAGCAGGCGTTCTCAAAGCAGATGGGCTGAATTTTCTTGACCTGAGCGTAAACATCGAGCCCGGCGTCTTTGGTGATTTTTTCGGCTTCTTCGATAGAGCCGATACCGTATTTGGTCAGCACGGCATTGATCTGGTCAATGCGACGATCATAAGATTCAAATAAAGCCACGATGCTTTCTCCTCTACTCTTTCCTGGGGTCAATAATCTTCACGGCATCAGCCACGCGGCCATACTGGCCTTTGGCCTTTTCCCAAGCGGTGTTGGGATCGTCGCCCTTTTTAATGAAATCGGTCATCTTGCCCAAAGAGACGTACTGATAGCCGATGACTTCATCGTTTTCATCCAGAGCCAAGCCGGTCACATAACCCTCGGCCATTTCCAGATAGCGCACGCCTTTCGCTTTGGTGCCATACATAGTGCCAACCTGAGAGCGCAGGCCTTTGCCCAAGTCCTCTAGTCCAGCACCAATAGACAAACCGTCATCGGAGAAAGCGCTCTGACTGCGTCCATAAACGATCTGCAGGAAGAGCTCGCGCATAGCAGTGTTGATAGCATCGCACACCAAGTCGGTATTCAAGGCTTCCAGGATGGTCTTACCCTGGAGAATTTCCGCAGCCATAGCGGCAGAGTGAGTCATACCGGAGCAGCCGATAGTCTCGACCAAAGCCTCTTCGATGATACCATTCTTAATGTTGAGGGTGAGTTTGCACGCGCCCTGTTGAGGAGCACACCAGCCGATACCGTGAGTAAAGCCGGAGATGTCTTCGATCTTTTTGGCCTTGATCCATTTGCCCTCTTCGGGAATGGGAGCTGGCTCATGCTTCGCGCCCTTAGCGACAGGGCACATTAATTCAACTTCCTTGGTGTAAATCATTACTTAACTCTTTTCGCGGTTGTATCAGTACCGTTTAGCCAAGCCACAAAAACCTGACTAAACGGCATTGTTATTAAACAGATAACAGGTATCCAAGGCCACCTCTGTTTTAACGTCAGCCTTGCGATAACAAATCTATAAATTAGTAGTTGCTGGCTTTAATCTGGAAGAAAGACTGAGCATGGCCGCAGACAGGGCATTTCTCGGGAGCTTTTTTGCCAATGACCACGTTGCCGCACTCCAGGCACTGCCATACGGCATCGCCATCGCGGGAGAAGACCAATCCGCCCTCAATGTTGGCGAGCAGCTGGCGATAGCGCTCTTCGTGCTCTTTCTCGATCTTGCCAACAGCTTCGAATAAAGCGGCAATCTCGGTAAAGCCCTCTTCCTTAGCGGTGGCGGCGAACTCAGCGTACATATTGGTCCACTCGAAGTTCTCACCGTCAGCGGCATCTTTCAGATTCTCAACTGTACTAGGGACTTCGCCATTGTGCAGCAGTTTGTACCAAATCTTGGCGTGCTCTTTCTCGTTGTTGGCGGTCTCGATGAAAATATTGGCGATCTGCTCGTAACCCTCTTTGCGGGCCTTGCTGGCATAATAAGTGTACTTATTGCGGGCCTGGGACTCGCCGGCGAATGCGGCCTGCAAATTAGCTTCGGTCTTGGAACCCTTTAATTCCATGGTTCTGTTATCTCCTTTAACGGTATCACTAACGCTCTCCGTGACGGTAGAGGCGGCAGCTTGCTCTTTTACGAGTTCAAACTGATCGGGGCCTACACCGCATACAGGACAGGTGTAATCATCGGGAAGGGTATCCCCTTCAAATTCTACTTCAAAGCCGCACACCGTGCAGCGCCATTTTTTCTTTGCTTTAGCGGCAGCAGGAGCTACAGACGCAGCTACTTCAGCTTCTTCTACGAGCTCAAACTGGTCGGGACCCACGCCGCAGAGAGGACAGGTGTAATCGTCGGGAAGGACATCACCTTCAAATTCTACTTCAAAGCCGCACACCGTGCAGCGAAACTTCTTTTTACCCATCTTCTTGTTTTCCGTTTCTTGGGGCATTTCTTGGGGCAGCCGGTTAGGCTGGGGCTTAATATTCTGACGGTACTCCGCATAAGTCACCGAAGGGACCTGCGACAGCACCTCGGCTTCCTCGATCTCCACGGTAAATAACGTATGCGATCCTAAATCTTTGCTCTCCAGAACCTTACCAGCGAAATAAGCGTTGGCCTGAACCGTAATATAGGGCAGACCTGATTCGGTAAAAGCGTGCGGGAAGCCCTCAAATTTATCGGCCTGACGTCCACTCTGGAAACCAAACCGCTTGAAGGTTTCGAAGACTGCCTCGCGGCTAAGCACGGAAACGCTGAGACGGCCAGTTCTTTGGACGACCTCGCGGGTGTAATTAGAATTCATCAGTGCGACAGCGATGCGAATCGGATCAGAAGCCACTTGGGCCAAGGCGTCGATTACGCAGCCAGTTGGACGGCCATTATCCAGGCATCCAACGACATAAAGACCATAACTCACGTTAAACAAAGCGCTGCTGTTCATGTACAAGCTACATCCTTAAAGTAGTTTGCGCGTCACTCGGCCAAGCGTTCAACGCGACTAAACTTTATCTATTCGCCTTACACACAGACTCATCCTTTACAAAATAATCAGTGCCTGCCCAAGCAAAATAAAACTATCTTCAATAATACTAAAAATACTAAAATGCCGAATTAGCAGTTACCGCCATTCTACCGCTCAGAGCTCTGCCCAGAGTGTTCTCGTCGGCGTATTCAATATCGCCGCCCACAGGCAGCCCCGTAGCTAAACGCGTTATCCGCAGATCGGTACCTTCCAGCATTTTAGTTATGTACAGCACCGTAGCTTCTCCGGCTACGGTGCTGTTAGTAGCGATAATAAGCTCTTCTACATCAGCAGTCTGTAAACGCTCTTTTAAACTGTCTAAACCTATTTCATCGGGACCAATTCCGTCTAAGGGAGATATCAGTCCGCCTAAGACGTGATACAGACCCTTATAGACAAAAGTTCTCTCTATGGCCAGCAATTCTTTAACAGTAGGAACCACGCACAGCAGCTTGCGGTCGCGCCGGGCATCAGAACAGATAGCGCATACAGGCCCGTCACTGATATTGCCGCAGACCTCACAAGAAGTCAGTTTTGTCTTCACATCTATCAAAGCCTGAGCTAATGCTTCAGCTTGCTTTTGAGGAGATGACAATATATAAAACGCCAGCCTTTGCGCGGTTTTTGGACCGACAGAGGGCAGGCGCTGCAACTCCTCGACCAAGCGTTCTAAAGGAGCGGGCAACATTATAATTTAGAATAAACCAGGGGGCAGATTCAAGCCGGCGGCTATTTTCCCCATGCGATTAGAAGATAATTCCCGGGATTTATCCAAGGCATCATTCACAGCCACCAGGACTAAGTCTTCTAACATGCCAATATCTTCAGGATCTACGGCTTCGGCAGAGATTTTAATGGATTTAACCTCCTGCGATCCAGTGGCCACCACCTTTACAGCGCCATTGCCTGCCGACCCTTCCACGGTAGCCTGGGCCAATTCCCGTTCCGCAGCAGCGAAATCAGACTGCATTTTCTGCTGCATTTTTTGAACTTGTCTCATTAAGTTAGGCATAGCATACTCCTAGCTATAACATATATACCGGTATAAATTCTCTTTGCTTACAGCAAAGCCCTTGTTAAAAACCTAAACATCCCCTTATTCTTCAATCGCCTTTTGCAGTGCCGCAGTTCCTTTAAGTTAGCGCTCAGCTTATTTGCAAAAGTAAATTATACTACTACAAAAATTTATCCATCAATTATTTCTGCGCCAAACATAGTTATAATCTGATTAACCACCGCCTCATGCTCTTGTTGGCTTCCAGCATCGGCAAAAGGCCTATTTTCTTCAGCAAAAAAACGCAATTTAGTGATATTTGATCTATAAGTACTGATTAAGTCGTTTAGCTCAGCAGTTCTAGGCAGCAGCGCTTCGATAACTCCTTCGTGGCGAGCGGGAAGGAACACATCCAAGCATCCGCCTGCGTATGCAAAGCGCTGAGCTTCAGCCAAGTTAAGGCGATAATTCTGGATATCCTCGTCGCGTGAGTTAGAAAGAAAACCCAGCCATAAACTTTTTAAGTCTTTAAGCTCAGCAGCTGTAGCCGCGGGCACGGAAGGTTTCTTAGCTGCTGAAGCTGTTTTAGGAAGCGAAGCGACCTGCCAAGAATCGCGAACGCTCTTAGGGTCACGAGAAACGTTAGAATTAGCGGCAATAGCCCGGCTGGCCGCGCTAGTGCCTGCAGAAGGCGATTTTTTGGGCGCGGGACGAGAGGCAGCAGCTAAACGCTGCGGAGAGACATCGCCCCAGCCTAAATTTGCGGAACGGTTCTCCTCGGCAGATTTTTTTGCTTCCTGTTCTAGATAATCACGGGCACTGCGTGGTTTTGCCTCTGGAACGCTTGCAGCGGCGGGGCGCGCAGTGCCTTCAGCCCGTACAGATGAAGCAGAACGTACAGACGGAGCAGACCGCAGTGAAGATACCGCTTTGTTTTCAGTCCCTACCGCTTTAGGAGGAGCGGCGGCAGGCTGTTCAGCAGTTTCTGGCAAAACCGAACGCTCTTTATTGGGAGAAAGTTCCCTAATGGGCAGCGGCTCCTTACCGGACAATAATTCCTCAAGGCGTTCAACGCGCCTAGCCAAACCATGCAGCGAATCCTCAGCGCTGGGAATGGCCAAACGAATAGTCAGCATTTCCCAAAGAACGCGAGCATTATTGGTCTGAGTCAAACTGCTCTGCAAATTAATGACCGAACTCAGCCAGCCCATCACTTTGCCCATAGTAAAGCGCTTAGCCTGGGCTTGCAAAGCCTGAAAAGCATCTTCAGAAATATCAAAAGTGTCCGCATCGGCCGCCCCGGCCATAATAAGCAGGAGACGGCGCAAGTGCTCGCACAATTCACTGGCTAAACGCCTTAAATCACGGCCCGAATCAATAATACTGTTAAGCTGCCCCAAAGCAGCTGGCGCATCGCCGTCCAAAAGACTATCCGTAAACCTGCGAATACTTTCATTGCCAGACAGCCCCAAGGCCATTTCCACCATGGCAGCGTTGATATGTCCGTCAGCTAAGGCGGCAACAGCACCAAGTTCGCTTAATGCATCGCGCATGGAACCGTCAGCGGCTCTGGCGATCATTTCCGCCGCTTCATCTGAGCATTCCATTCCTTCGCTGGCCGACACGTACTTAACCCGCGCAGCTATCTGTGCCAGAGTTAAACGCTGAAAATCATGGCGCTGACAGCGCGAAAGCACTGTAGCCGGCAGTTTATGCGGATCGGTAGTCGCTAATATAAAAATAACATGGGCAGGTGGCTCCTCTAAAGTTTTTAAAAGAGCATTGAAGGACGACTGCGAAAGCATATGCACTTCGTCGATAATAAAAATCTTAAAGCGCGAATGAGCTGGCGCATACATCACCCGATCTACGATTACATCGCGTATCTTATCTACCTGCGTATTGGAAGCCGCATCTATTTCCACTAAATCGACGTTAGAGCCATCACTTATGCTCCGGCAAGACTGGCACTCGTTACAGGGAGTAACCGTAGGGCCGCGATCACAGTTTAAAGCCTTGGCTAATATGCGCGCCGTACTTGTCTTTCCAGTTCCCCGCGGGCCGCAAAACAGATAGACCTGCGCGGGGTTGCCATTTTTTATAGCGTTGCTCAAAGTTTTAACGACAACTTCCTGCCCCACTAAATCTGCAAAACTCTGAGAACGGTATTTTTGAAAAAGAGAAACTGTTCCAGCCATACAAATTTCCTAACGACAGTGAGATAACTATAGTGAGATAGCGACTATGAGATACAGCTATAGATAAGTTAGCGATATTGCGGCAGACAAAAATATATCACCAGCAAAAAACGGTTCAGTGAGTACCTACAGCAACTATTAGCGACGTCCCATATAAAACAGCATTTCCAGCAAGCTTTCCAATTCTTTTTGGCTATGGTAATAGAATTCTAAACGCCCTTTGCCTTTGGCTTTGGGAGAAAGACGCACATCAGCATTAAGTTTCTCGCGCAGCAATTCAATAGTCTCTTGCCACTCCGGACTCAAGGCAGGCTGCGAATCTCTTTTTTCTGCACTTTGACTTGTATTTTGCGCCAGCTGAGCCACCAACTTTTCGGCCTGGCGCACAGACAAATTATCAGTTTTTATTATCTGCCAAGCCTTAAAGCGCAGCCTTTCCTCATCTAAACTGAGGATAGCCCGGGCATGCCCAGATGAAATAACACCTGAGATCACATCTTCGCGAATCTCGTCTGGCAAGGCTAGTAAACGCAAAGTATTAGACACAGCGGAACGGCTGCAGCCTAAACGCTCAGAAAGCTGATCATGAGTTAGGTTATGTTCCTTAAGCAGATATTGATAAGCTTGCGCTGTTTCAATAGGATTGAGGTCTTCGCGCTGCAGATTTTCAATCAGAGCGACCTCCAGCATCTGCTGATCGGCAAAATCACGGACAATCGCAGGTATATGCGATAAGCCGGCTAGTTTGGAAGCGCGAAAGCGCCGTTCTCCCACGACCAAACGGTAGCCTTCGGGAACTTTGTTGACGATAACAGGCTGAACGACACCGTGCACTTTTATAGAATCCGCTAATTCTTGCAGTTTGTTCTCATCAAACTTGCGCCGGGGCTGCAAAGGATTCTGCAGAATCTGTTCAAGCTCAAGCTCAACGACTCCAAGTTTATCTGACGCAGCTGTTTCATTCTGAAGCTGAGCATCCGGATTATCCATACCCATTAAAGCCGACAGGCCTTTACCTAAAGCATTCTTAGCCACGAGCGACTACCTCCTTAGCCAATGTCATTTAGTTAAGACACAATGACATTGGGAATGTTGACTCATATACTATTATCGCCACGCTCATGCCTGCGTATAAGCTAGAGCATAACACAAGCTAAACCTCGATTCCCCAACA
>JAUNIO010000006.1 GCA_030535355.1 bacterium | reverse complement strand
TAATAGTAGTCTTGCTAGGTTCGTTTTAATAATAGTATAACAAGTGTACGTTGGCTTGTATTCGGAGGTGTCTTAATCTTGTTTCGTCAGACCGCTTTAGCTTTAGGATTGTTCGTGCTGTCAGCTTTGCCCTTGGCTGCTCAGGGCAATGTTCCCGCTTCCCTGTCTGTCAACGGGGTAAATATGGCCCCGTCAGTACTGATCGGTTCTACTGGAAGTGATGTAGCTGTGCAGGTTACGCCGATTCTGCAGGCTACAGGGGCTAAAGTTCAGGCTTCCGGCGGACACGTAGAAGCACTGTGGAATGATAATACCAGCCTGATGCTGGAAGCTGGGCGCGGCACCTGCACTTATGGCGGCCAGACGATCAATCTCAATACTCCCTGCGGTATGCTGGATAACGATTTGGTTATGTCGTTAGGCGATTTGTGCAATATTATCGGGGCGCGCCTGGAACCTTTGTCCGGCGGTGGGCTGGCTATGTACCGCGATGTGGTGGTGGACCCTAGCTCCTCTGGCGCTTATGCACCTTTGAGCGCGAATGGGCAGCGCTTTCCCGAAGCTGGACGAGGCGGCCTGACCAGTAAAGTCGATCATGTGCAGACTCCTTACGATCGACCTGAAGTAAGCGTGGCGACCATCGGCACGACCAATTATACTTTAGAAACTCCTCGTATGCCGGAAAATATAGCTCCTATTTATAAAAAATCCGGGGTCATGAATGCTGCCAACCCCAATGGCAGTATGGGAGTCGATCAGTTCGGCATTCCTGTGGGCATGTCCACAGGAATGGGCGGCTATCAGGGCGGCGTTCCGTCTGGTGGTTATTCCGGCGGTATGGGGACGGGGACTCCCCCGCCTGTTTTGGGAAGAGGCAGTTACCCCCTCAACAATGGTATGGGAAATCTATCTGTTCCGGTCATGAGCAATAATCTGGGCGGCTACAACCGCAGCGCTATTGCGCCTGGTATGGGCAATACTCCTGGAATGGGCAATACCAGTCTGCCTCCCAATTTGCTGGGACCCAATGGCGGTATGAATCCCGGTACAGCGCCTGAAGGAGTGCGCTATTATGACGCGCCAAATTCTGCGGAATCCGCTTTTTCACCGGCGGATGTTTCCAAAAATAAGGATGCCGCTCCCGCTCCAGCTAAGGTGACTATCAGCGGCTTGGATATTCAGCGTCTGATGAGCTTTCACCTTACCAGTTATGAAATTCATGCCCGCGTTAAAAATGAGGGAGGCACAGTTACTGACCGCCCGATTATGCTGCAGCTGATGGCTAAAAGCAAACGTTTCGAACATTACGATTTATTGGAATCCTACGTAATCGATCCCCTTAAGCCCGGAGCTGAGGTTGAAGTCGTTAAGAAGGTGGACGGGCATCAGTTCCCCTGTTTGGCCGACATAAGGGTTGATTTCAAAGTAAGCGTTTTAGAGTCCCAGCCTGTAGGCCCAAAGAAAAGCGCTCGCCTGCGCAAAGAGCAGCAGTCCACCCAAGACAATACTTCGTTTGATCAAGATGAAAATAGGCAGTATAAAGAGACTTGCTCTAAGACAAAGACCATGCATTATTGATTAATATCATTAAGTTTCAGCTAACTTGCGAACAATCTGACTCCCCCCAAAGGATGGGTGGGAGACAAGCTTCCTTTGAGAGACCAGCAGGAGGCTGAAGAAAATGCAGGAGGCAGAGGAGAAATTAGGGAAATTATTGCGTTCAATCCTAATCGTCCGGTCGCCAGACTGAAACTGAGGTGAAACTGTGCTTTATAGAAAAGGTTCTACACTGTTTAATGAGATTCATGGCCAGCCCGATATGTGGCGGGCTGTTTTGGCAGAGTTAAATAACCGTGCCGATGCCGTTAAAAACTGGCTGAAAACTCAGGGTTTCGGGCAGGTGATCTACGTAACCAGCGGCGATTACTTGAATGTTGCTTTGTCTATGGCGCGCATTACCAATCTTATTGTGGGCCTTAATTCCGTGGCCGTGCCGGCCAGCGAACTGCTTTACGGCCGCCGGGCACCTTACGATGTGCGCATTAAAACTTTGGCGGTGGTGTTGTCGAAGGGCGATTTGGCCGAGGAAATAGGCTGGGGAATGGATCGCTTGAAAATGCTCGATCCCCGCGCTCAGATGCTGGCTGTGGAGATGGGGGATGCGGTGCTGGCGGCGAGAGCACATCAGGCGCTAACCTTTGAACAGGTTAAGGATTCTACTAAAATAGCGATCAGTACCGTAACGGCTATGCTGCTGATCGGTTATACGCTGGTCTCCTGGCTGTCAGGGCGCGATGTCTTAAGCGCCGAACTGAATCGGCTGCCTGGGCTTTTGGGAGACAATCTGCCGAAATGGCAGACCATGGCTCAGCGTATGGTGCAGAAAAAACCTTCCCATGTCGTTTTCTTGGGGTCTGGTCCTTTCTTAGGGCTGGCCAAGCAGTCGGCCTTGACCTTGCGTCAGGCCGTGGGCATAACTTCTGAGGCCAATACCTTTGTGGAGTACCGTCACGGTTACCATGCTTGCCTGACCAACCAAATGTCGGTGATGGGGCTGATGTCCAACAGTTTTGCCCAAACTGAGGAGAAGATTATCGGAGATTTGGCGTCCACCCGCGTCAATCGTTTGGCTATATGCGATTCCGCTTCTGCGCCGCTTAGCCGCAGCTGCGATGATGTGCTAGAACTGAAAACCGGTGTTAATGAGGTGTGCCGCGGACTGCTAGTACTTCCTGTGGTTCAGCTGTACTGTTTCTATATGGCGATCGGCCGCGGTATCAATCCCGACAATCCCAAGCATCTGGATCGTCCTCCTATCATGCTTAAGGAAGCGCCTGGCACTTCTCCTGCGCCTAAGGTATCCCAATAATGAGCGATTTGGGCTGGTTTAGCGATATGACCTGGCAGCAGGTACTGCTGGTGCTTGCTCCTGTAGCGGTCATCATTTGGCTGATAAAGCGCCTGGAAAGACATCAGGAGATGGCTCCCTATAAGCAGACGGAGCCTGCAGCCAGGGCCTGGCTGTGGCTACAGAGCCTTCACCCCCATGCGTCTGCCAAAGCTATGCTGCTCTGCGATCCGCAGCTTTTGCGCGCCTACATGCTGGCAGGGCAAGCCTTGCAGGCCAACTCTGCCCTGTGGCTGCAGACGGCAATTCGTGAATACCTTAACGCCGATGGCGTAAATGTGAAATATAGCTCAGATGATGATTTAAGCGCTGTTTTATCAGAATATGTAGATGAGAATACCGCTGAAGCAGTGGCCTCTATGCAGCGTTTATGGCCGGTGGAACCTATTGAAAAAGCGGCGGAGCTGGTTTCTGAGATGAGCGAAAACGCTGTGCATACTGAAGGTGAGGCGTCTGAACTTCAGAACTGCGAATCCAGGCAGCCTAACGCCGTTCCCGATCTGGAGCCGATAGCTTCTGAGCTTAAACCTATGCCTATCTGGGAAGATGAACCCAGCAACGAAGCTGAGGGTAAATAATGAACTTTTATGAGAAATTGTGCGCTAGTTTAATGGCCGATGAACGGCTGGCTTTAGCCACTGTGGTGCGCACGGAAGGTTCTGTCCCGCGCCGTGCGGGAGCGAAAATGCTGATCAATGCTCAGGGGCTGATGCTGGGGACTATTGGCGGAGGCTGTCCTGAAGCGGAGGCCAGCCGCGAGGCTTTGGAAGTTGCCGAAAAAGGCGGATGCAAAATTTGCCGCATAGAAATGCGTCATACTAAAGCAGATGTTGAAAGATCGGATAGCGAGGAAGTTCTCGTCTGCGGCGGTATGCAGGAGGTTCTGTTGGAACCTCTGAATGCGGGCATCCCCAACGGGGAGCTGTTGCTTAATGTTTTGCAGAGCCAGACTTCCGGCGTTGCTCCTTGCGCACTTGTGGCGGTGTGGATTGAAGAGGGTGAGGAAATGCCAATTCCGCAGCGCTGCGGTGTTATGCGCAGCGCCAATGTGCAGCGCTTTGCGGTTTGGTCAGATGGGCGCGTATTGGGAACAAGCGTGCATCCTCTTCCCGACGAGTGGCGGAACATGCTGCTTCAAGCAGCTCGGGAAACCGAGAAAACTCGGCAGCCTTATTGCCAAAATGTGGCTATGGGAAGTTTGGCCTGCCGCATCTACGCCGAACCTATGATGCCTGAACTGCGCTTGATCGTAGCTGGGGCTGGCCATGTGGCAGTTCCTCTGGTGCGGATTGCAGCTTTGTGCGGCTATCGGGTCACCGTCGTCGATGACCGCCCCGAATTTGCCACGCCAGAGCGCTTCCCAGAAGCTGCTGAAGTCTTGAGCGTGGATTTCCGCGAGTATTTCTCTAAACTGTCTATTGACCAGGCTACTTCGATAGTGATCATTACTCGGGGCCATCGCTGTGATGAACAGTGTCTGCACGCTATTAATGGACGAAAATGCTTGTATCTGGGCATGATTGGCAGCCATCATCGCACTGAATTAGTCCGAGAGCGCTTGCGGGAAATGGGCTATGCTGATTCCTGGATCGCTTCTCTCCATGCTCCCATCGGTTTGGACATTGGGGCTGAGACTCCTGAGGAAATAGCTGTCGCTATTGTGGGGGAAATGATCGCCCAGAGGAATAAAAAGTAAGCGTCAAACGTAGTGCTGGCGTTTACAATCAACTGCTTAATATGCTTTAGAACTGGCACATTATGCCATGATCCCATAAACATAAAAAATATCCCCGCCTGGTCTTTTCAAGGTGGGGATATTTTTTACTTATTGCTTATTTGCGGCGCTTATTTGCGTCCATGCCGACTGCTTCGCGAACCATATTCTCGAGTGCTGCTAGAGGTATGACCGATACTCCTAGAGCTATTCGAGAAACTGTGGCTGCGCGGCAAACTATGATTGCTGAAGCTGCGTCCTGAGCTAGAGCTGGATTGTCTATGGCTATTTAGCGATTGGTCACTGCTGTATGAGCGGCTGCTGCTGTAAGAGCTGCTGCGGGATGAGGACGAATGCAAATGGCCAAGGTTGCTATTGCTTCCAGTCAAGGGCGTAAGGCTGCTGCTGGCGCTGCTAGGACGTGAAAACGCTTGGCTGCCAATGCTGGCGCTGTGGCTGCCTCCGCGCTGGCGGCTACCGGAAAAAGCGTTATGAGACGTAGAGACGGACGCTGAATCTATGGTCTGGCGCGGAATTAAATTAGCGTGGCCATTGCTCAGTCTATGTCTGCTAGTGGTGCTGTTGTGCTGCTGACGCGACCTGTTCTGCCTGTGTTCTGGGGTGCTGTAACTGGTAGAATCGCGGCGCATACTGCGGCCGTCTTGGGAAGAAGCCACTGCGTTAGGGTTGATCAAGTGATTGTTTGGCCGGGGATTAACGGCTGGATCGCTGTTATGCGGCTGGACAGAGCCTCCGTGGGGCTGGTGGTGACGTCCGTGGTAATCGGGAGCGCGGTAATAATCGCGGTGAGCCTGATGGCTGGGCCTGTCGTAGTGCGGTGGGCGAGAAGGGCGGCAAGGCGGAGGGGGCGGGCCGTGGCGGTGATGCAGAGGCCGGGGCACATAGCAGCGCGGTCCCCAAGGGTAGAAGATGCCGCCGTAATAATAGCAGTGGTTGTAGCCGGGGCCGCACCAATAGTGATGCCTGTGCCAGTCCCATACGCAGCAGTCATAGACGATTCCCGCTACGAAAACACAGCCCCAAACAATGGCCGATGTGGTACTGATTCTCGGAGAATCTACGTAAACGACGCTGGGTGAGTAACGAGGCACAATGATCACGTTGGGATCAGCAGAGCCGATGGAAATACTTCCATCCTGATCGGTTATCACTTTGACGTCTTTGCTGTCCCGCAGCGATCCCGAGTCTTTGGCTTTTTTGCGCAAATTCTGGATCGCTGTAAAAACCGCGTCATTTTGATCTACAAAAGCGTTGCCAAGCTCTTGGGTCCAGGTCATATTATTGCACATCTGTTCCAAGGTCTCGGGAACGAGAAGCAAAGCCTTTACGCTGGGATCCCAGGGCTGAGATTCACACTCTTTCATGATCCTGTCAGCGGAAAGATCGGAGTGCTCGGCTATCCAGGCATCAGCAGCGATAACTTCATCGGGCCGTGTCGCCGCAGTTAAAATGTTTCCCAGCAGCGAGTCAGGGAAAAGTGCTATGGGAGCTAAAATGCGTTCTAGCTCGCTATTGGAGAGAGAAGCAGGCGCGGCCAAAGCGGGCAGCGCTAACAAACATATTAGCAAGGCGGATAGCGTTACTTTATATCTAAGCTGTTTCATCGCTTGGTCCTCCTTTTATTATTCGTAGAGCTAAACTAAAAAATTTCGTCCTTGCAAATAAAATTCCCTTGTTTGAATGCACTATTTATCATATATCCAATATTTAATGCCGCTTAGCCAGCGATTAGCTAATTTCTGCTGCATTTACTTTTATTATAAGGCGGGCGCTTGCAAAAATACAGCTGCTAATTTAAAGTACGTCTATCATGAAGCCAGTTTTGCCATTTAAACGCCTTAACGTCCGTCACCAGCAATTTTCGGAAAAGCGCGATATTTATCCAGAAAGTTTGGAAATTCTCTACGAAGATGAAGCGCTTATAGCTGTCAATAAACCCGCCTGCCTGCCCATGCACGCCAACCTCGATCCCCAGCGCGGGCACTTGATCGGGATATTAGAGAGTCAGCTCGTAAAACGCGACGGGAATAGCGGTTATATCGGCGTGCATCAGCGCTTAGACTGGGGAACATCTGGGGTGGTGATCTTTACCCGCTGCAAGGCGGCTAATGCCTCTATAGCCCAGCAGTTCTCTGCGCATAGCTTAATTAAAGTGTATCTGGCTTTGGCGCATGGCCGCCTTTGGTCTGGAAAGGGTGTAAAAAAAGTAGCAGTTCCCTTGGGCAGCCCGCAGCGGCGGGGAGGCCGGGTCCAGCTCAATAGCCCGGGAGCTGTGGCGGCAGTGACCCTATTTAAGGTACTTCAGGGCAGCGGATCGGCTGCCCTGATCGAAGCGCAGTTGGAAACTGGGCGCAAACATCAGGTCCGCGCACATCTTTTCAGCGTAGGCGTACATTTGTATGGAGATCAGCTGTATGGCGGGCAAATGCACACTTTAGCGCAGCGCCCTATGCTCCACTCTTCCCGCATAACTTTGCGGCATCCCTTTACCGAAAGGGAGCTTACCATTAGCGCCCCGATGCCCAGCGATATGCAGATGCTGGCTCGGCATCTGGGCCTGACTGATATAGATAAAATAGTCTAGCTTTCTTTTTGAGCTTTGGGCTTTTTACCATACTGATCGTAATTGTAGGTAACTTTTTTGGGTATATCTTTCTCTTCCAGACTGAGAGCCTGGTCTAATTCCTGCATATTGAGATGGCTGATATAAATTTCTTCCAGCATCTCTTTGAGAACGTTGTCATTGCGTTTGCGGTATCCTTTGGTAGCCATGAGGAAGCGCACTTCATAACTGTTGGGTATCTCTTCAAAAGGCAGCTCGTTTTCGTTGAGTATGTGCCCCAGCAGTATGCGGGCTAAACGGCTATTGCCATCTTCGAAGGGATGGATATATATAAACTCGTTGTAAAAAACTGCCGCGGTTGCCAGCTTTTCAGAGATAGAATCGACGGTAACCATGTTGATAAAATTAATTAATTCTAGCAGAGAAAACCACACCTTGGCAGGGGGAGCTGTTTTAAAATAGGGGTTGTTGCGTATGACAACTTCGAAATCGCGTATTTTGCCGCCTAGGTCCGTGGTCTCCATACAAATAGAGTGATACTCTTTGACGAGATCGATAGATAGTTTTTTGCCTTCTTTGATGTTTTCGTGCATTTTTTCCCAAGCGCGTTTGTATGACTTGGTAGAGTTTTCGTCGAAAACTTCAGTGTCTTCGTGCATGACGCTTTTTTTCAGGGCGATAATATTGGCGGGCATAATGGAAAAGTCACGGGATAGCAGCTCGTCTCCCAATAGCTTTTTAGCGGCGGCGATCTGTTCTTTGCTGTCGCTTTGCAATTTTTCCCTGATTATGCGCTCCAGAGGCAGTTTTTTGCGGAAAATGCCGGAAAAAAGATTGCCCTTGCGCACGTCTAAGAATGCGCAAAGACCATCTAAGAAGGGGTTTTGCACCAATTTGCCCCGGAACGGCTTAAAACTATAGACTATGAGCAGTTTATTGCGGATTAAACGGGCTATTACCTCGGGATAAAGTTTCTCTTTGCCCAGATCGTATTCGGTAAAATAATCGTGGCGGTAGGCTAGAGAGAGAAAATCTTTCATCTCCGGGCTAAGAAAGGCATTGTAATCGTAATTGTAGGCTATGGCGTAGTCTAAAGTATTCTTAAAATTTTGTGCGAATTTAGCGGTGGATAAACTATAGCGGTCTCCGTGGTCAACTATCAGCCCCATTTCTGCTAATTCACCCATGGGGCGTATAAGCGTTCTTTCTTTCTCAACTTGCAGTACGTGGGCTAGACGCGTTAAAGCTATGCCTTCAGGGCGACCAGCTACGCAAATAAAAAGATCCCAAGGCGTTAATTCTGGCGTCTGTTGATTGAGTTCGTCAGTATTCGGCAAAACTACTTATTCCTCCGCAAGTGGAGCTGGTAAACAGCTGCTGACTTTGCTTGTCGGCGAGTCGATTCAGGCACTCGCTCTCGATTGTTAAAGCAAACAATTCTAAACCTTCTCCTAAAACATTTCTATTCCTTGAAGGTTACCTCTGCTATAGGGTGAATTTTTTGATATGTTTCATCATTCGTTGACAGTTCCCACTTCCGGAGTGGGACTTTATGAAATAACCGAAGCCGTTAATGGAGCTATTTTACGCAGCCATATTAGTGATGGTATGTGCAATATTTTTATTACACATACTTCGGCAAGCCTCTGTGTTCAGGAAAATGCCGATTACACGGCTAAGGCAGATTTGGAAGCCTTTCTAACCCAGCATGTGCGCTATGAAAGCTGGTTCACTCATACAGCTGAGGGGCGCGACGATATGACGGCTCATATAAAAGCAGCTTTAACGGAAGTCAGCCTGGCGATACCTGTAATTAATGGCCGGCTGGGGCTGGGGCTCTGGCAGGGTGTTTATGTCTGGGAACATCGTGAACGTTCTCATAAACGCAATGTTATAGTCACTGTTTGGGAATGAGCATGGAAAGACTGCAAAAATATATGGCCTCCCTGGGCATCGATTCTCGCCGTGGCTGTGAGATGCTTATCGTTCAGGGCCGCGTGACTATTGAGGGCCGTTTGGCTGTGCTGGGAGATAAGGTCGATCCCGGTGTAACCCTGGTTTGTCTGGATGGCGAGCCTTTGGGACAGTATAGCCGCGAAGAGTTGGTCTATGTCGCTCTGTACAAACCGGCCGGCTATGTTACCACCGCCCAGGATGAGCGCGGGCGGGCAACGGTGCTGGATTTAGTTAGCGATATACCGGAACGCCTTGTGCCAGTGGGACGTTTGGATATGGACACCGAAGGCTTGCTATTGCTGACCAATGACGGTGATCTTACTTATCATCTAACCCATCCGCGCTATGGTGTGGAAAAAGAATACGTGGCTAAAGTTAAGAAGATTCCCGGTTTAGAGGAGTTAGAATGCTTGCGCCGGGGAGTCATGCTGGAAGATGGGCTGACTCATCCCGCTTGGGCAGAAGTGCTGAGCAATGGCTTGGTGCGTTTGGTTATTCACGAGGGACGCAAGCATCAAGTAAAACGTATGCTGGCGTCTGTGGGCTGCCCTCTGTCGGCTCTGCGGCGCACCCGGATAGGAAGCCTGTCGCTGAGCGGTTTACGGCGTGGGGAGTATCGTTTTTTAACTCAAAATGAAGTCGATCGTTTGCGCGAAGACTGCCGGAATATACGCAACGGGGAGACAAAATGAATTCCAAAAGAGACCTTAGGCCAAAAATTCAAGATTATATGCGTTTAGGATGGGCGGTTCTCAAGCTCTTTGCCAGTGAACCGAGTCTGCTGGTCTGTTGCCTGCCTCGAGCTTGGCGGGGGGGGTATCGCAGCCCTTGGGATGAAAATGATTCTTCTAGATAACTTCTTCTGGCTAAAGTTATAAATAATTTTACAGTTACTTGGAACGGCGGGCGACTTTGCTGAGATCGTGAATGTTCTGGCAAATCTCTATAAAATCTGGAAAAAAGCATTTTTCAATTTGTACGCTTGTTTTGCCGTCAGTGATGATGGCTACGCTGAAAAAATTCATCTCTTGGCCTATAGGAGTACTGATAGATACGGTTTTCCACGTCATTTTTTTCATGCCTCCGTATCCGCTGCGATAGAGAAAGTAAGTCTTAGATAAGCCTACTCTTCGCCCATGGTTCTTAATGAGCAGTGCGGTCAGGGCTATGATTATGACAGCGCCCAAAATAAGGGGAACAAAACCGGCAATATAGCGGAAGGCATCGCCTGTTTCAGCAGGATAGATGCGCAGTCCTTGAAATCCTTGATAGATTAAAAATACCGAAGCGATGTAGCCGATGATAAACATGGGCAGCAGTTGGCGCAGCGAAGAATTGTATAACATTCCTTCCCCCACATCAACTGCTTGCTTTATGGGTATCATATTAAAAGCTGCTTCAGCTTCACGCCTTTGCTCTTCGCGCCGTCGGCTTTCTTCAGAATGCTTATTTTTGTCCACGTTGTCGATATTCATGAGCGGGAATTCTGCAATAGATGTAGCACTCCTTTGATCTGCTTTTTTAGAGCGTTTATCAGTGGCTATGCGCTTGTTAGCGTATGTTTTTGCCAGAGTTTTTGCATCTGCAGTTTTGCATCTGTAGTATAGTGAGATTTGGCTGAATAGCCGGCTGAGTTGTTTAGTAATATTTCGTGTCCAAAGAGGCGTTTATGGCTGGTGCGATACCGCAAAACATTACTGAAGAAATATCCCTGCGCCTAAGTCCTGTCGATGTGATTGGTGAATATGTGCAGCTGCGCCGTTCAGGCAGCAAGTATCTGGGATTATGTCCTTTTCACGATGAAAAGACTCCTTCCATGAATGTCGATCCCGACAGCGGGCTGTGGTATTGCTTCGGATGCCAGGCGGGCGGAAACTTATTTCAGTTTGTACAGCGCATGGAAAATCTCAGCTATTTCGAAGCTGTGCGTCTTTTGGCAGAAAAAGCCGGCGTGGCTTTTGAGCTTTCGGAAACGGCGCAGAAGGATAATTCCGAACGCCTGCGCGCTTTAAATTTGCTAGAACGCGCCGCTGACTATTACCATGCGATGCTGCTGGAAAATCCCGACGGACAGCTCGGCCGCGAATATATGATTAGCCGCAATATAGCCCGCGATACCGCTGTGAAATTCCGTTTAGGTTATTCTCCGGATAATAGTATGTTGCTTAATACTTTGCTTAAAGCGGGTTTCAAAACGGAAGAAATATTGAAATGCGGATTGATCAGAGACAATAATTACTATGGTCCCAGCGATATTATGCGGGGGCGTCTAATCTATCCCATCTGCGATGTGCAGGGCCGGGTTGTCGCTTTCGGAGGGAGGCGGCTGGACGACAGCAAAAAAGATGTCGCTAAGTACATGAATACCCCGGAAACGCCGTGGTATTCCAAGCGCCACACCCTTTATGGACTAAATTGGGCGAAAAACGATATAAAAAAACAGCATGTCTGCGTTTTAGTAGAAGGCTACTTCGATGTTATCTCTCTGCATCAGGTGGGAGTGACTACCGCAGTAGCCTCGTGCGGCACGGCATTTACCCAGGAACAGGCTCAGCTGCTTAAGCGCTTTTCTGTAAGTGAGCGTGGCTCTGCCGAGGCGTTTAATGTCTT
Source organism: bacterium (assembly GCA_030535355.1). Taxonomy (GTDB): domain Bacteria; phylum Vulcanimicrobiota; class Xenobia; order Xenobiales; family Xenobiaceae; genus JAFSXO01. The sequence goes on along the minus strand of JAUNIO010000006.1, from coordinate 84,162 downwards.
TTTGATGTACGATTCCGATGCTGCTGGAGAAAAAGCGACTCTTAGCGCTAATGAGATTATTGAAGAAGCCGGGCTGCGAGCTCAGGCGGTTTTTTTGCCGGCCGGTGACGATCCGGATTCCTTGGCGCAGAGAGGCTTAGAAGAAGTGCAGAAAGCGCTAAACGAGGCTGAAGGTATAGTCTCTTATAAGATGCGCAAACTGTTAGCCAGTGAAGCTATAGATTTGACAGCACCGGAAGGCCAGGCTGATTTTGTGAGACAAATTATGCCGCTATTGCGCCAAGTCAAAGACCCGGTGCGCCGCGATGCTTATCTGCGCCGGCTGTCTTTTTACAGCGGTAGCAGCGAAACGCGCCTTTACAGTATGCTGCGTTCTTTCAGCCGTGCGGGAACGAATGTGCGCAAGAGCATCCGGCGTTTTACCGCCGAGGAAGAGCTGTTTACGATATGCGTATCCCAGCCGCGCTGGATCTCATTAGTGCGCGAAATTGTAACTGTGGACATGTTGGACTATATGCTGGAAGATAAACAGCTGAGGACATATTTTTACGCCTTATTCACGCTGCCTAACCTCGAGGAACGCACCGAGGCCGTTTCTCTGCCGGAATTGCTGTCGGCGGAGCCAGATGCAGAAGAAAACAAACGCTTAGCTGAACTGCTGACCCGCGACAAAATGGCAACTGATGCTGAAGACGTGCGGAAATTGGCCTTGGCTGTGCGCGATCGTATGTGGCGCAGGCGTTTAGATACTTTGCGTCTGGAAATAGTACCAGCCCTGGATGCCGGCAATATTGATAACAGCGATTCCCGCTATCAGGAATACACTCAGCTAAAACGTTATTTTCATGGCGAGGCCGATGAGGATAATATGCGCAGGATAGCAGCGTCACTTCGCGATCATGTGTGGCGTTCACGCTGGGATGCTCTGCGCCGGGGAATAGTGACCGAGCAACAGGCAGAATCGAGCATTAATTCTAGTATTAATATTAGTGCTTCCCGTTATGAGGAATACTTGCAGCTACTGCGTAACTTTTCTTGAGCTTGCTTAATAAAGATAAAAAATAGAAAAACTTAAGCAGGGAGAAATAAGAATAGGGGGAAGGTCTATGGACGTTTGCTTATTGACCTAAAGTCTAAGTTTACACCCTTCTGCATTATTATACAAGATTGTTTGAAAATAATCTACTAAATTGAAGGAATTTAACAAATAAGACAGCAGGTCAGCATAAGCGACGATGTTACGGTTGGTTTAGCGGTATGCCGTATGGTCTGTATGGGGGGCTTAGCGGCATCAAGGAGGATAATAGTGGCCAGTGACTCTCATATCCAGGAAGATGGTGCCATGGATTCCCAGTCAGGAGCGGATTTTTTTGAGGCGGAACTTGATGCGGAACTGAATTCGGATTGTTTGGGCGACGGGATCATCGACAGCGCCAGCTTAGAAACGGCCATGCCTGCTAAACCGAAAAAAACGCGCAAAACAAAAAGCGTTAAAGTGCGGGGCAGCAAATCCAAAAATAAGCCTAAAGAAACTCCCGCTGTCAGTGAAGCCCATGATTTTGATGAAGACGAAGATGATTTTTTAGAGGATGCTCTGCCTTCGGCGGACGGAGATCTACCAGATTTAGATGACGACGTTTTTTTAGAAGACGGCGATGATGAGGCTATAGGCGCTGACATTTATGTTTCTGAAGATTCCGGTGATTTAGATATCAACTATGAGCAGGATGGGGATTCTAATTACGACGAGGACAGCGATATAGCCGATGAAAAGTATGTCGGTGAAGATGAGATCATGGGAGCCGATCTTATCGGCGATAAAAATATAGATGACGAAGCCGAGTCTGTTTATAGCACTGATCCTTTGAGTTCTAAAGCTGGAATCGCTTTGGAAAATAGTTTTGGTATCCCGGCCAAAAGCGAAACGGTAAAGAAAAAATCTTCGCGCAAAACTTCCATTTCGCGTTCCATAGATATAGGGGCAACCGACGACCCGGTGCGTCTTTATCTCAAAGAAATTGGTGATTACGGATTGCTGTCGCATGACGAAGAAGTGCAGCTAGCTCAGAATATGCGCCGGGGCACGGCCGCTTTAGCTGAAATGCTGCAGATAGATGGTTTCCGCGCTATCCTTTTGGATATGTTTTCCTCAGAAGATGGCTATGCAGAGGAAATTGGCGATTTTGTAACTTTAGATTTTGATGTCGATGAAAACGGGAGCAAAAGGGGCGGCAGCGATGATGGCAGCGCCTCGCGCAAACGCAGTTTTGCCGAGATAGTTCGCTTCTTTAACAATGAGCCCGATGTAGATAAGTGGCTGCCTGACTTTCGCGACCTCATGGATCGCAAAGCGTTTGTCGATCATTATTGGAAGGAAGCCCGTCAGCGTTACAGCGCCCAGTTAAGCGCCCAAGAAGATAGCTCTTCGGCTTCCGCTTTAGTGCATTTTAAGGAACTTGAGCGTTCCGTCTGGCAAGGTTCAGAGGCCAAACGGCGTCTGACTGAACATAACCTGCGCTTAGTGGTGAGTATCGCCAAAAAATATATCAGCCGCGGTATGCTTTTTTTAGACCTCATTCAGGAGGGTAACTTAGGTCTTATCCGCGCCGTTGAAAAGTATGACTTTGCCAAGGGATTTAAATTCAGTACTTATGCGACTTGGTGGATTCGTCAGGCGATAACGCGTGCTTTAGCTGATCAGGCCCGCACGATTCGCATTCCCGTGCATATGGTGGAGACTATTAATCGCCTTACCAAAATAACCCGTCAGCTGCTTCAGGAATTAGGCCGCGACCCGTCGCCTGAAGAGATAACTGCGCGTATGTTTCCTATTACTTTGGAAGAAGTGCGCGCTTCTCTAAGTCAGGCCCAGGGAAAAGAACTCAAAATAGACAGCCCGATGGTCATTGAAGAGTATGAGCGCCGCAAAAAACAGAATGAAGCGAAGGTGCTCAACATTCAGAAGATCTCTCACGAGCCAGTTTCTTTGGAATCGCCGGTAGGCGAAGAAGAGGATTCGCATCTTAGTGATTTTGTCGAAGACGAACAGGCGCTTTCTCCCGCCGAGGCAGCTTCGAATAAGTTATTGCTGGATCGCATAGATGCTCTTTTAGGGGATAAACTGACTCCTCGCGAGCGCCGCGTCTTGGAACTGCGCTGCGGTTTGATCGACGGCCATCCCCGCACTTTAGAAGAAGTTGGCCGCGAGTTTAAGGTTACGCGTGAACGCATACGCCAAATTGAAAGCAAAGCCGCGCATAAGCTGCGCAAAGAGGAATTTTTCCAGGATCTAAAACAGCATCTTAACGGACAATAGGTTATCGGACAATAGGTAGCTTTATTGCCCATTTATTGTTTTGACAGGGCTATTCTTTGAATTATTGTTGAAGGTGCTGAGCTGACAGCGGCGCTGAGGCTGTGGAGACAATGGAGATTGAGACGATGTTCAGACGTTTGACTAACAGTTTGACTAACAAGGCCTGTCTTGCTGGTCTGGTGGCAGTGAGCGTTTTATCGTTATGGGGAGGGACTCGGCTGGCATCAGCTCAGAGCAGCGGCTGGCAGGCAGGCCTGCAGCAGATGGCACGTCTGCAAAGTCTAATCGAATATTATTATATGGAATCCGGTGTCTATCCCGTAAGCCTTGAAGCCATTGAACAGGGCTTTAACGGCATGGTGACCGAGCCTTCTATGAAAGTGGTTATCCCCGTCGATCCGGTGACTTCTAAACCGTTTGTCTATGAAGTGGATAATTCCCGGCAAACCTATACTTTGTCTTTGCCCGATCCTATGAGCTATGGCGGACATGCACTGACTCTCACTCCCGTGGATTGGGGATGGTTATCTATTGCTGCCAATCAAAGACGTGTAGAACGTTTGACGCTGGAGTGCACGCATAATATTGAGATTTTGGCTACGCGTACGGAAATGTACGCCAAAGATCACGACGGTAAATTTCCTCCTAATCTCGGAGCTTTAAAACCGCGTTATATGCCGCGTATTTTCACCTGTCCCTCGATGGGCATGGATTACGTTTATAGCCTTCAGCCCGAGAAAGGCTATACTATTTCTTGCCCTAATCCTCAGAGCCACGGTTTAGAGCGCTTCACATATAATTCAGAGAAAGGCGTAGATATGAAGCCTTTGGCCGCGACCGATAGCCGAAAGGCCAAACTTCCCGGCAATATTGGGGCAACCCCCACGCCAGCAGCTGCGCCGAACCGTGAGCAAAAATCCGCACCAAAACCTTCCTCTGGAAAGTCAGATAAAGTTAAAGCGGAACAATCGGCTAAAGAAAAGTTTGCGCCTGCTAAGCCCGAAGCGCCTAAGCCTGCGGCGTCTCCTGCGCCTGCTAAGCCCGAAGATCCTCAGCCCGCGGCTTCATCGGTCACAGCAGAAAAAGACGTGCGTCCCTTTGACGATGTGGATAGCGCTGGCGGCGAGGCTGGCGAAGTGAAAACTCATGCTCCGGAACGTCCCTTCGATGGAGTGGATACTGTGGATATTCCTCTGCTGAAACCTCTTTGGGAAGCGGTGCCTTTTAAATAGTCAGCCCCCCACTTACAATAAGTCAGCCACGCGGCGCTGGTTTGCCGTGCTCCTTAAACTAGCAGCGTGGATTGCAACAGCAGTGCAAAGCAGAAGTAATTAAATTAAATATAATATTGCTCTATTAATTTTTAGGCAATAATAATTTAAAAGAAAAGAAAAAACCTGACAACTCGGTGTTAACATTAATAGCTGATACTGGGGGTGTGAGGTTTTTTTCTTGGGATCGCGGGCTGCGTTTGCAGCTCCAGAAATATTGGCTGTTCGCTATGGCTTGGGGAGTAGCCGTCGGCGTGGGGGCTTGTCTTTGGGATTGCCAGCAGGTTGTGCCAGCAGGTTGTGCAGCTTTGGCCTTAGGGGGTGCTTTGGCGCTGCTATTCGGGGTGTGGCGGCAGTTTCTGGCTGTTTTGCTGCTTTTTTTGTGTGGAGTTGGGCTGGGGATAACGCGGGCTCATGCAGGGCTGAAAGCGCTGACAGACGATCCGCTGCAAAGCTGGCCAGGCGCTGAGATAGCACTTCGCGGTTATATAGCAGAAGGCCCGAAATCCCGCAAAAAGGGAATGAGTGCTCTTGTGGTAGCCGAGCAGGCCGCGGCCATCAGCCCTAACCCCAAAGCTGAATTGGTGTGGCGCAGTTTACATCACAAAACGCTGATATGGCTCACCTGGCCTGGCTCAAGCGGCCCAGAACTGAGAGAGCGCGTGGAAATGCGCGGCCAGTTAAAAGCGATTGTGGGGAAGGGTGGTTTTGCCGATTATTGCCGCCAGCGCGGTATTCACTGGCGTCTGCACACTTCTGGTTTACGGCAGCTTTCCGCCTGGCCATCGGTATCTGGATATTTTTGGCAGAGCATAGGAAGTATGCGCGTGTATCTAAAAAATGCTGCCCTTACGTCTCTGCCTAGGGAAAATGCCTGCCTGTTTATCGCCATGGCTTTAGGAGATACATCGAGACTTGGCGATGAGTTGCTGGCTAAACTGCGCTTTGTGGGGGTGGCCCATGTGCTGGCCGCTTCTGGCCTGCACGTAGGTTTGTTGCTGGGTGCGATATTTGCCTTGGTGAGATTATTTGGCTATTCAAGGCGCTGCGGAGTTGGATTGGCTGGAATAGCAATGTTTATTTATGCGGCTTTAGCCGGTTTTACTCCTTCGATTGTGCGTGCCGTGCTCATGGCCGCTCTGTCGCTGCTGGGCTTGGCCTGTGGGCGCCCTACCGTTTTGGGACGTTCTTGGGCAGCGGCTTTGACGGTAAGCCTGTGTGTTAATCCGCTGCAGCTGTATGATGCTGGCTTTCAGCTTTCCTATGCGGCTGTGGGCGGTATTGTACTGTGGCAAGGCCAGCTAAATAGGTTAAGTGCGGAATTATTGGATAGGCGGGGATGGTGGCTGGGCTGGCTCTGGAAATATGCTCAGAGCAGTTTTGTTTTAACGGCAGCAGTTTCGCTGACAGTTTGGCCTTTGCTGATATTCCATTTTGGGCAGTTTTCGCTTTTGACATTTTTGGCTAATTTGCTGATTTTGCCTCTTTTAGAGCTGGCTTTGGGAGCTGGGCTGACAGCTTGCTTAGTGGAATGGCTTGGGCTGGGCTGGCCTTGGTGGCGGGGATGTGAAATGTTAGAAGAGATAGCGCTATGGGAAGCCAATAAATTGCAGAGCTGCCCTTTGCTTTGGAGTTGCCCTGATTTTCCTGCTGCCGGCGTATTGGTTTACTATGGCCTGCTTCTGGCGGTTTGGCTTTGCTTATTCTTCAGTCCTAAGTTCAGACTTAAGCTCAGCGGTGAGCAATGACGCTGACGGGCTCATAAGATGAAATACAAGCTCAAACGCGAAAAATGCAGGTATGTTAGATTACGATAAGAGTATTTACGATACTAATTTAATAGTGGAACTTCGGCACCCACAGGCTCAGCTGCCTCACAAAGCCAATATCAGCGATGCCTGTTTTGATTTATATCTGCCCGAAGATGCTGTTTGGGCTCCGCGGGAAACTAGAGCCGTTGATTTAGGTTTGGCCATACAGCTGGAAGAGGGCTGGGAAGCTCAGATACGCGGGCGCAGTGGCTTAGCCAAACGCGGCTTTTTCGTCCATCCCGGCACTATTGATCATCTTTACAGGAAAAATTTGTGGCTGATCGCCCACAATTTAACGGATGAACCTTTTGTATTTAAGGCCGGGGATCGCATAGCCCAGGTCAAGATTAGCCGGGTGTGGCATGTGCGCCTGTGCCCTGGTTTTGTAGATTCGAGCGAGCGGGGAGGTTTGGGCAGCACGGGAAGATGAAAAACAGGGTGGATATTTAGAAACACAATAGCAGGCTTTTATAAGAATAATAGTGAATTGCAAATATTTATATCTTGGAAGAATTCTCGCAAGAATTCGACTATTAGCTTCGGTTATATATTATTCTTAAAGTAGTGGGTTGCAGGTTATGAACGATAATATACGCGAATTGCTGGAAAGAGCTGATAGACGTTATGCTGATTTTTATCTTGACGATGCGATTAGCTCGTATGAAGAAGTGGTATCAGCTGAACCTGGCAATCGCTACGCTGTGAACCGTTTAGCGCGCTGTTTCGCTTTACAGGGCCATATTAAAAAATTGGTGAAAACGTGTTTAAACTGGCATCAGTATTTGTCTGATAATCAGCATACTGAGCTGGCCAATGCGGTCGCTCAGGCCATTTTAGATTTTGATCCCGGTTCGGTCGAGGGCAGAATCTGTATGCTGAAACAGTACAGCACCACTATGAGCGAAGAAGAATATGTCGGCGAAATAGATAAAACCGTCAAGTATTTGGTGGAAGTCGATCAGGGAGAAGAAGCTGTTAAAATCCTGAATATGGCTCAGGAAACATATCCGACCAACACTGAAATAGCGGTTAAGCTGGCAGATGTGCTGATGTCTGAAGGCGATATCAATCAGGCTGTGCGGTCTTACCGCAATATTATTTCTGAGCTGGAGAGTGCTGGCGAAGGCGAAAAAGCTTTAGATATTTACCGCCGCTTAGAATTGCTGACTCCTGACGATAATTCCCCGATGCTGCGGCTTGCTGAAATATATTATGGCCGGGGAAATTATGCTGAAGCTGCCAGAGAATACCGCAACGCTTTGCGCGTCGATTATAACGATCCTGTGGCGTTATGCGGGCTGGGCAATTCATTAATGCACCTCAAAGATTACAACGGGGCGGTTTTATCGTTCCGCAAGGTCGTAGTGATCGACCCTTCTCACGTTGAAGCCAGCGAAATGCTGGCCCAGGCGTACGTTAAACTCGGCAACATCGGGGACGCTATAAAATTATTGCTGTCAACTGGAGCTAACTTATCCTCGTGTGAGGACTTTGAAGAAGCTAAACGCATGTATGAGGCGGTGCTCGAGCTATATCCTAATCACAGCGTAGCCATCCGTGAGCTTTCCAACGCTAAAGACGGTATTGCCCGCAAAAAGGCGCGCGAAGAGCAGATCCTTAAGATGGAGATGAATAGGGTTAAAGCTCAGAAGGCGGCCAAAGAAGCCCGCGCTGCAGAAGAAGCTAAGGGTGAAACTGCAGCGGCTAGCACTGGCAAGGCTGGGGATTCCGCTGGAGAAGGGCAGCTGACGCGAGTCATAGTGGGAACAGCAGCTCCTGAAGGCGAGATATATAATCCGGTTCCTTTTGTGATCGCTAAATACCCCGATATGATTCCGCTCATGCAGCAGGCTATTACTGAGGCACCGTCTCGCGAAGTTTTTGGCTGGCAGTACCTGGCTGTTCTCGATGAAAAAGAGACCAGCAAATTATATGACCAGAGCCAATCTTCATCTAAGAAGTCTGAGCGGGCCACGCGTTCTACCTACAATACCGCCAGCATCGAAGGCGGTCCTATCAAATCGGCGTTCGGAGATGGAGAAAGTAGCTTCTTCGGCAGTGGTTTCTCTAGTTCTGGAGCGTTCTCCGGCAGTAGTTCTTCTTCTGGGGGCGGTCTGTTTGGCGGAAATACCATGGGGATCAAGAGCCGGTTTAGTTCTGCCTCCAGCTCTACTATGCTGGATGATTCTGGTGATGACAAGAAGAGCGAAAGCGGCGGGAGCGGTTTATCCTTCCTGGAGAAGATTCAAATGCAGCAAAAACAGAAGAGAAGAACTTAGTTCGCAGATATATGCTATTTTTACTGTTGGGCCGCAAAGGAGGTGAAAGATTATGGAAAGCGCAGGAGCTGTCGGCGCTGATTGGGTTGTGCCGGTTTTAATGGGAGTAAGCTTAGCCGCCTGTGCAGGTTTGCGGGCTTGGCTGCCTATGCTTTTTGTATCTGTTTTGGCTCATTTCGGCTATGTCCAGGTCAATGACAGCATGGCTATAATCGGTGATATTCACGTGTTGGTGGCCTTAGTTATAGCTACCATAGTGGAGATCGTGGGTGATAAAATTCCTGCAGTCGATAACTTTCTCGATTCCGTGGGGACATTTGTCCGTCCCGCTGCGGGAACTATAGTATCCTCTTCGCTGCTCACTCAAGTAGATGGGGGAGTCGCCCTGCTGCTGGGACTTCTCGTGGGAGGCGGTACCGCTTTTAGTGTTCACGCTGGCAAAAGCGCTGTCCATGCGGCAGCAACCGCCACAGCACCTATTCATTTGGGAATGGGCAACACAGTTCTGTCCTTTATAGAAGATGCGCTGTCGCTGACAGCTTCTATTTTATCGGTGGTTCTGCCATGGGTGGCGGCTTTTTGCGCACTTATAGCCGTCTGTGTTAGTTTTTATATGATAGCGCGGATATGGCGCTGGCGTAGGCGCAAACAAAGGGAAGCCTGTCCAGCCTAAATTTTTGGGCCGCAAGGCTGCTGGGGGTCTTTGGCCGCAAGGCTGTTGAAAACCTTTGCTATCGCAGGGCGGCTGAAAGCGATGGAAACCTGAAAATGAGAAAAGCCCTTTCTGCTATGACTGAAGCAGAGAGGGCTTTTAACTGCTTTCTTTACTTGTAATGCTTCGATGAGATTACTTCGCGGCCACCAGCTGCTTAGTAGCGGTTTCAGCGAGTTTAGCAAAAGCAGTGATGTCGTTGACGGCGATGTCAGCTAAAACCTTGCGGTTCATTTCGATGCCAGCCATCTTGAGACCGTTCATCAGGCGGCTGTAGGAGATACCGCAGGTGCGGGCAGCCGCATTAATGCGGGTAATCCACAGGCTACGGAAATCGCGCTTTTTAGCACGGCGATCTCTGTAGGCATAGTGCTGAGCGTGGTGGAAAGCTTCCTGAGCGCAGCTTACGCGACGGCTGCGAGCGCCACGGTAGCCTTTAACGGCTTTCATCAAAGTGCGACGTTTCTTAATGGCAATAGTGCCGCGCTTAACTCTGGGCATATTAAATCCTCCAATAGGCTGCGAATTTTTCGCCGAGCCTCAATAATGGGCGCTGATAGCGCCTCTTTAGCAAACGGCTTAAATAGCCTACAGATAAGGGACTAAAGACCGCATACGTTTGACGTCGGTGTGGTCGACGATTACGATTTCGCGGAAATTGCGGGTTCTCTTGGGACTCTTATTCTCGCGGATGTGGTGGCAGCCGGAAAACTGCTTCATTCTCTTCATCTTACCGGTAGCGGTTAAACGAATTCGCTTCGCCACGGATCTTCTGGTGCGAATCTTAGGCATATTGATGATCCTTTCAGTCAGCCTTTTTAGTCTTTGAACCACAATACAGGCTGACACACTCTATTTGCAGCAAAAAGGCAGATTCCCTAAACTTTAGGAGCAAGAACCATAACCATTTGGCGGCCATCTAAAATCGGTTTTTGGGTGATGACAGCATCTTCTTTGACGATTTCGAAGAGACGCTCCAGCAGTTTTATGGCTAAATCTGTATGCACAACTTCGCGGCCCTTAAAGCGCAAACTAACTTTTACGCGATCGCCGTCCTGGATTAAACGCTGTACGGTTTTTGCCTTGACGTCGAAGTCGTGGTCGCCGACTTTAGGCTTAAGCTTAACTTCGCGCAATTCCTGAACTTTGCGCTTGGCTTTGCTCTCGCGCTCGGCTTTAGCCTGCTCGTAGCGGTATTTGCCGTAATCCATAAAGCGGCATACCGGCGGTTTGGAAGAGGGAGCGACTTCTACTAAGTCATAACTGCGTTCGTGAGCTAATTCGTAAGCCTCACGAGGACTCATTACTCCCAGCTGCTGATCGTTCTCATCGATAACGAGTACCTGAGGTACGCGGATCTGACGGTTGATTCTATATTCCTTGGAAATGGGTTTGCCTCTATTACCAGCTGGAAACGCAAAATAAACTATAACAATGTTACGGTACGAATGAGCTATAAAAATGCGCAAACGACAGGAACCGCAACCTCTGAAGCTGTCCTTAGGACGCCGCAGGGTGAGAAGTCAAGTTGCTTCTGCTTTTCTGGCCTGTTATAAGCTGTAGTGATACCCACCAACAGCGGGTACTATTCTATATTTAAATATTACAGATGTCAAGAGGAAAGTGCGGACTTGGCGATTTCTTTTCTTATTTGATTTGCTAAAAAAATCAGCTGGATGCTTCAGGCACCTGACTTTTTTGCGTCAGCTTTTGCCCGCTACGCTGCTTCGCTGCGCTCAGATGCTACGCTTAGCAGAACTGCCGCAACGCCAAGGTGACAGAAGATGCTGCAAACATTAACGTGTCGCAAAACGCAGCAACCAGCATATTTGACGGTTACGCGGAAATAGCGTTCCGTCTAAACTGCTGTCATTGGCTCTGCTTTTGGCGGCGTATATCTGCGGCAGCGGTGAACAGCAGATCTGAAGAAGAATTGAGAGCGGTTTCGCAGGAATCCTGAATGACGCCGATGATAAATCCCGTACCGACTACCTGCATGGCTATCTCGTCGGAAATGCCGAACATACCGCAGGCTAAGGGGATGAGCAGCAGCGATCCGCCTGCTACTCCGGAACTGCCGCAGGCGCTGATGGTAGCCATAATGCACATGAGGATAGCGCTGATAATATCGATATGAATATGCAGCGTATTTACCGTGGCTAAAGTCATAGTGGTGATCGTAATCGCTGCTCCGCACATGTTGATAGTCGCTCCCAGAGGAATGGAAACCGAATAAGTGGCCCGATCGAGCTTAAGCTCTTCGCAAATGGCCATATTGACGGGAATATTGGCGGCGGAGCTTCTGGTAAAGAAAGCTGTGACTCCGCTGTCGCGCAGACACTTCCAGACTAGGGGATAGGGGTTGCCGCTGATAGTGAAAAAGACTATAAGCGGGTTGAGAATTAAGGCGGTAAACAGCATAATGCCTACCAAAACCAAGATCAGTTTGCCATATACCAGCAGACTGCTAAGCCCGCCGTCGGAAATGGCTTTGTAGAGCAGTCCCATGACGCCTAAAGGGGCAAAGCGGATCACGAAACCGATCACTTTGCTCACCGCCTCAGCGGTGTCGTGCAGTACGGTTTTGGTCGATTCACGGGCGGGGCGCAGGATCACTCCGAATATAACGGCCCAAAATAAAATGCCTATGTAATTGGCTTTGCTGATAGCTTCGACGGGGTTTTGCACAAAACTGGTAAAGACGCTGTGCAGAACTTCGCCGATGTTGCTGGGGGCTGGGCTGCTCTCTCCTACCCCTTGGAGCACCAAGGTAGGAGCGAAAGTCATAGTAATAAATACTGCCGCTAAAGCGGCCAGAAGCATACTTACGCAATATAGGATGATGATGCTTTTGATGTTTGTGGGGGTGCTGGACTTGTGCTGAGCCAGGGAATCCATGACTAGAAAGAAAACCAGCAGGGGAGCTACCGATTTTAAGGCACCTACGAACAGCGTGCCGAACAGAGAAATGAAGGTTAGCTTGGGTACGGATAGAGCTAGGACCAACCCCAGGACGATGCCGCAGATAATTTGCTTAACTAAACTTAGCTGATTCCATTTTTCCCAAAGCTGGCGTAAAATGTCCTTCATGGTGCGGAGCCTTTCGCTGTCGAATATTTATGGTATGGTTTAATGTATAGGCCTAGTTATTTTGTTCTGTTTTATTGGCGGGCTGTAAAACCCCTTTTTTGTATAAGCCAGGCCTTGAAACACTTAGTCAAGGCCTTAAATTATGCAGCGGGCCCATAGGCTTTTTAGGGAAATCTTGAACTTATAGGTGTTTCTCTAAAAATGATAAATATTTGATGTCTGTTTATGTTTATTAATATGTTTAGAAATAGGTACTTACTTTCAGGATGGGGTATTTCTCCGGCAGCTATTCTGATGGCAGGGCTGCTGATAGGAACCTCGGCCTGCAGCAACACCACAGCGACGCCTCCGTCCGCAGTGTCTCCTATTCCGGCGGCCAGTCCGGCGAAGACGGGGGCAGCGGGTGGGGTAAGCGTCTCCAGGCGAAGCGCTTTGCCTTTGCCTGCCGTAAGCCAGATTAAACAGGAAGCTCAGCTCATAAAAACTTTGCGTGATTTTATTGCCAAAATGTCTGCTTCATCTCAAGCTTCCGGTGTATCTCCGGATAACGGTCTAAAAACTATTGAAGAGACTCTGGAAGCATCGGCCAAAGTTCTGCGAGATCGGGAGGCGGCGCACAGCCTGTATATGTATAAATACGCTCTGCGCTATTTAGTGGAACGGGCATTGTTTTTAGACCCTCAGGCCGATCAAGGCCAGCGGGCTGCGGCTTTTTTTACTAAAGGCCAGGGGCGCTGGGTGGCGTTCATGCCGGAGTGGGAGTTTGAACCGCTCGCCGAAGCCAATTATGCGATATTATATGGGGGCGGCAATGTCAATGTGCGCGGCCCTGAAGGGCAGGAAGAAACTGTTCCCAATCCTCTGTGGTCCACGCAGGTGCTGCTGGCTGTGCGCGAAGGCGATTTAGGCAAGATGAAACAGCTGCATGAAGCTGCCACCCTGCTTGAATATCCCCGCTGGCCTCTTGAACCTTACCGTCAGCTGTTCACCTCTGTGTCGGTTCAGAGAGAACAGCAGCTTTGGGATAATCTTGCCAAAGTTATAGGAGAGAAACCGGGCAAAGGGGCATCCTGGGCGGATGTCGGCTTTGGCGCTGGCCAGCTTTTTTCCGTTCTGCGCCGGGAATTGGGCAGTGAAGCAAAAATATACGGCGTAGATGATGACGAAAACTGTATTGTGTTAGCCACTTTGGCGGAAAGAAGCGGCAAAGCCGATTGGGGAGCTGTAGAGCTGCTTACTGCGGCCGGAAACAGCCTTGGCCTCCCGGAAAAGAGCCTGGACTTTGTTCATCTCAGCGGTGTGTATATGGCTGGCATTTCCAAGGAGCAATTTTCCGATACTGTGCAGCCTTTGTGGAGTTCCTTGCGCCAGGCGCTCAAGCCGGATGGGTTGCTGATTATCGATGCTGATCCAGACACTTGGGTTCAGATGCGCAGCTCTTTAAAGGCTGCTGGTTTCAAGGAAAAATCCGTCTATGAATACCCGGAGGCCAGGCAAGAGGGATTACCGTCAGTGTATGCGGCTTTTTCCCTTTAGTTTTACCTCTTAGCTGTCTTTTCTAAACAGTTGGGCCTGTGGCAGGACGCTGTTTCCTATTAAAGAAACTTTACATTTATTTATATTCCAGACAATACTGGTCTATAGGTTCTTTTAGATTAACGCTGACCTTACGAGGTGAAATGGTTATGAAAAAATGTATGGCTTATGCTGCCATCGCTTTGATGCTGGCGGCTGTTCCTGCCTGGTCTGCTCCAGAAAAGAAAGAGAAGGTGGACGTTCCGGTGACCGCGACTAAATTGTTCTCCAACATCGTCAAAGCCAATAAGGCTAAGGAGTTTGTTCCGGATAGCAATATGGAGCGCAAAGCCATACCTGATCTGTACAAATGGGATTTGAGTTCGCTGTGCAAATCCGATGCTGAATTCTACGATCGCCTGGCAAAGGTCAGCAAAGAGCGCGAGTCTTTGAGCCAGTTTAAAGGTAAGCTGGGCAATCCCGAAACTTTGCGGGCCTGTCTCGAAAAGTACCTGGCCACCGATTTAGAAACCGGGTATTTGGCCATGTATGCTAATCTGCGTTTTACCACCTATCAGGATAATAACGACCTGCAGATAATGAGTGAAAAGGCGCAGAACGAAGTCAAAGCGCTGACTAACGATACTACTTTTATGCGCCAGGAGGTTTTGGCTCTGAGCGACGCCCAGGTTAGTGATGGTTATGCTAAAGTTCCGGCTCTCAAGGAATATGAGCCTTGGATTACTGAGGTGCGCCGCCGTTCTAGCCGTGTGCTGTCTCCGAAAGAGGAGCGCATTTTAGCTCTAGCCCAGGATAACCAGTTCGCTACCACCGACCTCAACGAATTGCCTTCTGGCTATGAGAAGGCATTCGGCAGTATGTATACTGATATAAAACTGCCTACCATTAAAGATGAGAAGGGTAAAGAGGTCCAATTAACTTTCACGAATTACAGCAAATATCGCGGTTCCAATGATCGCCGCGTGCGCCGCGAGACGGTAGAAAAATTCTTTGGAACCCTTAACGATTACCGCCATGTTTTTGCGTCTCTGATGGCCGGCCAGATCGAATACACGGTGTTTTTGGCTAGGTCCCGCGGTTACGATTCCGCTCTGGAAGCTTATTTAGATCGCGATAACATCCCCACTGACGTCTATCGCAATGTGGTCAATTCGGTCCGCGCCAATCTTAAGCCTTTGCACCGTTATGTGCAGCTGCGCAAGAAGATTATGGGCATTGACGATCTGCATATCTATGACCTATATCCGCCTATGGTGGCTGGGGTTAACAAAGATATTCCCTATAATCAGGCCATTAAAACAATTCCTAAGGCTTTGCAGTGCTTAGGCCCAGATTATATTAAGCAGATTACCGAGGGTATGGACCCCCACAACGGCTGGGTAGATGTTTATCCGCACAAGTACAAGGACAGCGGCGCTTCCTGCTGCAGCAGTTTTGGCAAGCATCCCTTCATAAAACTGAATTATCAGAACGAAAGCGATGACGTATCTACGGTTGCCCACGAATATGGGCACGCCATGCACAGTGTTTTGTCATATAGCCATCAGCCCCAGGTTACAGCTGGTTATGTGCCCTTTATCGCTGAAGTAGCTTCGACCTGCAATGAAAAACTGCTGTCCGATTACTTGATCGCTAACGCTAAAACAGATGAAGAAAAGCTCTATCTGCTCAACGATATGGTGGACAGAATCCGCGCTACCATCTACCGTCAGGCTTTGTTTGCCGATTGGGAACTGCGCGTGCATGAAGCGTACGAGCGCGGTGATTCTCTGACAGCCGATTATTTCAATAAGCTGTATGCCGATCTAATTCGCGAATATTACGGTCCTGAGTTCACTGTAGGTGAGAACGACGGCATCGAGTGGGCTTATATTCCTCACCTTTATTACAAGTTCTACGTTTTCTCTTATACGGCCGGTATGTCTTCGGGTATTGCTATCGCTGACCGCATTGAGAAAGAGGGAGAACCAGCCCGCGATGCTTACCTGAAGATGCTCTCCAGCGGCTGCAGTAAATCGCCCGTCGATCTGCTGAAGATGGCCGGGGTGGATATTACCAAGCCCCAGGCTATGGAAGCTGCGGCCAAGTGCATGGACGAGGCTTTGGACCAGATGGAAGAGATTTTGGTGAAACAGGGCAAGATCAAGAAATAAGTTTTAGTTGTTATTTATCATTAAGCGGCAGGCTTAAGTCTGTCGCTTAATGTTAGATGTAAGTTTTCTGGTACTTTGGGATTCCCCTATGCGCCTAGTCTTTACCCGCAACAACATAGTTCCCATCGTCAAAGATGTCATTAAAAATATGACCGTAAATGATTCGGCTTATTTGGCGGCGGGTATCTCTTTTTATGCCTTTTTGTCCCTTTTGCCCATGTGTTTGGTCGGGGTTAACGTTATCGGCTGGCTTTTTTCATTTCCCTTTATTCAGTCACAGGCCAGCAACGGCCTAGATTTTCTGTCCGGGGCTACTTCACGGGGAGATACCAGCTTTGAATATGTTGTCACCTTGCTGAAATCATTTTTACCCACTAATAGCAGCTGGGTTGAACAAGAGCTGAAAGGTTTGTCCGAAAATATAGGGCGCAACGTTATTATCAACCTAGCTATAGGTATGTGGTCGGGGCGTCTGATGTTTATGGGGTTAGAGAGCAGCCTTTGCCGTGTTTGGGGGGTACCTCTTCAGCGCACTTGGATTAAGCGCACCCTGTTAGCTCTAGAGCTGGTGGCGGTAACTTGGATTTTGGGAATCATTATGCTGGCCGGAGCGGGTTTTCTCAATATTGTCAAAAAACTGCTGTTACATTTGTCTTTGCCTGAACTGTGGGGACTGTCTATCGATCAGGCGATGCTGTGGAGCTGGGTCGTATCGTGGATTATTACCCCTTTGGGCGTCAGTTTGATCTTTATGATGGTTTACCGTCTGCTTCCGGCTAAACCTATCGCCTGGAGCTATATTGTTCCCGGCGCACTTTTTTCTGGCTTCGCGTACAAGATTACCAGTTACGTCTATTTAATATACGCCATTCACTTCGCTGAAGTTTCGGTTATTTACGGTTCACTCTGGTACATTATCGGTTTGCTGTTTTGGATGTTCGTGGTGGCTTTTGTGTTTTTGATAGGAGCTGAGCTGATTCACTCTTGTGAAACTTATGAAGCCCGTCTTTGGGAGCAGGAACGCAAAGCGCGGCAGAGCGCCGCGAAGAAGTATGCCAAACGTCACAAAAAAGCGCTGATTGCTGAAGACAGCAGCGCTGGCTAGAGAACAGCGCTCAATTGGTGTCTTCGATGCCTGCTACCATTTACGATGCCCTTCCGTTTGCCCACCGCATGATTATCTCTGCCACGGAACGCTATTCGCCCGACCTGGCCAAAGTAGCTGACAGATGGAACACGGCACGCCAAAATACCGCGGCTACGCCCCTCGTATTGAATACGATCGGCGCAGCTTTAGGCAAAGGAAACTACTGGCGCTTTAATTGCTTTTGCAGCGCTTTTACCACCTTAGGCACAGCATTTCGCTGAGCTAAACGCCGCATATCTTCGCGGTGGGGAAGAGGCGGATTGCCCGACCAGGTGGTTTGTCCGTCGGGAATGTCAGCGCTGATTACAACGCGTCCGCCGACAGTCGCGTAATTGCCTACCTTAGTCTGCGGCATTGCCGATGCTTCCGCTGCTAAAACGCAAAACATGCCCGTCTGTGCGCCTTCCTGTACAGTAGTATGGGATACTAAAATCGTTCCTGGCCCTAAATGCGCTCCGCTGCGCACTAAAACCATATTGTCAATGCGGCATCCCTGGTCAATCTGGCATTCTTCTAAAATGCAGCGGGCCCCGATCTCTACATCGTCTCCGATAATGGAGCCAGCGGTTATGCGCGTGTGCGGCCCTATTAAACACTGGGTGCCGACACTGCTGCCATCGCCTAAACTGGCGTGAGCTAAAAGGCGGGTATCGCTGCCTATTCTGCAGCCGGTACCGACCAGAGCGTGAGCTTCTATTACGGCATTTTCTCCTATCTCTGCTCTTTCATTGATTATAGCGTAAGGGCCTACGTAAGCGCTGGGAGCGACTGCTGCGCTGGGGGCGATTATGGCGGAAGTGTGGATACCCGATTGGTACTGTAAAGGAGGATGAAAAAGCTGTAACAGTTGAGCGTAGGCTAAGCGGGGATTGGCTACGGTGATATGGGGCAGATTTGTCTTCACTTTGGCCGGTATTACTAATGCTTTAAAACCTTGGTCTTCCGCTTGGGCTGCACTTTGGCTGTTTTCGGCAAAGGTTATGGCGTGAGGGTGCTGCTCATCTATACCGCAGACGCAGTATATCTCGACATCATCGCCTGCCACGCTGCCCTGAAGTAACTGGGCTAACTCTGTTAATTTCATGCTTTATACCACCATAAAAAAACTAATAATTTAATTCCAAGAGCGCTGCTGTTGTAGGTGAGGCTACCACCATAAACCGGGGAGATCGAGGCCGCTCTCTTGGGGAGAAAGCTCTTTTTTATAGAGCTGCAGTTCACTGACGGCCATGGCTGGAGCTTTTATGCGCCCGTGTAGGCGGGCTTCACAGCCTAAACCTAAAAAATTCTGATTGAGCATATCGCGGTAATTGCCTTGAACGACAAATTGGGGCAGGCGGGCTATAGGACGTCCATTCTGCACTAAAAAAGCGATGCTGGCCCGGCGCTGAAAAATGCCTGCTGGGGCTGGAGCGGGCAGGGGAGTTAAGTAATCCAGCCAAATACCGCTGACCATGTCCTGGCAAAGCTGGCTGGCAGTGTGCTGCCCTGGCAAAATATCTAAATTGGCGTAGCCGGTTTGGGGAGGGTGTCCCCAATAGCGTATAGCACATCCTGGCACTTCATGGCCGGGGCGCTTGGCTGCTATCGCATCGCGCAGAGTATTGACGGTCTGTCCCTGGTTAATTAGTGGCAGACGCTGGCGCGGCAGACCTACACCGTCTATATGGGTGAATCCTAAGGCACGGGGCAGGCTGCCGTCTTCATAAACGGAAATGCTGGGGTGACAGGGAAATGGCTGACAGCCTGTATCTTCCCCATCTATCCAATGACTCTGCAGGCAGTCGTGCCAAAACTGGGCTGAGGCTTCTGGAGAGAAGAATGCCGGAAGGGTATCGTTATCGGGCAAAGCTATGTCGCGGGAGTGAGAATGCCTCCAGAGCAGCTGGCAAAGCAGATAGTCCGGATTTGTGGGGGGCACTGTGGTATAAGATGTCGCTAAAATAGGAGGGTTTTGCGGAGAGCGCAGGGTTAACAGATGGGCAATGCGTTCATCGCGCTGGACGCCGCGTCTGTTGGCAATGGCAAAGACGTCATGTACTAATTGGGCGTTTATGGTGAAAGAACGTCCCGGCATAAAGGAAGGCAGTATAAAACGCAGTTCCTGAACTAGTTTATCAAGTGCCGAGATCGAATCGTCAATGCTGAGACTGGATTTATAGGATTGGGAAACAAGCTGGCGTGGTATGCTGAGATCGCCTTCCGGACCGTTGGCAGAATTTTGCGCGGCTTGCTGCAGTAACTCAGAAAGAGAATATTGTCCCTCGCACCAAGCAAAACCGAGACGGCCGAGATGGTTAACCCGTATTCCAAAGCCGATTTGTTCCTGCCAGCGCTTAGGTGCCCCCAAATCGAACATATAGCGCTCGTGCTGCACGGCTTCTACCTCGCGGCAGAAGGATAAGCCCTCTTTGACAACGCTTGTTAAATCAGCCATGACTGACAAAATTCGCTTAGACGAAGTTTTTGCCTTTTGACTGGCGCTGCTAATTAGGCAAGGGCTGTCATTCGTTAGGGGAAATCAGAAAGTTTCGCAAGTTAGCTGGCCGCTAACTAAATGATATTAATTCTTATTTGAGTATGTTTGTAAAAAAAACTATCTCTCAGGCTGTATGTATTAACAAGAGCTTTAGCTGAAGTTAAAATATTTGTAACAATTTGTGCGTATAATCTGCACAACGATAGTAGCTGTAAAGGCTATATGTGGAGGAGGCCGTGTCGGAACACAATTCTTAAGGTGGTAAGTCTGAGAACAACTGTTTTGACGATGCTGACCCAAAATAAAAATTGAGCATAGCGTTCGCTCTTAAATCAGAGAAGTTAATTGTTCTCTGATAAAGGGGTGAATAAAAATATAACGAAAGTATAAATTCAGGCCGGTTCTGGTTTATGTGCGGCCTATATAGCTGGAGGTGTTTCGATGCTCGATGGTATGAAAATGGCTGCTCAGGGTATGATGACTCAGTCGGCCAAACAGGACATCATTACTAACAACTTAGCGAACGTGGGAACTGCTGGTTTCCGCAAAGAGAGCGCTACTATTACTTCCTTTACCCAGATTCTCAATCGCGAGGTCGGTGGCATGGATGGAATGACGCAGTCCTCTCATGAGATTTCTACCGCTCCCGGAATGGCTATCTCTGGAAGTCTGCAGACCAGTTCTGTTACCCATAGCGCTCAGGGTTCCCTGAAAGAAACCGGCAACCCCTTTGATCTGGCTTTGGATGACAATGGCCGCGGTTTCTTCACTATCCAGGGCAAAGATGGTAGCATCCGTTTTACCAGAGCTGGCAACTTCCATTTAGCTACTAATGGTCAGCTGGTTACTGCTGACGGCTCGGCGGTTATGGGTCATCGCGGCCCCATCAAATTGACGGGCGATAATTTTGAAGTTTCCAACGATGGCGTTATCTCTTGCGATGGCAAGCCCGTTGACAGAGTGTTGGTCTCCGTGTTCGACAATACTCAGCAGCTGAAGAGAACTGGTGATAACCAGTTCGCCGCTGAGAGCGGTGTGCGCGCCACTACCGACTTCCAGCTGAAGCAGGGTTATGTTGAACAGGCTAACGTAAACGCGATCAACGAGATGGTTGACATGATGATGGTCATGCGCAATTACGAAGCCAACCAGAAGGTGCTTCAGGCTCACGATCAGAGCTTGCAGAAGACCGTCAACGATCTTGGCAGAGTTAGATAGCAGCATTTTATAAGTTCGGTTTAGACTGGGCTGAACGGCGCTGAAATGCAGCGCGTTACTTAATGAAATAGGAGGAGATAATCGCCATGATGCGTTCTCTTTATACTGCAGCCTCCGGTATGATGGCTCAGCAGATGAATATGGATAATATTTCCAACAACCTGGCCAACGTGCAGTCCACTGGCTTCAAGAAATCCCGCATCGATTTCCAGGATTTGCTCTATGCGACCATGAAGGACCCCGGCACTGAAGCTACTGCTGGTACCCAGATCGGTATGGGTGTGCGCGCTTCTTCTACCGAGCGTCAGTTCTCTCAGGGCTCTCTGCAGAAGACCAACAATCCTTACGATGTGGCCATTCAGGGTGACGGTTTCTTCAAAGTCACTATGCCCGATGGCTCCAGCGCTTACACCCGCGATGGTTCCTTCAAATATGACGGTGCCAAGCAGCAGATTACCACCAGCGGCGGTTATCCCATTGGTGTGACCATTCCTAAGGATGTCACCAATATCGAAGTTCGTCCTAATGGCGAAATTTTCGGTGTCCGCATTGATGGTGATGGTTCCGCTGAGAAGATCGGCCAGATTAAACTGACCCGCTTCCTCAATCCTGCTGGTTTGCAGGCTATTGGCGGCAACCTCTACACCGAGACTCCCGTGGCTGGCGCTAAGACCGAAGCCGAACCCGGAACCAATGGCATGGGCTGCCTAGCTCAGGGCCACTTGGAGAAATCCAACATCAACGTGGTTGAAGAGATGATCGCTATCGTCCAAGCTCAGCGCGCTTTTGAAATGAACCAGAAGGGCGTTCAGGCCGCTGACGAGATGATGAGCTTGACCAACCAGCTGCAGAACTAGTTGGTGTTAAGGCGCGGGAGACAAAGCTTCCCGCGCTGATATGGCCCTATCATCGCCACAACGGTCCGATTCTCTTTAGCAGGATCGGGGATATGAGGAGGACAATATGCAAATTCAGGGATTTACCCCAGAACCTTTGGCTCAGGCGGCTACTTCTTCCGCTCCTTCACAGATGCAGGAAGAAGCCAAGCTGCAGGAAGCCTGCAAGGAATTTGAAACTTTGTTCCTCAACCAGATGTTTGCTCAGATGCGCAAATGCGCTGGTTCTGAGGGTGGTGGCCTGATGGGTGGCGGCCAAGGCGAAGAGATGTTCCAGAGTATGCTGGATCAAGAAAGAGCCAAGAGTTGGGCTCAGGAAGGTGGTGTTGGTTTGGCCAACATTCTCTTCCAGCAAATGAAGGACCAGCAGCTGTGAGCTTAAAAGCTCGGAGTCTGACCACTCATTAGTGGTTGCATAAGCGGGCTGAAAGAGGAATCTTTCTGACCCGCTTGTGTTGTTTTATCCTATTAGTTTTATCCTATTAGGTATGTGTGGGGACTGCCCGATCTGAATAACAGAGCGGTCTCTGTGATCCTGAGAGGCAAATTTGGGCAAGGCGGATGAAGAAGTAAACGCTCTGTGGGTGCGTTACAAAGAAACAAATGATCCGGAGCTGCGCTCGCTATTAGTGGAGCGCTATTTGCCTTTGGTAAAGAATTTAGCTGAACAGATACGCCATAAACTGCGCACGGGCAGCGACAGCGATGATTTGGTCGCCGATGGTATGTTCGGTTTGCTGCGCGCTATCGAAGCCTTTGATTTAAGCCGTGGCTATAAGTTTGAAACTTACGCCACCACGGTAATACGCGGAGCGATTTACAATGGGCTGCGGCGTATGGACTGGCTACCCGAGCGTACGCGCTATAAAGCTAGGGCTCTGCAAAAGGCTATAGATAAAATATCCTCGATCAACGGACGCCAGCCCACCGAAGCTGAATTGGCTAATGAGCTGCAGATAAGCGCCAATGAAGTATTTGACCTGATCGCTAATTTGGGCTGCGTATATCTGCTTTCCCTAGATCAGCCGTTAGTAAGCGGCGACGATCAAGGCGCTGCGGTTATGGATGTCGTGGATAATGGGAGCGACGATCCTGGCAGAGAAGTGGAATTTATGGAACAGCGGGAAATGCTGCGCTACGCTATCGAATGCCTAAATGAACGTGAGCAGTTCCTCATTAAGATGTATTACTTTGAAGGCGTGACCTTTGAGAAAATTGCCGGCATTTTGGGGGTCTCTAAACAGCGGGTCTCTCAAATGCACAGCCGGGCCGTGCGTCAGCTACGCGAACATTTAGGTGATGTCGTGGTCGAACCCGAAGCAATGCGCAGTTTTATGATAGAAGAGCAGGCTTAGCATTTCTCAGCTTTCAGAAGGTTTGTCGGCGTTATTGTGGAAATTCCCGTGCCGAATCGTGCAGATTTGTGCGAATTTTGTTATGAAAGGGGCAGGCGCTGAGCATAAGCGTTTTGTCCAATATTTTATATTTTAAGTTTTAGGAGCGTTGAGGGTATGCCTTCCCGTCGCAAGTCTACGGCTATGGTGAAACGCCGCGCTAAATCGCAGGCTGAAGCCGAACTCGAAGAAAAATCACTATCACCTCAGGAACAGCGCCGGCAGATGCTGCTCAATTTTGGCGTTTGGTTCTTGGTCTTGGCTTTTTGTATGACCTCCGGCATCATGTGCTTTAGTATTGGCGGTCAGGAAAAGATGATTAAGGCTCAGGAAGAGGCTCAGCAGCAGGACCCTGTGCAGGCCGATATTGATCGTTGGGCTCACGAAGTAGAGCAAAATCCTAACGATCCCGTAGCCTTGGCTAACCTGGGATATTTTTGGGGGCAGAAAGCTCAGGAGCTGGCCAAGCCTACTCCTAAGTCCAAAGACAGCGATAAACAGGATAAAAAAGACGATAAGCCTGCAATTACTAAAGAACAGGCCCTGCAGAATGCGCACGGATATTTTGATCGGGCTTTGCAGGCCGATCCCAACTATGCGTTCGCTTTGCAGAAGTATGCCGAGCTGAGCATTTATGAAAAGAATAATACCAAAGCGCGGGAATTGCTGGAAAAGGTCGTTGCTGCCTGCGAGAAGCCCATTCCCGACGGCGATGATAAGGAAGCTTTAGAAGCCAACGCCCTCAATCAAAAAGGTCAGGCTATTGTGACCATGGCTGGGCTAGACGCTGATGATAAGAATTATGCTGAAGCCGAGAAACGCCTTAATGCATTGATCAAAGAGCAGCCTGGCAATATGCAGGCTCATTTGGCAAAAGCAACCGTTATCATATCTAAGGATGGCGGAGATAAAAAAGAAGCTTTAAACAGCTATGCTGAAGCGTTAAAGATCGCCCAAAGCCTTAACAATGCTGATGTTGCGCTGAAATGCTGGATCGGACGTTCTACTATCTACCGTGAAATGGGTGATAAAGAAGCTGCGAAAAAAGAACTCGAAGCTTGCAAGGGCTTTTTCTCCGGCAATCCTATTATGAGCGCTACTATCGATAACATGATTAAAAATATCGACGGCGTAAAACCAGAAGCTAATAAAGATGCTAAAGCTGCTGAGAAAAAAACTGAAGCGGTAAAACCCGCGTCTACTTCTGCTGCTAGTGCGACTCCTACCGCCGCTCCCGCTGAGAGCGCTGCTCCTGCCGCCGCTCCCGCTGAGAGCGCTGCGCCTGTTCAGCAGTAGAGCTTAGGGAACATCTGACAGAATCAGTCGGAGTTCCTTGCCAATGATTATAAGACAGCCTCTGGTGCCATCCTGTACTCAGAGGCTGTCTTATTTAGGTATCCACTCAATCGCAGTCGCGGCATCTCTCCTAAAAACTGCGCTTGTATTTCTCAATCGCGAAGATAAATTTTAATATCTATCTTCAGCCAGCTGCCTTTATACTTTTTGGCCGATATGCGCCCAAATAACATTTTTCCGGCATCCATAAGCCGTGAAAATACGGCATTATCTTTCTTAGGAACATAGCCCAGCTTTATACCGTCGTCGTTTTTTATAACGATAGCTTTACTGTCGTAAGCGTTGTGGGGCTCGCGAAAAAAGTTAAGCTTTTCACCTTCCATCAGAAAGGGTTCTAAATCTTCTATGCCCTCTACATAACTCGTTCCCGCTATGTAAGTGTCAAAGAGGAAAATGTCTCTTTCGAAAGGCATGGGCACGGCAAGATCGCCTCCTTTGCCGTGCAGGAGATTCACGAGGCCGGTATCTTGTGTTGCAGTTATCAGCTCACTCATAGCAGCTTACCTCATAATTTCGTCTATTCTTTCTTGATATTTTTTGATCATATCTTGGTATTGATCTATAGTGGCTTGTAATTCCCGCTTTTTGGCTTCTATTTGCTCTTGGTCGTCAAGAAAAGCTTCCATTGTACAGGGAAATTCTGCTTTAATTTTCGCTATTTCCTCTTTTAAGGCGGTTAAAACTCCTTCTAACCGCTTTTTATCTTTAGAGAGTGTGGCCGCGATGTCTTCATTCTCTTCGGGAATATATTTTTCGCGCATGGTATAAATTATGCGAATAGTTTTAATATCGCCGTTTTTATAGGCTTTAATGGCGTTTATAAAGAGTTTCTGCTCTGCTTCGCTCTGATTCGGATGGAGATCGGGATGCATAGCCTTCACTATGGCGCTGTACATCTTTTTTAGTTCCTTAGTCTCATCGTCGCTGAGCTGACGGCACTTACTATCTTCTATAGCCTGATTTATTTTTTCTATCTGTTCGTTCAGCTTCTGCTGATACTCAGCGAATTCAACGTCTAAGGCTTTATTAATTTGGGCGAGAACAACCGTCTCTTCCCGGTTGCGCTTGGCTTGAATCATCTCTAGTTTGCGTTTCAGGCGCAGCACGGCGCATTTTGCTTCAAAAGCTTGGTGTTCCAAGGCACCGACGGCTAACATATATGCCCTTTCCAGGTTGCGGCATACCACATAGCGCAGCTGATCGCGTTCGAGCACCAGCATGGAAACTTCGGCGCGAAGCTTTTCGACTTTTCGTTTTAATTCTTCATGGGCTGGGATAACTACCAGTTTATATTCTTGTGTATCTTTCGGGGAGTCTGTCTCGTCGGCCATTGCCTGCTTCCTCTGTAAATTAGTATCTAACTTATTATACACTATTATGTGCATATCGTTAATTCAGCCGCTTCGGACGGTTCTGTTTAGGTAGGGAAGCGCTGAATACCCTGAGCTATGCGAAGCGAAGGCCAGTGCGGAAGACGGTACGAGCGATAACTTGTTCGCGAAATACTAACTCAATGGCATTATATATTTATGATAATTTTATTTACTAACTAATTAGTTAACATAATTATAACGCTTTTGTAATTGACTGTTTATTCAATTAGAGTACAATCTCATACAGCATATTAGGTAACTGAATATACAGTCAAATATTTGGAATATAATAAAGGAAGGCTTGTTTATGCGCGTCCCTATTTCATTTCTCCTCATTGCTTTGGTGCTGGCTGGCGGAGCCAGCGGCTGTGACAAAGCATCAAAAAAGCCCGCTGCCACAGCCAGCCCGGCGGCGGTGGCGGAAAAAGCGGCTACGCCCGTTCAGGTGGCAACATCGCGCCACGGCCTTCTCAAAGAAAATGCGGTGATGACCGGGCATTTGCAGGCCGGGGCCAAGGCTGCCGTCCATTCGCGCATAGCTGGAAAAGTCCTCAAAGTATATTATAAGGTCGGCGATAAAGTCAGCGCCGGAGATACTTTGATTACCTTGGACGACAGCGCTCTGCGGGCGTCGGAACGGCAGGCTGAAGCCAACGTTATGGCAGCTCAGGCCCGTTTGCGCCAGGCTAAGGACAATTTGGGCTTAACCGATACTCAGCTCGATCTCGAGGTCAGCCGGGCTCAGCAGGCAGTCTATCAGGCCCAGGCCCAGGTATCTTTAACCAAAGCCAATCTCGACGACGCTATTCACAATCAGAAACGCCAGCAGAGCCTGTACGATCAGAGCGCGGTTTCTAAATACTCGGTGGAACAGAACGATCTGCGGGCCAAGACCTGCCGTGATCAATGGGAAGCCGCTAAGAGCGCGGAAAAAGCTGCTCAGGAAGCTCTAAAAATAGCTCAGGCCAACCGCCGCAAGGTACAAATTTCCGAGTCCGATGTTCAGGCAGCGGCCGCAGCCGTGGAACAGGCACAGGCAGCTTTGCAGTCTGTGCGCACAGATATTCGCGATACGGTGATCACGGCGCCTATCAGCGGTACGATTATCGCCCGTAACGTAGAACCGGGACAGGCTTTTGGCGGCGGAAGCGCTCAGCTGATGATGATCGCCGACAACAGCAAATTAGAAATGTACGCGCCTTTGGAAGAGGCTTACAGCGTTTATGTCAAGCCTGGCGCTCAATTAAACGTAACCACTTCGCTGAATGTTAAAGCTACGGCTCAGGTTTTGGAAATAGTCCCTTCTAGCGATACGACCACACACATGATGAATGTGCGCATGCTGGTACCTAATCCTACTGGAAAATTGTTCGACGGCAACTACGCTACGGTTACTATCGACCTAAAAGACCACGAGGGTACCCAGATACCTCGCTCTTGTGTCTGCAACAACGAGGGCAAGATTTTTGTGGTCGTCAATCAGAACAATGTGGCTAAACGCGTTCCGGTCAGCGTGGTCTTCCAAAATGATACAGACGCTATCGTGAAAGGTCTTCAGCCCGGTCTGATGGTGGTCACTTCGGGCGGTACCAATATTTTCGACGATCAGAAACTGGAAATTGCCGCGGAAGGGGCTGACAAAAAGTGAGTATTTGGGGATTTTGTATAAGAAGGCCGGTATTCACGACCGTTTTGCTGATCGCCATGATCGGCGTGGGCGCTATGGGATACACCCGCATGGGCGTGGACTTAATGCCTGACTTCGACATTCCTGTCGTAAGTATTGTGACCACTTATGTCGGCGCTGACCCTGAAGTTATGGACCAGGACGTTACCGATATTATCGAAGAGCAGGTCGGTACGCTGGAAGGCATTGAAAGCATTCGCTCTACTTCTTACGACAGCTATGCCACGACGATTATCGAATTTAACTTGGAGCGCAATATCGATGTCTGTACGCAGGAGGTTCGCGATAAGGTAAATGCGGCAACTCAGGACCTGCCGAAAAACATTGAAGTGCCCATTGTCCAGAAGATCGATCCCGATGCCCAGGCCATCATGTACTTGGGTCTGTACGGCGATGTGCCTTATGCCCAGCTTTCCCAGATAGCCGACGATGTTTTGCAAAACCGCATTCAGAATATCCGCGGCGTGGGTAAAGTTGACCTCAACGGTTTCCAGGAACGCACCGCCCGTATTTGGTTAGACCTAGACAAGATGGAGAAATTTGACATAGGTCCGGCTCAGGTCTTGGGCGCTCTGAATTCATGGCACGTGGAACTGCCCGGTGGGCGCACTGAAAGCGATACTCTGGAAGCTACCGTGAAAATTTACGGTGAATATCAAAGCTGCGAAGAGCTGGAAAAGCTGATCGTCGATTGGAAGAACGGTGCTCCGGTGCGCCTCTTCCAAATAGCGACCGTTGAGGACGGTTTGGAAGATAAGCGTTCTATCGCCCGTCTGGACGGCCACCCTTCCATCATGCTGGGTGTCTGTAAGCAGTCTGGTACCAATACTGTAGGTGTGGCGGATCGCGTTTTGGAAAAGATGGAAGAATTAAACGCGGTTCTTCCCGAAGGTGTGCATTTGGTGCGCATTTTCGACTCTTCCCGCTTTATTCGCGACTCGGTTGAAGGCGTAGCTGAAGACCTAATGCTGGGCGCTCTGATTACCGTATTCGTGATTTATGTATTCCTGCGCAATTTAAAAATGACGCTGGTCAGCCTGGTGGCCATTCCTACCTCTCTGCTGGCGACGTTTGGCGCCATGTACTTCATGGACTTTACGGTCAATACCATTACTATGCTGGCCATGTCGCTCTGCGTAGGTATGGTAATCGACGACGCCATCGTGGTTTCGGAAAACGTCTTCCGCCACATGGAGCAGGAACAGCTGGACGACGCTAAGATAGCCGCTGAGCGCGGTACTGGCGAAGTGGCTTTCGCGGTTTTCGCCTCTACCATCGCTATCGCGGCCATCTTCCTGCCCGTGGCCTTCATGGGCGGTATGATCGGGCGTATCTTCTATCAGTTCGGTCTGTCTGTCGGTATAGCTATCTCTTTCTCTTACTGCGTCTCCATTACCATTACCCCCATGCTCTGCGGGCGTTTGCTGCAGCGCAACACCAGGGAAAACTTTATCGCGCGTATGCTGGGCAGCATGTTTAACGCTTTGGACCGTTTTTACTACTGGTCCTTGGAAATCTGCCTGCGCAACCGCTTTACCCGCGTGCTTACGATTCTCGTAGCTATCGGCTGTTTCATCGCCGGTATCGGCTTTGCTAGTCAGGTAGGTACGGAATTTGCGCCCAATGCCGACCGCGGCCAGTTTTTGATCAACGCTCAGTCGGAAATCGGCACTTCCTTGACTCTTTCCGACAAGCGCTGCCGCCAAATGGAAGCTATATTGGCTAAGCATCCCGAGATCGAGCATTACGGCACTATCGTGGGTATGAGCACTACCAACGAATCTTACCGCATTATTTCCTTTGTAGAAATGAAGCTGCGCAAAGATCGCCCCGGAGTCTCTCAGCAGGACTGTATGGATGCTTTGCGCCAAGAACTGGCCGTAATTCCCGGCTTGCGCGTCTTTATCAGCCACTTGCAGATGGCCGGCGGCCAAAGCACTGAGCGCAGCGCCCAGATCGCCTACGTATTGCAGGGGCCGGACCTCAACACTTTGCAGAAGATCGCTCACGAACTGGAAGACTGGCTGCGCTCGCAAAAAGAAACATTTTTGGACGTCGACGATGACTTAGAACTCACGAAGCCTCAGGTTGCTGTCTATCCCCGCCGTGAAGTGGCGGCGGATATGGGCGTGGATACGTCGCAAATATCTACGGCTCTGCAGGTCATGATGAGCGGTGTGGACGCAGCGCGCATTAAGTTAGGCAACAAGCGCTATGACGTGCGCGTTAAGGCTACCGATGATTTCCGTGTGGACGCTGATGCTATTAATAAGATTATCATGCGCAACCAGTACGGTAAACGCGTAAAACTGGGGACAATGGTGGATATTGAGGAAAACCTGGGCCCTAACAAGATTAAACGCTATGACCGTATTCGTTCCATTACGGTGCGCACAGACGTAGTTAAGGGTGTGCCTGTAGGTACGGCCAGCGATATGATGGCAGCTAAAGCTAACGAATTGACTAAACAGTATGTAGGCTATTCGATTGCCCCGTCGGGTATGACCAAGATTCAGACCGAATCCATGCAGTATCTGTCGTTCGCTTTGATGAGTTCTATCGTGATCATCTACTTCGTGCTGGCAGCGCAGTTCGAATCCTTTATCCACCCGATGACCATCATGATGACTTTGCCGCTGGCTATGGCTGGTGTATTCGTAGCTCTGTGGGCTACTGGGGTGACCCTGAGCATCTTCTCCTTCATCGGTATGATCATGCTGGTGGGTATCGTGACCCGCAACGGTATTCTCTTGGTAGAATTCGCCAACCAGCAGCGCGAGCGCGGACTGAACGCGCATCACGCCATGCTGGAAGCCGGTCACACCAGGCTGCGCCCCATTCTGATGACGGCTGTCTCTACTATCGGCGGCGTGGTGCCCATCGCTCTGGCTCTGTCCGAAGGCGGCGAGATGCGCCAAGGTATGGGTATAGCGGTTATGGGCGGTATGCTTTCCTCCACAATGCTGACGTTGTATGTAATTCCTACAGCGTATATCACCTTTGAGGGCATTTCCCGCAATATCATGTATTGCTGGAACAAGCTGCTGGGCCGCAATCCTCTGACGCCTCATGAGGAAGATGCCCTGCGCGAAAGAGAAGCTCAGGAGAGAATGGCCAGAGAGGCTCAGGAAAGAGCGGAGAAGGAGGCCCATAATCATGAAAATCACTAATCGAGGTCTTCTGCACTTCCTGATGACCCCCGCGCTGGCCCTGTCTTTGGCTCTGCCGTTGCTGGCTGAGGAACCCCGCGAGGCAGCTGCCCCTGCAGGCAGCCCTGCGGATGTTCAGCCTAGCATATCAGCTGAAACTAACACGGCAGCCGAGGTTCCACTGCTGACCCCGCAGGCAGCACCAGGCGAGGCCAAGCGCATCAACTTCCGCACAGCGCTGGCGCGTGCGGTCAAGTACAGCCCGGAACTCAAAGCGGCTCTTTCTCGCTATGAACAGGCCAAATGGGATACTAAAAAGGTGCAGACAGGGTATAATCCCAAGCTGTCGTTTGCTGTAGATTATACTTTGACGATGCCTGAAAAAGTGGCTCCCACTCACGTATATAGGGCTGGAGTCGTTTTGCAGCATGCTATATATACTTTCGGTAAGCTGCATCTTTCCGAATTGGCCGCTAAGCTTAATGAAGAGCTGCAGCGCGAAGAGTACCGCAAATATTACGAGCAGGAACTGTACACCACAGCTAATTACTACGTGAATTGTCTGCTGGCCAAAGAACAGCTGGAAATTAGCAAGCGTCAGCTGTCCCTGCGCGAACAGTCGCTGAAAGATGCCGAAGCGCTGTTTAATGCCGGCACCACAGCCCGTTTTGACGTGCTGCGCGTGAAAACGTCAGTGACCAATGCCAAGCAGCTGGTTATAGTCGCTGAAAATGATTACAGCCGGGCCATCTCCAGTCTGTGCAGCCGTTTGGGCTATCCCGTAGATACGCATCTGGAATTGGTGGACTTGCGCGTGGACAGCGAGGTCCCCGCCGATATGGTCAGCAAGATCGATCTGCAGAAAGCGTATCATGACGCGCTGCAATGCCGTCCCGAAATTCATATGCTGGATTGGGCGAAAAAAGTGACTCAGGCCAATTACGACTTGGCGGGGGTTTCTAACAATCCCGATCTGTCTTTGCAATCGACTTTAGGGGGCAGCGGATCTTCAGCCAATAGCGGTCAGACTTGGGGCTGGTCTTGGGCTACTGGTGTGGTCTTTTCGGTGCCGCTTTTGGACGGAGGAGAAAAGAAAGCCACTCAGGGCAAATTGCAGGAGGCCATGATAGAATTGGATCAAAACATGGCTAACGCGCAGCGCTCCATCAAGCTCGACGTTAAAAACTGTTATCTCAATCTGTCCAGCACTTGGGAGCGCATAATCGAAGCTCAGGCCGCTTTGGAGCAGGCCCAGGAAGCTGACCGCGTAGCCGTAGTGCGTTATGAGGCTGGCCTTTCCACTTCTACTGAACTGCTCGATGCCCATACTGCTCTGGGAACGTCGGAATCCGCAGTGGCTTCAGCCCGTTATGGTTATTTCGCGGCGTTAGTGGACTGGGTGCGGGCTATTTCTGGCCGCTACCCTATTGATGAAGATACTATTATTCATGCCGAAGAATATGAATCCAAGAGCATAGATTGGTACGATCTGCGCAAACAAACGGGCGCTTCTTTTGATGATATCGATGAAGAGCGCGTGCTTGAACCCAGTGTTGAAGAGCTTGATAAAGAAAGCGATGCTGCTCTGCAGCAGGAGCGCGAAGCTATACACGCCGAGGCTGTGAAGCGCTGCGAAGGTAAGCCAGATAATCCGGCATCTTCCAACGAGGAAGCCGGGGAGAATAAGGAGAATTCAGAGCAATAACCTCCCTTCTAGGCTTTCTGTGATGAGCCGCTGAACCTAGGCATGTTTGGCGGCGGTGAACTGTGCCTTACCAGAATGAGCAGGTGTTATATGGCTAAAAGTGATACGGATGTTCAGGCAGAAAACGTTACGGAAAGTATCGATCTGAAGCCCAAACGAGAAAAGCGCCGCGAAGATCGCCGCGATCAGCTGCTGGACGTGGCTATGCACCTTTTTTCCCGTTACGGTTTAGAGGGAACTACAACAAAAGATATCGCCAAAGCTGCTGGGGTATCTCCTGGCTTGCTTTACCACTATTACGAGTCTAAAGAAGAGCTGTTGGTCGATGTAATAAAGCGCTTCAAGGAGCGTCCCGATGTGTCGAAAATTATTATTGACAACGACTTCGGCACTTTTGAAGAAGCTTTTTTGCGTATCCTGAATGCGCTAAGAGAGTATTTTTCACGGCATGTAGATGAAATCTGGCTGGTTGTCAGAGCGGCGGCCCGTTTTCCTGCCGTTGAAGAAACTCTGCGCAACTTTAAGGAAGATCACAGAGAGTTTACAAATTTTTTTGTTAAACGTATGCAGTCAGGGGAAATGAAAGCTTTGGAACATCCTGAGCGCTTAGCGGGACTGCTGATTCATATTATCGTTACAGAGCTCATGATGCAGGTTCCCCAGCAGACCAATCTCGAAGATGTGGTTGCGGTGCTGCTGTACGGTGTGGCGGATAGCAAGTGATTTAACAACATTTGCAGTGTGCCGCAGAAACTGGCCTTTCGTTAGAAAAGGCCGTTTTTTTTATTTCATAGCATAAGCTCAATTAAAGTAAGCGTCAAACGTAGTTTTGGCGCTTGATCATATTAGCTGTAACGCAAACATTAACGTGTCGCAAAACGCAGCAACAAGCATATTTGAGGGTTACCAATTTAATAGTGTTTTATAAAGGTATGGAGTGTTGTCCAGTCGAAATTATCATGTTGCTCTTTGCAAAGAGCCATGCTGTTTGTTATGAGGTGATGGGCTTTGGCAAGTCTCGATCTTCGCCAAATGGGAGTTGTCGGCGCAGGTGGCGCTGGTTTTCCCACGGCGGTTAAAGCGCGTTCGCAGGTGGAGTACGTCTTGGCCAATGGGGCTGAGTGTGAGCCTTTGGTACATAAAGATGTTCATGTAATGGAGCGCTTTGCTCCCCAGGTCGTGGGGGGAATGCGCATAATGATGGCCTGTACGGGCGCGGCCAGAGGCAGAATCTGCGTTAAGGGCAAACATGCCGAAGCCATAGAAGCGCTGAGCAGGCATTTGGCGGGAACCAATATAGACATAAATATTTTGGGTGATTTTTATCCCGCCGGAGACGAATACGAAATTGTCTATTCGGCTACGGGCCGTTTAATTCCGCCGGCTGGTCTCCCAGCGCAGGTGGGATGCGTGGTCAACAATACGGAAACTCTATTTAACGTTTTTCAGGCTGCTCAAGGGATTCCCGTAACTCATAAGTTTGTCTCAGTAGTGGGTCTGGTGGCGCGTCCCTCTTGCTTCCAGGTGCCGATTGGCACGATGCTTTCAGATGTTCTGCGCTGGTCTGGTGGCAAGACCCAGCCCGATGCGGCTGTGGTTCTCAACGGTTTAATGATGGGGCGGCTGATCGATAATTTAGACATTCCCGTAACCAAAACCACGGGCGCTATGATCGTTTTGCCCGGCAGTCACGCTTTGGTAAAGCGCATGCAGCGGGCTGATAAAGAGCGCATCCGTGTAGATAGAGCAGCGTGTGATCAGTGCAGCCACTGCACTGAGCTGTGTCCGCGCCATTTGCTGGGGTATCAGGTATCGCCGCACAAAGTCATGCGCGGTTTGGGATTCAGCCAGTCTGGCAGTGAGCTGCTGAATAATTATGCGGCGCTGTGCGTGCAGTGCGGTCTGTGCACGATGTACTCCTGTCCCGAGGGCCTGTTCCCCCGTGAAGCCTGTATGAAGGCTAAGGCTGATATGCGGGCAGCTGGTCAGAAGTTCGTGCAGCAGACGCCGCCGGAAGTTCATCCCATGAAAGAAGGCCGCCGTGTGCCTACTTTGGCTCTGCGCAAACGCATGGGAGTGCTGGCTTACGATACGGAAACGGAATTCAGGGACATTCCTGAGCAGCCGCGCCGGGTTCGCATTTTGTTCTCGCAGCATATCGGCAAACCGGCTCAGCCCTTGGTGAGCGTAGGCACACGGGTTAGCCCAGGACAGCCTGTGGCTTCAGTGCCGGAAGACCAGTTGGGCGTTACCATTCACGCCAGCATTGACGGTGTGGTCAGCAATGTAACCGATACGTATTTGGAGATAGAGGGATAAAGCGATGTACGAAGGCAATTGCGTAGGTTTGGTAGAGTTGAACAGCATCGCGGCCGGATATGAGGTTACCGACGCTATGCTCAAGGCTGCCGAGGTCAGTCTGGTGCTGTCCCGCACGGTTTGTTCGGGAAAATATATCGTGCTGGTGCGAGGCAATGTGGCGGCTGTCAGCTCTTCTGTGGCTGCCGGAGAGGAATGGGGCAGGGGATCGGTTATAGACTCCTTTGTCATTCCCAATTTACATGAGCAGGTATTTCCCGCCTTTACGGGCACAGGCCCGCACCAGCGCATAGATGCACTGGGTATTTTGGAGTCTTTTACGGTAGCTTCACTAATTGAAGGAGCTGATGCGGCGGTGAAGGCGGCTGCCGTCGATCTTTTGGAGATACGTTTGGCTGTGGCTTTGGGCGGCAAGGCTTTTGTGACCATGACGGGCACAGTATCAGCGGTGCAGAGCGCTATCAATGCCGGAGCTCAGGTGATCGCTGACAAAGGCCTTTTGGTTAATAAAGTCGTCATTCCCAATCCGCGTCCGGAGCTGACAGAAGAGTATATCTAGCTTTTTCCCTGCGCGGTTCGCTCTTGGCGTGTTAAACGATAGATTCTGGGGGCAGTATGTTAGAATCCAGCAAAAAGATATTAGATGCGCTGAAACAGGCTGATATGTACTGCGAGTTCGACGTTGCTGACGATAAAGAGCGCGTCTATACCGGCTGTAAGTGCGATGTTAATGGTAAGGAGCTGCACGCACTTATTTCATTTATTACTGACAGCTCGGACATGACTGTCTCTATGATTTATTTTTCCTTTGATGGCGTCAATATCATTGAGTTCAGCGATGAAACCAAAGGCATTAAAGTTTGCAATAAATTAAATAATTATATTAATTTAATCTATACCTTTGGCATTAATGATCAGGACCACTCGCTGTTTGCCAAATGCGTATTTCCGCCCGGGATGGATAAGGGAAAGTTGGCAGCTTTGCTGACGGGCTTTTTCATCCATAGTTTCAAGGAAAAAATTTGTTATGAAATAGCTGAGTGCATATAAATATAAGAGCCTGGTTTAGCCCCCAGGCTCTTATATTTATAGAGAAATAATATGTTTGGAAATAATCTGTTAGGCGAGTTCGTAAGTCGGTTTCCAGCCTGCGAACTGTATCAGCTGTTCCTCGGTGCGGTGATAATAGCGCACCCCCTTGTCGAGTTTGGCTATTTTGGCCATATCTTCTTCGGTTAAGGTGAAATCGAGTATGTTCAGATTATCTTTTATGTGCTCGGCATTGCGGCTGCCGGGAATAACCGCGAAGCCCATCTGAGTGTGCCAGCGCAGGATAATTTGCGCGGGTGTTTTGCCATATTTCTGGCCTAATTCAGCGAAAACTGCCTCATTGATCAAGGATTTGTCGCCGTGTCCCAGCGGATACCAGCTCATGAGTTTGATGCCGTACTTATCTAGGGTTTGGCGAAGCTCTTTCTGAGTAAAATACGGATGTGCCTCAACCTGTATGAACTGGGGGGCGATCTCCCACTGTTTTTCCAATTCTTCTATGTATTTTCCCTCAAAGTTGGAAATGCCGATGGCTTTGGCTTGGCCGTCTTTGTAAGCTTTTTCGAGCTGGCGGTATCCGGCCAGCCAGTTGCCTGCGGGCTGGTGGATGTAAAGCAAATCCACATAATCAGTGCCTAGGCGCTCCAGCGTTTCGGCAACTGCGTTACTGTTTTCGTATTCGCTGGGCCACAGTTTGGTAGATAGAAATACGTTTTCACGGGAAACACCGCTGGCCTTGATGCCTCTGCCACAGGCCCTTTCATTTACATAAGCGTTGGCGGTATCCACGAGGGAATAGCCCATCTTTAAGGCTTCCCTGACGCTGTTTTCCGCGTCTTTGGGGCTGAGCATGTAGGTGCCGATACCGATGGCCGGGCATTGCAGGCCGTTGTTCAGGTGTAAGTATTCCATGAAAAAAAACTCCTTAATATGTCGATGCTTTAGAACTGGTGAAATTCCAAATACCGTTATATTTTTGCAGGGTGAAGTCTCCGCGCAGACGCCAGCTGTGTCTGCTTCCGCCGTATACGGCGGCCACGACTCGGCTTTTGCCTGTCATGGAAGCCGTATCGCCGCTGACGCTGACCTCGATGCTGTCGTGCTCGGCTGCATAGTAGTTGAAGGTGCCGTCGAGGAGTTGGCTGAGAAATTCCTCTTTCGACTGCCGTATGCCGGTCATGTGCGTGAGATAATATTCGTCGTCAAGCAGCTGGCGGAGAGCACCGGCATCTTTAGCAATCATGTATTGCCAATATCGGCGGTATAAATCTTTGATAAGCTCTGTTTCACTGTCCGCCATACTGTCAGCTCCTTCGTGTTCGGAACACTGATTATTGAAGTCCGTGGGCAGAGATGTGCGCCGGTGCAATATTTTGCCTCTGCCCGCAAGAAGAAGGCGAGCAGGGTCTTAGCCATTATATTGCTCTCCGTTTGCTCTCTGCTGTAAGCGTATTATGGCATAGTTTTATTGGATTGTCCAATAGGAATAACGTATAATTGATTTAATTATTAAATAATATATCCTTAGAGACCGTCTGAACTGAGGGTGGCGGGTAACTTCGGAAAGAGATATACGGGGCGGAACTGCATGACGACGAAGCAGATCGATTACTGCATTGAACTGGCGCATACATTGAATTTCAGCCGGGCCGCTGAGAATATGTTTGTGAGCCAGCCAACTTTTTCGTATCAAATCAAACTTTTGGAGGATGAGGTTGGCTTTCTCATCTTCGAGCGCAGCGGCAAAGGGGCGGTTCTTACTCCTGCGGGAAGGCAGTTTGTGACCTTTTTAGCAAATATGCGTGAGGAATTAAAGCGAGCTGTGGAGCAGGGGCAGAACTACAGCGCTCACTATAAAGACAGTATTTCTATCAGCTTAATGG
Organism: bacterium; assembly: GCA_030535355.1. Lineage (GTDB taxonomy): Bacteria > Vulcanimicrobiota > Xenobia > Xenobiales > Xenobiaceae > JAFSXO01. The sequence continues at coordinate 46,338 of JAUNIO010000006.1, read as the reverse complement.
TCAGACAGGCGGTGTATTTTCTTCCCGAAGCTATGCGGCAGCTAGCTGGGCTGTATCCCGAAGTGCAGCTCATCCCGAAGTTCCAGTATGACAACGGTTTAGAAGATTTTCTCAAGCGGGAAACGGATATTGTATTTACGCTGAAAGAGCAGACTGGCCGTATACCCGGCATAGACGTTCACGATTTGTTTGTCAGCCGTATATATCTGATTGCCCAGCGCAATGATCCTTTGGCCCAGAAACGCCTTATCTGCGAAGACGATCTGTACGGAAGAACGCTTATGGTGGGCGGTGGCTCGCCGCCAGCATTGAAGGCTGTCCAGCACCGGCTGATCACTTCCGGCAGGATAGAGTATTTTAACAGCGCCGATCACGATACCACGCTCACCAATGTCGCGGCGGGAAGGGGAGTTTGTCTGGCTCCGGGCTTTTTAAACGATCACAGCGGTCAGTTCGCCTGGATTCCTTTCGCCTGCGCAGAGAACTTTTCGTGTGTGCTCTGCACACATAAAGAAGACTGCCGTCACAGTTTGCGGTCATTCCTCAGCATACTGAAAAAGCTTTATGATGAGGTCGGCGATTTCCCCTTGTGAAAATGATGCGGCAGAATGTGCGCAGGATGCGAACGCTTCCTTGAAGGAACGGACGATGCCGCGAAAGTGCCGGTTCCGTTAGGCGGAATTGCGGCAGAGGGTAGCCATAATAAAAGCCGCCCGCAGCGCTTAACGTTGGGAACGGCTTTTAGCTGGCAATGATAATATCTTGCTATAGGTATTTATCTGTCGTTGAGCAGGAATTCCGTCGTCACCATGAGGTGGTCTGAGGCGGCCGAAGATACCCAGCGCGTATCGTTGTACAGCGAATGACCGTAACGGTGAATTTCCGATTTGACTACTTTGTCGGCCTGGGACTTGGGATAGATCATGTGGTCAAACTGCTCGGGAGCAAACCCTTTGCTGGCGTTGGGATTGGCGGGCCAGGTTAAACGCTGATTGTCGGGTTTGCCCGCTAAGCTATCTACCCACTCTTCGCCGCCGTTTTTTGGATTGAGTACGGCCTGTACGGAAGCATTGTGAGTACCGTCATTGAAATCACCAGTGACCACGAACATGCGGCCGGGAACCTGGCTCATCTCTTTTTCCACGATGTCGCGCACGGCCTGTCCTTCGCTGAGGCGCTTGGTGTCGGAACTGATTTGACCGGGAGCGGCGGGACGGCGCGATTTAAGGTGAGTTGTGTAAACGGTGAAATCAGCGCCGGGTTTGCCGTCAATGTCTATATCGGCGCGCAGCAGGTCGCGGCTGAACATGCAGTCTCGGCCGGAACCGTCGGCCAAGGGGAATTTGGCATCGGCATGGCTGACAACTTCGGTGAAGGGGAACTTGGAAATAATAGCTACATTGATACCGCGCTGATCGTTGCCCTGCTCGAAGGCCACATGGGGATAAATCTTGTCCAGTCCCCGGGTCTGCATGAATTTGGTGAGCGTTTCTTTGGAAGAGCACTCCTGAAGAGTAACTACATCGGCGTCAGTACGTGTGATGTTCTCAGCCAAAGCGTCTTTGGAACGATCGCTCTTGACGGGTGTGCGGGTTCCGGGACGGACATCGCTCGCATCAAATAGATTTTTTACGTTGTAGGTTCCGATGGTTATGCTATTCATCGCGGCTCATCTCCAGGCTCTGCCGAATATCGACAGTGATATCAGTTACATTATACTGTTATGGGATTAATTAATAGTTGCGGAAATGTTAAATCTGCTCGTATAGATGGATAAATATTGCTGCCTCAGGCTGTTTTCGGCTAATTTAAATTATAATATGTTTTTAGCCTGCAGGGGAGGAGTGCATAATTTAGTTTTAAGCCTTGCCAAGTGATTTTGTATATATTATGATCAATATCATTAATGTTGTAGGAGATAAAATTGATGACAGACCAGGAATTGATTCAGGCCTTTCACGCTATGTGGGATAATTTTCCCGAAGCGGTGATGATTATTCTCAAAAATAGGGAGATTATCGCTGTCAATAAGAGCGGTCAGGAATTAGGCGTTACGGCGGGTACTAAGTGTTCTTCTTACGGCAAGCCTGAACAGCATAAGGGGTGCTTGGCCAATAAAGCTGCTGATAGCAAACAGCCGGTTTGTATTACTTATCAAGGTCCTTTTGGTAAGGCTTACGGCTATTGGCTGCCGATTCCCGAGAAACCTGAGTGGATTATTCACTTTGGCGTGGGCAGCCGCTTTGAATATCCCGAACACCCTGCGGTTTCTGCCCGTTATGTTCAACAGCTGTGAAGATTATCGTCCTGGCTGAGCTGTCTGATCGGCGTATTTCAGCTGTGCAAACGGCCGGAATACGCTATAGGCCGCGCTTATTGGGCAAATTCTAAGAACTAAAGTGTAGAGGGGCTGATATAATGCGTACAATACTGTGTGCTCTGGCGTTTTTGCTGCTAACTTCCGCTGCTGCTTGGGCGGATCATGTTGTCATGACTGTAGATGGTTTAACTTACGAGAGCATCATCGATAATAATGATCGCCTCGTTTACCGTGTAAATGGTAAAAATGTAGGCAGTATGAAATATGAAAAGCCTAAAATTATTTATCTGAACGAAGCCGGAGAGCAGATAGGTTCTGCGGTGAGAAATGGGCATGTCACGAAGTTCTTTGACCAAAACGGCAAACTGATCGCTGTAGAGGAAGTAGACAGCAATCCCTATGCTGAGGATTTACAGGCCGTCTATAAAGACTCCGCCGGCAACGTCATTGGCTCCGCCAAGGGCGAAGGCTGTTTCCGCATGAATTACATGGACGCCGCCGGGAATGTTATCGGCAGCGCTGATACCAACGCTTTGATTAGTAGGCCGTTTCCTGTGGAAAACTGGCTCTTGCAGCAGCGGAATGCTAAGAAATAAGGACCAAGGAATAAGGACTGTAAGTTGGCATAAACGGTTAATATTCATCCAACATTAACTAATAACCCTACAAAAAGAACGGCAGGCATGAATCCGCGAGATATTCAATTTATGGCACCATCAGAGAAAAACACTGTAACTAAGACACGCAGGCCTGAAGATTATCCTGACTACAACCCGAAAGAATCGCTTGGCTGGGGCTGTTTCTGCGTAATCGGCATCACTGTTATTTCCGCAGTTTTATCTCTCCGTGACAACAATGCTGGTTTATGGCCTTGGAACTTCAGCGTGTTTTTCAACATACATATACTGCATAACTCGACTTATGGGCTAGCTTAATATCAGCCGGCATAGTTATATTCATCGTGCACCGCAAAGTAACGCGCCATTTTGCACAATTGCGGCGGCAGATACAGGAGGAAGAAAAACAGGAATATGCCAGCCATTTCAAGGACTATGAACAATAATTCCCGGCTGTATCAGCGCAATGGTTATGAGCAACATTTCCAATATCATCAAGCCTTAATTATACGCAGGCATGAACGTGGCGATAATTGTATATGAGTTAACATTTCTAATGTCGTTAAGCCTTAAGTTAGCGACATTGAGCCTTAACCAAATGACATCAAATAAGGTGGGGGTAAGCATACATGGAGAAGCAGGGACAGAGCGGCTGGCAAAACGGTAAGCGGAGAGGCGTATTGAGCGGGGTTGTTATAGGGGCGGCTGCGGGGGTCTTGATAGTTTCAGCTCTTTACATGACAGGCGTTATTGACGCATGTCAGGCTAATCCTTTGGTGGGACAGAACGGTAAAATCGTGGGAAAAGATGTGACTTTATCCGATATTACGCAGTTCTATTACACTTACTCCACTTCTACCTATCCCCCCGAATATCAGAGATACCGTTTTTCTGCCGAGGGCGGCAAGTATCTCTTTTACCACGAGAAACGGGAAGGAGATCATTGGCCTTTGAGAGAGGAAGACGTTACGGTTTCTGGTACGCTGGAATTGTCTCAGCAGCAATGGGCTGAGTTTTTTGCCCTTCTGAAGGACGGTGAGGTGAAAAATCGGGGAGAATCCGTAGAATGCGGCGGTTCAGGCCCTTGGCTGTTTTTATACTGGAAGGGTGATCGCTCCAAGTGTCAGGAGTTTTCCTTTGCTTCCTGGGAGAAAAAAACTTCTTTTGAGGAATTCTGCGTTAAGCTAAAACTCGCGCAGCTCAATAGCCAGACGGGCCTATAAAGGCACGGTTCGCTGAAGTTTAGATGCAAGGATAAATGTAAGGATAAATGTCAGCGGAAGCGCGTGCCCAATGTCATTGAGCCTCAACTAAATGACATTGGGCTAATAGAAAGCCATTTTCTGGTAGGTGATGTTAGCTTCTTTTAGAGCTCTCTCGAAGGCAAATATACCTTGGACGGATTCCAGACCCTTCTCCATGAGAAAATCTTTGAAAGCCTGCGCGTTATCCTCTCCGTTTAAATATCTGCTGCAGAATGTCTGCCAGTCAGCGGCCAAAAGCTCGTAGTGAAAATCGTCGGCTAACTCATAATCAATAATGACCCCGGCTATGTTCTCCTCTTTGTCATAGGCGTGCCGATAGTAAACTGCGTCAAAGACCGAGACTCGTTTTTCAATACGATAACCGTTTTTGTGCCATTCGTCACTGTACATTGCGAACACTCCTGGGGGAACGCCGTGCAATGCGCTGGCAGAACCCGGATTAGATCGGCATATAAATCCCGATAGTTAAGTTTAACTTAAATTAAGTACAATTCGAACTTAACGCTGCAGCGGTTAAGCGTTCTTCTGCGGCTCTATCTTTTGGGCCATCTCTTTAATCTCTTCCAGGGGAATCTCTACCGCAGACGCGATGCTTTCGAACGAAATCTCGCCGCTCTTGATAAGCCTTTCCGCGATTCTTTCTGCCGCCTGCCGTTCGGCATCTGCAAACATGTCGTCCATTATTCCGCCCATATCTTCCGCTCCTTCATTATCGTTGCTAAATTAAACCAGGGTAATATAGCATATAAAAGCTGATAATGCAACAAGATGCCTTCGAGCGAAGCAGCACGGGGAGAAAGCGGCGGCGAAGTGAACTCTAGAGAATGATCCCTGCAAATACTGCCCAAGTTTTTTTGAAAAGTGATCACGGCGGGAATACTGAGGTGTCGGCTGTTTTTTATAGGAATCAAGGCGTCTTCAACAGAAAAAGCAGACATTTATTCATAAGGATGCCTCAATGCCCAGCGAAGCCGAACAGCGCTTAGCCGCTCAGCAATTTGCCGCCCAATGGAAAGACAAAGGCGACGAAAAGCAGGATACCCAAAAGTTTTGGCTGGACCTGCTGCAATTCGTCATGGGCCTCGAACGGCCCAGCGCCTTTATCGAGTTTGAAGTCCCGGTAAAACTGGACAACGTCAGCTTTATCGACGCTTATATTCTCGAGACTCGGGTGCTCATCGAGCAGAAAAGCCGGGATGTCAATCTGCGCCACGGGCAAAAGCAGTCCGACGGCTCCCTGCTCACTCCCTACCAGCAGGCCCGGCGCTACGCGGGCCACCTGCCTTACGACAAAGTGCCGCGCTGGATCTGCCTCTGCAATTTCCGAAAGTTTTGGGTGTACGATATGCTGCGCCCTAACGACGCGCCGGAGATTATCCTCTTGTCCGATCTCCCTAAAGACTACCACCGCCTGCGCTTTTTGACCGACACTGGAGACGTGAACCTCAAGCGGGAGATGGAACTCTCCCTGCAGGCCGGGGATATAGTAGGGCGCATTTACGAGGCTCTGCTCAGACAGTACCGCGATCCCGAAAGTCCAGAGAGCCTGAAGAGTCTCAACGCGCTGTGCGTGCGCTTGGTGTTCTGTCTGTACGCCGAGGACAGTACCCTGTTCGGACGCCATCTGCAATTTCACGATTACCTTCAGAAGTACCGCGTTGATGCCCGCGAAGCTTTGATTAAGCTTTTTAAAGTTCTGGACACGCCCGAAGGCGAGCGCGATCCCTATTTAAATGATGATTTGGCGGCTTTCCCCTACGTCAACGGCGGTCTGTTTGCCGATGAGAATATCGAGATTCCCCGTCTGACTGACGAAATCGTCGATCTAATTCTGCGGCAGGGCAGTGAGGATTTTGACTGGTCGGGGATTTCGCCCACCATCTTCGGCGCGGTCTTTGAGTCGACTTTGAACCCGGAGACGCGTCGTTCCGGCGGTATGCACTACACCAGTATAGAAAATATCCACAAGCTCATCGATCCGCTCTTTCTGGATGCGTTACGCCAGCAATTAAAGGATATACAGGCCTTAACCGTCAAGCGCACCCGCACCTTGAAATTGAAAGATTTTCAAGCCAAACTAGCCTCGCTCACCTTTCTCGATCCGGCCTGCGGTTCAGGGAACTTTTTGACAGAAACCTATATCTCGCTGCGCCGTTTGGAAAATGAAGTGCTGAAGGAACTGTTGGGTGACCAGGTGGCTCTGGGCTTTGAGGGCGATGAGAAGCTCATCAAAGTAGATATTGGGCAGTTTTACGGCATTGAGATCAACGATTTCGCGGTGACCGTGGCCAAGACTGCGCTGTGGATCGCCGAATCCCAGATGCTGCGGGAAACGGAAAACATCGTCAATCAGCCTTTGCGGATGCTGCCTTTGCGCTCCTACGCCAATATAGTGGAGGGCAACGCCCTGCGCCTGGATTGGGAGAGCGTGGTTCCTAAGGAAAAACTCAATTATATCATGGGCAATCCGCCTTTTGTTGGCTATTCGCTGCAGAGCAGAGCGCAGAAAGAGGATATTTTAGCCATTTATCGCGATGAAAAGGGTAAATCCTATAAAAATGCCGGAAAGATGGATTATGTGGCGGGATGGTATTACAAATGCTGTCAGCTCATGCAGGGTACAAACATTCGCGCGGCCCTGGTCTCGACCAACAGCATCACCCAGGGCGAGCAGGTGGCCGGGGTCTGGCAGCCGCTCTATGAACGCTTTAATCCGCACATAGATTTTGCTCACCGCACTTTCCGCTGGGACAGCGAGGCGCATTTGAAGGCGCACGTGCACTGCGTGATCGTGGGCTTCAGCTGCGCGGCGATGGAGGGCAGTCGCCGCCTGTTCAGCGGAGAGCGCTGCCAGGAGTGCGAGAATATCAATCCCTATTTGGCGGCCGCTCCGCCCGTGTTTATCTCCAACCGGCAGCAGCCGCTGTGCGCCGTGCCGCGCATGACTACGGGCAACCGCCCCGCCGACGGGGGAGCGCTGATCATCGAAGCCAAAGATTATGCCGAATTTCTGCGCAGAGAACCAAAGGCGAAGAAATATATTAAAAAGATGCTTGGTTCGGAAGAATTTATCAACAATAAAGAGCGCTGGTGCCTCTGGCTGGTGGGCATTACGCCTGCGGAACTGCGTTCCCTGCCCGAAGTGCTGAAACGGGTGGAGCTGTGCCGTCAGGCCCGCTTAAATTCGCCCGATCCCGGACGGCGCAAACTGGCCGATAGACCGACGCAGTTCAGAGAAATACTTAATCCACGATATTGTGCTGTTATCCCTAAAGTATCGTCGGAACGGCGGCGCTATGTGCCCATGGGATTTGTTGATGATAATACAATATTAACAGATCTTGTGTTTATAGTTCCCGATGCAACATTATTCCATTTTGGGGTGCTGACTTCCAACGTGCACATGGCCTGGATGCGGCTGGTCTGCGGGCGGCTGAAGAGTGATTACCGTTATTCCAAAGATTTGGTTTACAACAACTTTCCCTGGCCCGAGCCCAGCGCCCAACAGCGGGCTAAAGTAGAAGAAACGGCGCAGGGCATTTTGGCGGCCCGGGCCTTGTATCCCGACAGCAGTCTGGCAGATTTGTACGACGAAATTGCCATGCCTCCCGAACTGCGCACGGCGCATCAGAAGAATGACATCGCGGTGATGGAGGCGTACGGCTTTGATGTGAGGACCATGAACGAGGCCGACTGCGTGGCCGCGCTGATGCAGCGGTATCAAGAGCTGGTCAAAGCGCAGAAAAGTGGCTGAGCGTCACCTGACTGAGAATATGGCTTGTATAGATTAAGCGGCTGTCAGTTTGACAGCCACATATACCCGCGTTATAATAACAAAAGAGTGCTGCCGTTAGATGGTTAGCCCTTAAGTTAAGTTATCGAAATAACCGCTCACTTTTGGACCGAGAGAGCGGTTATTTGCTTTTATGATTAGTATTGCCGATGGCAAAACCAAGGACAAAACCTATACCGAAACAGGCCAGCGCTATTAAGCTGAACACTGCTAAGAGTACATCAACATACAGCATAACTTCAGCCCCCCTTTCGTCGGATTCCCATGCGGGTTTCAAACGGCCGAGGGGTTAAAGGCCCCTCGACCCAGGTCGTAAGGGCTAACCGCTTACCTCTATTGGCAGCACCAAACCAAGTATAGCAGACGACCGGGCAATCTGCAACGATTGAAAATTATTCAACATATTGGCGCCGCAGCAATTTTCTGAGCTGTAATAGATTTAAAAGAGGTCCTATGCCATAAGCAGTCTGATTGATTCTTCCCCTGCGGCGCTGATGCAGATGTATCAGGAATTGGCGAAGGCGCGGGAAGAATGACTGGGCGCAGGCAGTGCGCGCGTTGACAGCGCCGGAAGCAAGCTTTATAATGAATAAAAGTGCTGCCAATAGACGGTCAGCCCTTATGTTAAGCTAGTAAATAGCCGCTCACTTTTGGACTTGGAGAGCGGCTATTTGCTTTTATGATTAGTATTGCCTATGGCAAAACCAAGGACAAAACCTATACCGAAACAGGCCAGCGCTATTAAGCTGAACACTGCTAAGAGTACATCAACATACAGCATAACTTCAGCCCCCCTTTCGTCGGATTCCCATGCGGGTTTCAAACGGCCGAGGGGTTAAAGGCCCCTCGACCCAGGTCGTAAGGGCTAACCGCTTACCTCTATTGGCAGCACCAAACCAAGTATAGCAGATGACTAGGCGATCTGCAACGATTGAAAATTATTCAACATATTGGCGCCGCAGCAATTTTCTTAGCTGTAATAGTTTCAGAATAAGACCAATTTTATAGACAGTTAGATTAATTATTCTCTCCGCTTTTACAAGATTCTGCTGCGCAAGACTGACTGACAGACTGAGCGCAGTGCCGGTTCCCGCAGCGGGTACATTGTATAAGCGCAGCTGCAGGCAGTTCACGCTTTGCGTTGCGGCAGTATAAAATATTATTGCAATGGAAATAAAAAAAAGGTTGGGCAGATAGTTTCATCTGTTATCTTTTCTTGTCTTTCAGGTGCCAAGCCGAGCTATGTTTCCTGGTATTGTGATTCTTTTAGGTTTTGCAGCTGCTTCTGCAATTTCTGCAGCAGAGCACAGGATTCGGCGTAGTTTTCCTGCAGGAACTCCACCCGGAACTGACGCAGGCCGTGCCGCCAGTAGGTTTCCAAATGCTCTATGGTGTTTTTGGCTCTGCTGTCATAAAGAGTATTGCGGCAGCAGGCGTCAGCGCTCAAAGGATGCACTTCGCTCAGGCGGTCCTGGAAGGCGAGGGTGTGCTTTTGGCAGGGCATGCCGCAGCGGCCGGGGGCGGGGTGTTCCTCGGAACTGAGATATTCCGCAAAGAAGCAGTGCTGCGTGTAAAAAGCGGGAATATGGCGGTAGATGGGCATGAGCAGCCGCTGGCTTAAACGGGGAGCGCTGTCGCTGTCATCAAGCTGGCTCAGATCCGCAGCCGAGTACTTGGTTAAGCGCTCGGACAGCTGACAGGCGTGCTTCAGGTCTAGGTCGTCGCTGAGAACCAGGCGCTGTAGGCCGCAGCGGAAGAAATAGCGGGCGCTCAGAGAATTGGCGATGTTGAGGGAAAAATCGCCGTCCAGCAGGGGCTGGGCTTGGCAATTGCGCAGATAAACCAAGGCCCCCAGACTGCGCACCATGACGCGCCGGCAGCCTTGGCTGACCAGGCGGTCCAGGAAATGCTCTTCTCCGTCTTTGTGGATGCGCGGGGTGGTCAGCGTCAGCCTGACTTCGGCTTGCTGCCTTACCAGCTTGTTCATGGCCGCGTACAGAGACTGCCGGGGATTAAACTCCAATTCGATCTCCTCTATTTGACATGCCAAAGCGGCGCGCACTTGGGCTTCACTGCGGCAGAGCACGCTTAAATGAGGCAGAGCCTCCGCAGGAACATACTCGGGCTGAGTCTGACGGAAGGCGCAGTAGGAATTAGCTTTTCTTTCGTTTGGTACAGTGTTTTGCAAAGCTTCCAGGAGCTGGCGGCGCAGAGGTTTTAACTCGGATAGCGGCAGGAACAAACCGTTTTCCAATGGGGAACAATCCAATTTGGCCAAGTGGTAGGGTGTGCCGCCCAATGCGGAAAAGGCTTCGCGCAGAGCGTTTTCGTCCAGAGCGCGGCGCTGAGCTTTCTGCAGGGGAACGGTGCTGCTGACCTCCGCGCAGCTTTCAGCGGCGCGGGCGCTGATGCGCAGCGGTTCGCCTTCTTGGCCGCTAATCTTAAGGGAAAGCGCTTGCCGTCCTGTAGGGGTTCCCTTTAAGGCTTGCTTAATCTGCGCGCTTAGGACTGGAGAGCTGGTGATGAAGACCTGATCGCCAGGGCGGACTTTCTCCAGGCTGGGGCCGATGTGACCGAAGGTGAGCTCGTAATTCTTGGCGGTTTTGCGCACATCGAAAAGGGGGCCGCCCAGGCCGGGATTGGGACTTTGGAAGGTAGGAGGCGCGGCAGCGGGAATGATCAGTACGCCCATGCCCTTTTGGGGAGTAACGGGCAGGCAGGCCTGGACATCCGGGCCGGATTCACTGGATCGCTTAGAGCTGTCGGGCTGGCGGGGTACGGTCAGCGTGCGCCCGCGCACCGCTAGAACCTGACCCAGATACACGCCGTGGTGCTGAGGAGAGAGCGGGGAAACCAAGCCTTTGTGATCGATGCCGCACAGGAAGCCGTGGCCGAAGCCGCGGGAGAAGGTTAAGTTTAAATCGGTGAAGTCGCGGCGCAGGGCGGCGGTATGGCGGACGTTGTCGCCATCGTCCAGCTCGTCCAGGCGATGGCGCACCGAACTTGTGGCCATGTAAACGTAGTTGGGGCCTTTGAGGCGGCCTTCGACTTTCAGCGAATCTACACCTATGTGAGCCAGCTCGGCCACTTCGGTGAGACCGGCTTGGTCGCGGGGACTGAAGAAATGGGCGGGATGATCGGCGGGGTAGCGGATGCTGCCGTCGATGATGGCCTGATAGGGCAGGCGGCAGGCTTGGGCGCACTGGCCGCGGTTGGCGGAGCGTCCTCCCCAAGCTAGGCTGGCCAGGCACTGGCCGCTGTAGGACATGCACAGAGCACCCAGGATGAAGACTTCGGTTTCCAGGGGCGTATGTCTGGCGGTGCGCTCTATTTCCTCTAAAGAGAGCTCGCGGGGCAGAACTACGCGGGACATGCCCAGCTGGCGGGCGAAATCTGTAGCTGAGGAACTGCTGACAGTCATCTGGGTGCTGGCGTGCAGCTGAATGTGCGGAGCGTAGCGTTTGGCCAGCAGAGCCACGCCGATGTCCTGAATGATGATGGCATCTACCCGCGCCTCTTCTAATTGCAGCAGAATGTCTTTAACTTTGCCCAGTTCATCCTCGAAAACCAGGGTGTTGAGAGTAATATGGGCTTTGGCGCCGCAGCTGTGGATTTCGTCGAGGATAGCAGGGAGGTTTTCCAGGGTGAGGTCGGCGGAGGATTTGGCGCGGGCGTTAAAGCCGACGTTGAGGCCGAAATAGACGGCATCGGCGCCGCCGATGAGGGCGCTGCGCAGGGCTTCTAAATTGCCGGCGGGGGCCAGGAGTTCGGGCTTGTGCATGAGTATCTCGCTTGTATTTTTATACAGAATTCCCCGTAAATTCTAAGTGACGGGCTTAATTCCCGCGTTGGTGAGGCAGTGTAGCTAATTTTGGGCTGAACACTTACAGGCGCTATGGACTTGTAGTGAAGCGTTATGCCGATATAACCGGTTTACAGCGGGGGAGATTGAGTTGCTTCTATCGTAATGCTTGGCAACAGTTGGCTTAGCAGTGGGAAGAAATTGTTTAAATGAAGCAAAATATTCCGAAAATGGGAATATTAAGTACGTTGCCAAGTGCTTTGTAATCTTTGTAAAAAAATAAATCTTATGCGCAATAAGAAACTATTAGGAAATCTGCTTTTGCTCTTTACGGCCTTCATTTGGGGTACAGCTTTTGCGGCCCAGCGCACCGGCATGGATAGCATCGAGCCGATAACCTTTAACGCAGCCAGGATGGTTTTGGCGGCAGCGGCAGTCGGCTTCTTGGCTTTGCTGAACGGAAGAGGAGAAAACGCTCCTGCGGCGGATGGCGAACTTCGGACTTTGGGGCTGAATCTGCAGCTGAAGCGAGAAATCATCGGGGGCCTTTGCTGTGGGGGATTTTTGACAGCGGCCAGCTTGGCGCAGCAGGTGGGACTGGTTTACACCTCGGCCGGCAAAGCCGGTTTTATCACAGCCATGTATATGATAATGGTTCCCGTGATTGACAGAATGCTGTTTAAAAAGCGCCAGGCCCGGACGGTTTGGCTGGCGGTGCTGCTGGGAGTGGGCGGCATGTATCTGCTCTGCGTAACCGAGAGCCTGAGCCTGAACCGCGGCGATGTGTGGGTCGGGCTGTGCGCTCTGCTGTTCAGCGGCCATATTCTCTGCTGCGATCATTTTGCGCGGCAGGGGAATCCTCTGCGCATTTCGGCGGTGCAGTTTGCTGCGGCTGCCGTAATCTCGGCGGTTTTGGCGCTGATTCTGGAAAGTCCCAGCTGGCATAAGATTCAGGCGGCGTTTTGGCCTATCGTTTACTGCGGTTTGATCTCCGGAGGACTTGGCTATACTTTACAGATGACCGCGCAGAGATACACTGAGCCGGCCGTCGCCTCGCTGCTGATGAGTTTGGAATCTGTTTTCGCCGTGCTCGCGGGGGCTGTTCTGCTGGATGAGCGCTTGGCTTCGAGGGAATTGTGGGGGTGCATAGTTATGTTTGCGGCGATTGTGACGGTGCAGTTCCCGGGGGCGGATCGGGAAAGCAAAGGCGATAACCGCGATTGACATATGCTGCTGTGATCATTGATATAATTTGAAACCATTTGCCGCCCACACCGTTTTTGCCGCCGTGCGGAGAGGAAGACCCTTGAAAGTCATCAGCTTTTACGAAAGTGATCGTCAGGAACACTGGCTGGCCGAGATCAAGAAAAGCGACTGGAGCGCCGGCGCCTTTCTGTACGAACTTCTGAGCCGGGGCGCGTTTTTCCGCACCGTCGGCGAGGACTCCAAAGTTTTGCTGCTGACCGACGGCAGCGAGCTGATCTCCTACTGCACCTATGCTGAAAAAGACGATATTAAGCCCACGGAACTCACGCCCTGGATGGGCTTTGTCTATACCTTCCCACGGCATCGGGGACACCGTTATGTCGGACTGCTTTTCGCGGAAATTGAGCGCCTTGCTGAAGCGGAGCAGGTCTCCGAAGTTTATATCTCCGCGAACCACGTCGGACTGTACGAAAAATACGGCTGCGAGTACAGAACTCAGCTGAAAGACATAGAAGGAAACCTGTCGCGGATATATGTGAAAAAGATGCGCTGACCGACGCTTCCGCATCCGGCGTGACTTCCGGCCGCCGGACAGCATGCGGCTGCCGCTTTGCCGCAGCGCCTTATGACATCTGCCGGCAGCCGAGACCAATCTCCTTAATATCTCAGATTACTGTCCGGTAATTGTCAATATGCTGTGCGTAAGTTTATAACTTTGGGGACAAGGCAGTCATTAAAGTTGACTTTTTTGTAAATTTGTGTATTATGTATTACAGTAAATGTTGTTCTTTTATTAATTAAACCGTAATGTTTAAAGTATTTGTAAAATTGTCTGTGTGTAAGGAGGCCGCCTATGTTCAACCCCGTTAACGCTGAAAATCTCTTCATCATTCCTGTCGCTTCCTGGGACAGGAAATTAGCTATTTCTCCTAAACACGATCATCTGAAACTTAAAAACTGGAAAAATGAAATCAGCGATCCCGAAGATATGGCCGCGCCTTTGATCTGCGGCGTAAACGGCAAAGAGCGGCTGCAGGTAATCGCCCGCAATAAAGACGGCACCCTGGACTGGGTTAAGCCTAATGCTTATACTTTCAGTTTCGCCGGGGAAGGCTGCGCGGAGATCAGCACTTCGGAAAGCGTGCTGGAATTAAAGGGGCTGAAACTCACCGAGGCGCCGCTGGTTTTGACGGTCACCTTAAAAGAACGCCCCGAACTCAGCGCCTCTCTGTCCATAACCGTGGAGAAGCCGCAGCAGCTGTGGCTGTTTGAAGACGGCTTGTCCTATCTGTTGGATTTGCAGCGGCGCGAACTGCTGGATGTTAAGAATAAGCCGCAGCACTGCAATGCCGGCGATGTCTGCCTCAAACATTTGAATATGCATTTCAGCGGCAGCGCATGGCTGCATGTCTTGGCTGGTTACCGCGACGGCCGCTGCGCCTGGCTCAACTGCGGCGAAATTCAGGCCGGCGTGTCAGATCCTCAGGTCTTTGCGATCAATACTTCCTTGCTGCCCTATGCGATCATTGTTGAGACCTGCGAATACAGAGAGAGCGATTCCCACGCCGTAATGACCGTAAAATCGGCCGCGGATCCCGATGTGCAGTGCAGCGTGCAGCTCAGCTGTCAATCCGCATATAAAGGCGAGGGCGTTCTGGACGACGTCCGGGATGATTACAGCGTCTGCCTGCTCACGGGCTTCAAGGAGAATGCCGATCCTCAGGCCAACCGTGATGCCAACAGCCGTATTTATTCCGGGACCTCTATCCTTCAGTTCGGCTGCAAGAAGATAGAAATGCGGAACGCGGAAACCGACGAATATAGCGAAGAGGCGCTGCTGCTCTATTCCCATCCGGAAAGGAGAAACGATTTTATCACGCTGCTGCGTTCCGCCTGCCGGTTCTGCGGCTTGGATTATGTGCTTTTGTTGGAAAACGGCCAAGTTTATAAGCTTTTCGCTTCCGGAGATACGGAGCCGCGGGGGAACTGGGCCGGGACGGCAGCTGATTTGGAAAAGCATTACGGCGCTTGCCGCGGGGCTGCTCTGCGCTGCGGCGGGATTGTGGATCGGCATTTATATAGGGAAGGTCCCAGCAGCTTTGCCGGTGCCATGGGTTACCAAGCAGCCAAAAACACCCTGCAAGATAAAGCTGTTGATTATTTCTCTTGTGTTTTCAATAATCATAAACAGCATGCTCGTTAAATAATATATCTGCGGTAAAGGAGGCAGTCTGTGTTTAATTCCTCCGCAGCTGAAGCTGTTTTCATACTTCCGACTGCCTCCTGGGGCAGCCGTTTGGCAGTCTCGCAAAATCACCGTCATTTGTATCTAAAAAAATGGAAAAGAGAAATAATAGGCCCGGAAGAACTGTCCGGCTCTTTAATCTGCGGAATCAACGGCAGTGAAGAACTGCAGGTCGTCGCCCGCAGCAAAGACGGTACCCTGGGCTGGGTCAAGCCGGAAGGTTATACTTTTGCTTTCAGCGGCGGCGGTTATGCCGAGGCCGTCAGCGGTAAGCGGGGGGTGAACCTAAAGGGGCTGAAGCTTACGGAAACTCCGCTGGAGCTGACGGTCACGTTAAAAGAACGTCCCGAACTCAGCGCGTCTTTGTCGATAACCGTGGAAACGCCGCGGCAGCTCTGGGTGATGTCCGACGTCCTCTGTGTCTTGGATCTAAAGAGGCGGGAACTTTTGGACGAACATCGGAAACCCCGGCGCTGCTCTGCGGACGAACTCTGCTGCAGGCAGCTGAGCCTGCTTCCGGGACGCTGTGACATGCTGAAGTTTTTGGCGCGTTACCGCGACGGCAGCTATTCTTGGGTCAATATTGCCGAGATTCAGGTCAGCGTATCCGATCCTCAATATTTTGAGGCTGCGGCGATGGGTGATTCCATGATATCGGTCAGCGCCGGAGAAGCCTTAGCGTATGGGAGCAAGGCAGAGCTGACAGTGCGGTCGGCTGCTGATCCCGTGGTGAGGTGCAGTCTGCCTCTGGTCTGCTCTCTATCTGACCGGGTATCTTACCAAAGCACGTCAGCAGGTGGATAACGGCGCAACCGCTCTGGTTATTCCCAATAAGGAAGTGGGGATGATCTTTACGGATACCGTGCGGCTGTGGTTTGAAGAAACGGCCGCGGCGCTGGACCTCAGTCATTTTGCGGAGTCCCTGTGGAACGGCGATGCCGAGTTTATCCGAAAAAACCTTAATGATGTTTTGTACGATACAATTAGTTATTATGACAATACAGAAAGTTTTTATCACGGTTTTGTCGCCGGTCTGTTGCGCGGCGCTGGGTTCGCTGTAAAATCTAACCGAGAAAATGGCTTAGGTCGGGCTGACCTCGCTGTGGAAGATGGGAAAAACAAGCGCGCTTTGATCATTGAGCTGAAAAGGGCGGCCAAATACGACGAGTTAGATCGTATGGCTGCTGAAGCTCTGGAACAGATTGAAAAGAGAAAATATGCTGCCGAACTGCAGCCTCAGATTAGAACGGTGCTGAAATACGGCATTTCCTTTTGGAAAAAGGAATGCTGTGTGAAAATGGCTCGTTTACAGTTAAATGCCATTTAATATAGGTATTTGTGTGTTCGTTAGGTAGTTTTCTTGATATTGATAGTAATTTGTCGCAGGTTTATGTAAAAAAGTTTTTATAACGAAATAGTTGTTACCTATAGCTTAAACATAGAGAGTGCCGCCGAAAAAAGAGGGGTAAGGGTAGCGATCTCTAAAAAAGGCTCTATGTACGAAGCACAGATACCCAAATTTTTTGATCATCACAACCACCCCAGCTATTACCTGCTGATGGCTTCGTTCCCCACTTTGGAGCACACTTATGCCTCCATGGAGGCGCGGCAGGTCTTCGGCAGCCTGAAGGCCGAGGGTCTGAACGTCGTCACCGGCTGGCACAGCAACCGCTACGCGATTACCAATGAGGAACTGGCTGACTATCCGCCTCTGCTGGTCATCAACTTCTGCCTGCACGGTTTTCGTTTTAATGCTGAAGCAGCTAGAATGTTGGCCGAGGCCGGAGTTGTCTTGGACAATAGTGATGCCCGGCATATGGAGAACATCATGCCGGAAATTCTTTCTTTCGTAGGCAGCAGCCGCCCTTTGCCAGCGGCGGAAAAAGTGCTGCCTGTAATGCGGCAGAGATGGGAACGGCAGGGGCTATACGGTATGGCGGATATGCTGAGCCTGTATCCAGATTTCGACAGCGGCTCTTTCCCCATTGAACGCTGGGAGTATCCGCTGAGCCGGGAAAACTGGAAGCCCAGCCCTGGTACTATTGGTTTGAAGCTGTTTAATGACGGAGCTTTGGGTGCGCGTACTGCCGCCGTTAGCGCGGGTTTTAGAGGCTACGGCGATCCGGTGCTGATCTACAGCGACGAACAGCTGGAGGAACGGATGCGCTTCTGCTTTGGCCTGCTGCCCAAGCTGGCTATGCACACTATCGGCGATTTGGCGGTAGGGCAGGCCCTGCGCGTCTATGAGAAACTGAAACCGCAGCTCGAGGCCGAGGGGCTGAAACCGCAGCTGCGCCTGGAACACTGCCAGTTCATCACTTTGGAGCAGGCTCAGGCCGCCAAGAAGCTGGGCATCGTGCTCTCCATGCAGCCCAACTTCAGCGAGGATTCCACCAATTATTACGATC
Organism: bacterium; assembly: GCA_030535355.1. GTDB lineage: Bacteria > Vulcanimicrobiota > Xenobia > Xenobiales > Xenobiaceae > JAFSXO01. The sequence goes on along the minus strand of JAUNIO010000006.1, from coordinate 28,682 downwards.
GTCTGGGCTCGAACCTGGGCAGCGTCAACAATCCTCTGCGCATGGTCATCGACCAGGCCGGTTTCGTGCCCGGCGGGGACCTGCTCTTCGGTTCGGACGGCATGCCCGCCGGCGTCGTCAGCGCTCTGCAGAGCGCTCTGTTCCCGCCTTACGAGGGACAGCGGCTGACGGTGGAGGAACTGCAGGCCGGTTATAAGGCCGACGCCGCCCACGGCACGGTTAAGGTGCGCATCGACGAGGCAGGCAAAAAGGTCGAGCCGGCGGAGTAAGCAGCCAAACCGAACGAAGCGGAGTGAGGCAGCGCCCTCGAGGGAACTGCTGCGAAGCGAGTTGGCTGAACTGCGGCAAAAGCTATCTTCTCGGATAGTCTCTGCTGTCGTTCAGCTTTTTTTTGAGCTCGGACACAAAACCGTCTTCAAATTCTTTTTCGCGCAGAAACTCCCTCATAATAACGGTGCCGCGTCCGTCGTGCTCGAACGCCGTTTCGGAAAGAATGGGGCGCCCGTTCTCCACGTGGTAGATTAATTCCGGCTTTGCCTCTAAATTCACGATATTTCCGTTGGGCTTCGTGTATTTGTATGTGAAGTCGAAGGTGACGGTGAATTTATCCCGGTTTTTGTCGATGACTTTGTATTTTACGGTGGCCGAAGTGCCGAACATGTGCTCGAAATGCAGCTTCTTTCCCTCAAAACGGAGGACTGTGCGGGGGCAGTCCCTGATTTGCTCCGTTTCCAGCCAGGTACCGGCCAATTTGCCGCTGACCGGAAGAAACGAGAGCATAGCCGCGAAGAGCGTTTCGAAAAAGAACATATCGGTCTCTTTGTTCGCTGTAATTGCTGCAGCAGCTGCCGTTTAATTGTAATTATTATTGCTGTTTTGGCAATATTGCCGCGGGAGCATTATGTCTGCTCTTAATCGGACTTTCAGCCGCAGTTCCGGCATGAACGGCATTGCTGCAGAACTGTCGGCGGATCTGCTTATGCCGCTTTCGCGTCCGCGCTCCTGAGATTAAAGTCAGAAATCGCGGTGTTTGCATTTGACACTTATGCTCCGCTCGATTCTATATTGTTACATATTCAATATATAAACAATAAAAGGAAAACGCTTTATTTGCGCCGAAATTGCATTTTGCAATTTTTGCATATCTTTGACAATTTACGAGGACGTGATTCAGTGATGCGCAGATTAACCAAATGCGGGGTCTTATCTCTCTTGCTGACCCTGAGCCTGCTGCTCGCTTGGGGCGCAGTGGGCTGTACCGACAAGGACCGCGAAATGGGTCCCGCTCCCGAACCGTCTGCGGAAACCGTTAAATACCGTTTCCAGCAGGAAGCTGCCGCCGCTAAGGTAGCCGCCGGAATGACTACCGTTTCCGTATACGCTTTTGACGCTGATTGGAACTTGTTGGACGGGGCCGCGATGCTGCAGTCCGATATAGCTTCTATGGCCACAGACGGCGATTATATCGTGGCCGAAGCTCGCGTCCCCGAAGAGGCCGCAGTGCTGGCCTATTTTTTCAGCAATGGGGGTGAATACGGTCAAGAAGGGTACGATTCCGAAGTCTATGTAATCGCTTTGCAGGAAGACACTGATGTCTATACAATGGCTGACGGTGATTACCTGGAACAGCCGGTGCTGACCATTTACGCCGATGCTGATCATCAAACCGAACAGTCTGAGTTCACTGTGGGCGATGAACTTTATCCCATAGCCACCGAGGCAACCCGGGGCGGTATGGCAATTCCCGTCGCCGTGCGGGAACCGCTTGATGAAGCTGTTGTGGATTATACGGCGGCGACCGAGACTTCCGAAGCTAAATATGTGGCCAAGGCCGAAGGGACTACTTACTTTAATTTATCCGTAGCGGACTGCTTCGATATCAATTCGAGAAATTATGCGGTCGTGAAGGCTGTGGAACCCGGTCCCGAACCCGAACCGACACCCGAACCTTCTCCTACGGTTTCGCCCGAGCCTACTCCCACTCCGACGCCCAGTCCCGAGCCTTCGCCGGCAGCTGCGCGTCACATTACCGTAAATCTTCAGATAGATCCTGAAGATGAGATGTGGTGGGGTGAAGATACTTCCGATCTTGAAGCTGAACTGATGAAAGCCGTGGCCTTGGATGCCGATGGCGAAGAGGTAAAGGGCGCGGTCTTGGCTGAAGAGGATCTGACTAAATATACCCGGGACGCCGATAATTACATCACCTTGGAGATCGATCTTCCCGCGGATGCCTATGGTTTGGCTTTGATATATGATGCGCGCGCAAAGGAAGAAATCGTTCAGGGATCCGGAGTTAAAGATTGTGTTATGCCGTATTTCGGCATAAAGATAGGCGAAGCTGACGTTTATACAATTGCTTTAGCCAAATACGATGATTATCTCTTTTACGGAGATGAACTCTATCCCGGCTTTGGTTTTTATTCGGATCCGGAACTCACTAATCTCTGCATCATGTTTAATCCCGGCGCTGTCATTTATTACAGTCCCAACGTGGATCCCAATAAACAGGGAGTGAAGATTCACAGCGGCGATCCCGTCAGCCTCAATACCGCTGCCGTCGATTTCGTTGACGGCCAGCTGAAGGCCAAAGCTGTCGGTGAAGCTTATATGGCGTGGAGCTGGTATGGCCTCAAAGGATTCGTAGAGGCTGAAGGAGCTGCAGAAATTGAAGTGACTGACGAGGATCTTACCGAATAATCACCGTCATTAACTTGAGTTAACGACATAGAGTTAAACCGGCCGCAGCTCCGACGGGCTGCGGCTTTTTCATCCCCGGCCGCAGAAGCTGTATAATTTAGTCAGCGATCAACTGACATGCGAACTTTATAACTCCCTCAATGTCATTTAGTCTTAACAAATGATATCGGCCGAAGAATCGACGGTCCGCTGTTGCAGACCCGGCGCCGATTTGCTAGAATATCCGCAGTATTGCCGCGACGGCAGACGGTTAACCCCAGGTGCGCCGGCGGCGCGGAAAGGCGCCGCGGCTCCGCCGGATTCCCTACACCCGCAAGGAGACGCCATGACCGAAAAAGCTGACCAGAAAGTTCCCGCTTCCAATATTAATCCTCAAGCGTATAAATTGGCCGCGCTCAAAGCCATCCAGCAGACCGTGTACGATAAACTGCAGGCATATCAGCAGCTGGTTCAGGAGATCAAACGCGATGAACCGGCGGTTACGGCTGCGGTACAGGCTTGTCAGACCAAGCTTCAGAATGCCGGCGGCGCCAATGAAGAGGAACTTAAAGCGCTGCGCGAGGAATTCGTCAGAGTCGAAACCATGCTTTCCCAAGCGGTACAGGTTCTGCGCACGGTGCACAGCGGCTACAACGCTCTGAAATCCGTGGGCGAGCAGGTTGACAAAGATGTAAAGGCCGTTGAAACCGAAATAACCAATCAGGCCTCGGTCGGCGAATAGCGGTTTAGTTTATAATCAAACCCGGCAGCGCCGCTGCACAGAGAAGCTAAATACATCGGCGGCACCTGCCCCGGTTTTTCCCCCTGTTTCATGTTATTAAGACAGGGGCTTAAGTCGATTTCCCGCACGAACAGCCGCGCAGGTTCCGGGCTGATATGCCACTGCACCTGCGCGTTTTGTTTTTCCCGGAAATGTATGCCGAAATCCCGGAGAGGAGTGCGCAGGCCTGTTCCCAGGCATTTGGTTACCGCTTCTTTTCCCGTCCACAGGCGGAGAAACTCTTTGGCGAACTCCGGCGACTGCCAAGAGGGGAGCTCGGCGCGTTCGGCATCCGTAAAATAACGTCCGCTTATTTTTATAAATGCCGGACTGCGGCGGCAGTACTCCAGATCAATGCCCAAACGTATCGGATTATCTGCGGTACTGCCGGCAGTGACGGCGATCAGGGCCAAATCTTCGGAGTGGGAAAGGTTGAAAGCGATATGGGGATGCTGCGGCAGATAGGGCTTGCCGTAAGGTCCTTTGGCAATGGCCAGCTGCCGCGGGTCAGTCCGGGCGTATTTGCCCAAAATGCGGCGCAGGGCGGTGTGCGCGGCTGTATAGCGGCGGCTCAGCTGAGGCAGAACATAACGCTGCGCCTGAGCCTGTTCTTCTTTGCTGAGCAGGCTCTGTTCGCGCCGCAGCAGTCCGTCCTCCATACTGAGATCAATTGCGTAGATGTCGATGACAGGAGCGGTCACGGCAGCCTCTGCAGTTTAGAAACCCAAAAGATTGTAGCCGCCGTCCAGATAAACCACGTCGCCGGTGATGGCTGAAGCGCGGTCCGATAAGAGGAAGGCCGCCAGTTCGCCCACGTCGTCGGGGCTGACATTGCGGTGCAGCGGGGCTTTTTCCCTGGTGGCTGCCAGCATGGAATTGAAATCGGCGATGCCTTTGGCCGACAGCGTCTTGATCGCTCCGGGGGAGATGGCGTTGACCCGGATGTTTTGTTCGCCCAGCTCGCAGGCCAGGTAGCGTACCGAGCACTCCAAAGCCGCTTTGGCAATGCCCATGATGTTGTAATTGGGCACGACTTTTTCCGAACCGTAGTAGGTGAGGGTCAGAAAACTGCCGCCTTCGCTCATCAGCGGCGCCAAGGCGTGCGCCAAAGCGATCAGAGAGAAAGCGCTGGTCTCTAAGGCCACGCGGAAGCCTTCGCGGCTGGTCTCGCTGATTTTGCCCTGCAGGTCTTGGCGCTGGGCAAAGGCTACGGCATGAACTACAAAGTCCAGGTGCCCCCATTTTTCTTTGATGGCGGCGGTCAGAGCTTCTATCTGCTGATCGTCGTTGACGTCGCAGGGGAGAATGAGATCGGAATCGAGGCTCTTAGCCAAGGGCTCGACGCGTTTCTTCAGGGCGTCGTTGAGATAAGTAAAGGCCAGTTCAGCGCCTTCGCGCCGGGTTGTTTGGGCGATGCCCCAAGCTATGGAACTGTTGTTGGCCAGGCCTACGATCAGACCTCGTTTATTCTGCAGCATGGTATTTCTCTTTCTATTGCATATTTTATGATATTTTTGATGAGCACATAAATTACTTAAGGAAAGCTGTATAACCTGCCGAATTAGAATTATATATTGTTCTGATGCCGTTAAGCCGGTGATTAGCTGGCATTAATGCAGGAGACTGATCATGGGGAGGACAGATGTCATGCCGGAGCCGAGTGCAATTCAGGCGTATGTAAACGATGAAACCAACCGCCGCTTCTTTTTTGATAACCTCTGCGAGCTTTTGCGCTGCCAGAGCGTTTCCGCCGATTCGCGCTATGCTGGTAAGCTGCAGGAGTGCGCTGACCGTTTGGCGTGTTTTGGGCGCGAGTACTTGGATATGGCAGAGGCCAAGGTGGTGCCTACTGCTGGGCATCCTTGCGTAATAATGCACGGCAGAACTGTTCCCAATGCGCCGCGCGTTCTCATCTATGGACACTACGATGTTCAGCCTGCCGAAGACCTCGAATTATGGGACACTCCTCCCTTTGAACCCTGTCTCAAAGGCCATACTCTCTATGGACGCGGCACCTGCGACGATAAAGGGCAGTTTTTTATGTGGCTCTGCGCCCTAAAAACTCTGCGCTCGGTGACAGGAAGGTACCCGCTCAATATTACGGTGGTTCTGGAAGGTGAAGAAGAAATCGGAAGTGCGCACTTCACTTCGGTTCTGGAAGAGTACCGCGATGAGCTGAAGGCTGATGCGGTGATTATTTCCGATACCAGCAGCGTGGTCAAAGGCGTTCCCGTCCTGCACTATTCCCTGCGCGGCGTGATGTGCTTTGAAGTGCGCCTGCGCACGGCAGCCTGCGATCTTCATTCTGGCGTTCACGGTGGAGTCTGCACCAATGCGCCGCGGGAAATGGCTCAGCTTATTGCTAAACTGTATGATGAAAGCAGCCGCGTCACTGTGCCGGGATTTTACGATAATGTCCTGCCCATAGAACCCTGGGAAGAAGAGCGCTTGGCTAAAGTGCCTTTTAACGCCGAAGAATACTCCCGCCAGCTGGGAGCTGAATTGTACGGCGAAGCGGGATTTACCACCAATCAGCGCCGCTGGTTCCGGCCTACTCTGGAGTGCAATGGGATTTGCGGAGGCTATACTGGCGAGGGTTCTAAAACGATCATTCCCGCATCCTGTACGGCTAAATTTAGCGTCCGCTTGGTCGCGCACCAAAAACCTGAAAAAGTTATGGATTGCCTAGAAAAGTGGTTTGTGGAAAATACGCCTAAGCGGGCTGAGCTGACATTTGTCCGCGGCGAGATGACCGCGCCCTATTTACTGGAACAGAGCGGCACGGGGGCCAAGCTGTTCGCTGCCGCGGAGGAAGCTGTGCAGAAAGGTTTTGGCACTGAGCCGCTGATTTGCCGCAATGGCGGTGCCATAGGCGTGGTTGCGGAATTCAGCCGAGTTTTTGGCGTGCCTACGCTGCTGCTGGGACTGGGCAGCCCCGACGACCGCACTCACGGCCCTAACGAGAAGTTTGAAATGGATAATTTTTATAAGGGCATTGTAGCGGGAGCGGAACTGCTTAGCATTTTGGGAAGGGATACTCTGTAACCTTCGGCCCATTTTATGCGGGCCTTGCAAATCTGACGCGGCCCATTAACGCAGCCCGTTAATGCGGTCAGTTAAGGTTGCGTTATGAGTTATCGCTATTTTCGGCTTCTCCGAGATGATAGCATTCCGCATAACCGTTGCGGTAGCCTAATACTAAATAGTTGCCCCATAGCAGCGGTTCGCAGCTGGGAGAACCGGACAGCTCGTGAAAGTTCAAAGTCTCTCCGCTGTCGGGGCTCAGAGCGGCCAGCTTGGCGGGCTGGCTGCTCTGCTTTTCGCTGACAATTAAAAGGTATTGCTTCCAGAGCAGGGGAGGCGCAGCGATTCCCTGAGGAACGCTGTGCTTCCAGAGTATCTCTCCTGTTTCAGCGTCTAGAGCCTGGACGCAGTCCTTAGCGCAGACGAAAAGGGTGCTCTGGGTTTCATCCAAGACTGGCATCACGATCGGGCGTCCGCGGCGGTTGCTTTGATAACGGCTTTGCCCCGCTAATTTGGTCTGCCATACCAAAGTGGGCTCAATGTATTTGCTGCTGGAATATTTGCGGAAGGCCCGGTAACAGTAAACCGTTCCGTCCATAGTGGTAACATATATAAATCGCGATGCCGTCAGGACGGGAACGCGCACTTCTTTCTCGGTGGTGACTTCCGCAACGCCCGTATGGACTTTGAGCATACCATTTTCAGCGATATTGTTGAGATTGACGAAATGCAGGTGGCCGACGCTGGTGCAGGCGTATAAAATTTGGCGGCTGATTGCAGGGGTATTGAGAAACGTTCCCAATTCGTCGGGCGAGCTGGTCAAGGTCAGGAAGTCGGGCATCCCCCCCTCTTCAGGAGATTTATTGGGATAGAATGTCACCCTGCCGTCGGTATCCATGCTTACCAGTTTGTCGTTGAAGAGCAGAGGCTTGGTCTTGCAGACGCGGGGGCGGAAAAATTGTAGGCGCAGATCACCGCTGCGGCGGCGCGGGCGGTGGGGAACGCGTTCCCATTCGCTTTCGCAGGTTTCGGAATTAAATGAGCTGACGGTGGCGTTCGTATCGTTGAAAACTGCCGTTTGTCCTATCACCAGGGGAGAAGCCCAAGACGGTGCTGCCAGGGATTGGCGGGCTCTGCATTCCCCAGTCAGAAGGTTATATACATAAAACGTTTTGCTGAATAGCGAGCCTGCCAAAAGCATGCCCTGAGATGTGGCGGCCATCCAGTGAATAGGAAAAAGCAGAGGTGCTGAAGCGTTGGTCCAGAGCAGTTGGGGCCTGAATACATAAATTTCTTCGCCTAAAGGAGCATGATTATTCGCGGCATTATTCGCCGCAGGGGAAGGTGTGCCGTTTGTCTCTGGAATTGCTGTAGCTGGCGCTGACGGGGAAGGTGAGGGCTGATTGTCAGCTGAATCGCTGGTGTCTGCAAAACTTGCAGCAGCCGTTAAAGACAGGGTGCAGAGACCAAAACAGAGGTGGCGCAAAAAGGGCATATTGAACACGCTGCTTTTTTCTTGACAGGGCTTATTTTGCCTTTTTCTGTAGGGCAGGTGCTGCCTTGGGTAGCTGTGCTGCGTAAAACTCGTAGAAGGATAGCTCTTATTATTGGAGAAAAGCAATTAGCCTTTTTGGGTTGATTTGGTAGTTCCGTAACTATTTGGAGGCTATACTGATGAGAAAAGCATTGAACCGGGCTTTCTCGGTTGCTGTGCTTGCGAGCGCTTTCGGCACCTGTGCCATACCCGTGTTAGCTAATGATAATCTTGACGATGAGCAATATCCCTTAACTTTGCCCACGCCTGCCTATTTGGCCGAAGCCAGTCAGACGGACAAGGCCGAAGAAGCGGCTAAAGTAGCTAAGGAAGTTCCTAATGCAGAGATCTCTATACCTTCAGCTGATGCGGACTTGGTGAAAGAAATAGGTGAAGCTCCTGGCAATAAGGGGACTGGCGCTGCTCTGGGTACATCTGCAGATGTTGGGGAAACACCTGATATACCATCTAAAATATCGCCTAAAATAGACAGTGAAAGCCGCAAGTTAGCCGGTGACCCAGCTGAGACTGTGGCGGAAGGCATAAGCCAGGCAGCAGTAGACTCGCCCAAAGAAGGCGATAAAAAGGAGGAAGCTGAAGGTGCGCCGCCGGATGCTGAGGTAAATTCTGTTCCTGGCCAAGTTTCTGCTGAAAAGCAGGAAAATGCTGCTGTCTCTGAGCCTTCAGCGAACTCAGATAGCTCAGACGCTCCTGTAACAGAGGCAGCCCCATCAAAATCTGCTCCTGAAAAAGTGCAGGCCGATACCGCTTCCGAGACTAAGCTGGACAATAGCGGTGAAGATAAACCGGTGGTGTCCGAGGGCACTTCGGGCGATAGGCCAGATATGAAAGCAGACGAAACTGCTGGTGAAAAAACTGCTTCTGAATCAGTAGCAGTTCCCGGTGTCTGTCTGTTTGGCGGTGTCGTTAAGGATATTACCGCTAATACCTTGGCTATCATGGGCACAGCCAGTAACGGCGAGCCTTTGGAGCTGGAATTTATCGTTGATGAAGACAGCGAATTAGCTGTAGGCATGAAAAAAGATGACCGCGTGGTTGTATATTATGAGGAAACCGAACAAGGCGGTTATCGGGTCACTTCAGCGCGTTATGTTAGCGGCGATTTTCCCCGCAACGTTTTTCCGGCAGACTTGGCTTTGCAGAAAGCTGAAGCGGAGCGCAAGCAGGCTGAGCTTAAAGAGGGCGACGATGGTGACGATGACGAAGCCAGTGCCCAGAAAGTTGTTAGCATTGAAGTTGAAGGCAACTCTGTAACAACTTCAGATGAAATTTTAAAAGTAGTTTCTACCCGCGTCGGCGATCCTATTCTCGATCCCCGTATTCGCCGCGATATGCAGGCCGTGTACGATACCGGCTATTTTACCGATGTGCGCTTAGACACGCGCTATGCTCCGGGCGGAGTGCGTTTGGTCTTCCGCGTCCTGGAAAATCCCGTAGTGCAGGGTATTGAGCTGGAAGGCAATAAGGTGGCGGACACTGAGACCTTGCTGGGGCTGATGCAGACCGAGCCGGGCAAAGTTCTGAATACCCGCGTATTGCAGTCTGACCTGCAGGCGATCAATAAGTATTACAACGATGAACTCAATTATACCGTGTCTCCATCCCACATCACCGGTATGGAAATTAAGGACGGCATTCTGCATTTAACGATTATCGACGGTATCGTTATTGAGAAGGTTGAAGTTAACGGTGTGACTGTATTCCCCCAGGAAATGGTGGATGCGCTGATTACCAGTAAGCCTGGTGATTTGTTCAACCGCAAGAAGGCCAATGAAGACGCCAATGCTGTGGCCAAGCTGTATGAGAAGGAAGACTATCTGATAGATAATATTCGCCCTACGATGGATCCGAAAACGGGTGTTATGGCTATCAACGTTACCGAAGCTATGCTCGAAGAGATCAAGATCGTGGGCACGGTGCGCACCAAAGACGATACGATTTTGCGCAATCTGCGCACCAAACCGGGCGAAGTAATGCGCCGCAATAAAATTCAGAAGGACATGGAGCGTTTAAACCGCTTAGGTCTGTTCAAAAAAGTGGAACCGGAATTAGAGCCAGGCTCTGAGCCGGGCAAAGCCATCATGACTTTGAATATCGAAGAACAGAAGACCGGTTTAGCCACTATCGGCGTGGGATATGCCGGCGGCGGCTCTGGCGCTGTGCGTCCGGGTATCACCGGAGCTATCTCCTTCTCCGAGCGCAACCTCTTTGGAGAGGGCAAGAGCATTTCGGTCAACCTTCAGCAAGGTGCGCAAATAGGTTCGTATGGCATATCTTATTACGATCCCGCTATTAATGCCGCTCAGGATTCCATAGGTGTCAATCTGTATTACAACAATGTTACCGAGCTGCAGCAGGCAGTAGATGGTGCCGACTCGGGAACGTATGCTTTATACGATCAGCGCGTTTATGGCGGAACCTTTACTTACGGCCATCCCATTAATGATGACCTGCGCCTGTTCGCGACTTTGCGTCACGACCACATTAAATTAAAACCTTCAGAAAAATCCATGTATGAGCCCGTGGGTATGGGTGAGGGCGATCTGAACAGTATTTCGCTGTCGGCGCTGTACGATACCCGCGACGATTTGTTCAGCCCGCACCACGGCGCTTATGGCACAGGTACGTTTACTTATGCCGGTAATTTGCTGGGCGGTAAATACGACTTTATGAAATTCGTCTGCGAAGGCCGTTATTATATTCCCGTCACCGAGCGCTGCACTGTAGCTCTGCGCGGTATGTATGGCATTGTTGGAGACGGGGCACCGGCTTCTGAGTACTTCTACGCCGGCGGTACTGATACCATGCGCGCTTACCGCGATAACTTCTTGTACGGTACGCAGATGTTTGTCGCGAACGCTGAATTCCGTTTCCCTATATTTAATATTAAGATGCTGAACGGCGCTGTCTTCGTAGATGCGGGCAACGCCTGGTCTTCATGGTCCAGCCAAAAAGGCAAGGTTTATGCTGATGCCGGCGTAGGCCTGCGCATAGTTTTCCCCACCTTGGGCTTAGGTGTCATTCGTTTGGATTATGCCCATGGATCCGATGGGGGACGCTGCAGCATTGGTATTGGCCAGTCGTTCTAATTTTGCGGTTAATCTACTATTTAAAGGCGTTTCCCCAAGGGGATGCTTGTGTGCTAAGAAACCAGGAGGTTCGCTTCAATGAGCGAGAAAGATGTGCAAAAATCAGCCGGAACCGATGGAGCTGCAAAAGTGGCAGATGCCTCCGCGAAAACTGGAGGCGGTTCCAAAAAAACCATAATAATTGCGGTGGTTTTGGTAGTGGTGGCGGCTATCGGCGCTTTCTTGGCCATGAACTCCGATCAGATGACATCTCCTGTCAAAAAAGTTGGCTCCATCGACCAGGAAGCCATATATGGTTTGGAAGCTTTTACCAAAGCTGATAAAGAGCTGCAGACCCTTTATGAAAGCAAACAGAAGGAGTTTGAAAAGCAGGCTAAATCTAAAGCGGGCAAAGGCGGCGCAGATGCAGAACTGCAGAATCTGTCCCGCAAGCTGCAGCTGGAGATGAATCAAAAGCGCAATGAACTGATGAATCCTCTGCAGACTCGCGCCGAGGCAGCCGTGGCCAGCGTAGCCCGCAGTAAGGGGCTTACGGTAGTGCTCGACAAGCGCATCGTGATTTACGGTGTGGAAGATATTACCGAAGAGGTGAAAAAAGTCTTTGAGCAGGAAGGCGAATTAAAGCTGCCCGATACAGTCGATGCTTCGAATTGCCCTGTAGCTTACTTTGACCAAACCGTAGTGCGCAGCCTGCGCGTTTTCACCGAAGCAGAAATGCGCTTATATACCGAGCGCAGTGCGATGATGCGTGAATATGAAAAACGCGTGCAAAAGCTGTCTGCTTCGGAAAAAGAAGCTTTGCAGCGCGAGATGTCAGCCCGTTTTGAAGCCTTGCAGGAACAGATTATGACACCTCTCTATCAGAAGGTTACCAATTCTGTCAATGAAGTCTCCAAAGCTCAGGGCATTTCTTTGGTTCTCGATAAGCAGAACGTTATGTATGGCGGGCGCAACATTACCGATGCCGTGGTGGAAACCTTCCTGAACAGCGTAGCCGGCACCAACCAGGCCGCTGCTACTCCGGCTGAAGGAACTCAGGCAGCCCCGGCGGCCAGTCCCGCTGCTGAATCTAAAAAATAAACTAAGGTCATGGGAACTTAAGTCCATGACTTGACTTACAGAGGTAAACGATGAAGTTGTACGGCAAAGAGTGGGGAAAAGCGACTTGGGGGACAATAGCGGGTTCCGCTGTGCTGCTTAGTGCTTTTGCCTGGGGAGGAGGGGCGGTTGCTCAGAATTCCCAGTCTGCTCCTCAGGATGAGCCGGCTATGAAAATAGGCGTCGTTGATTTTGACAGTTTGCTCAAGCAGCATAGCGACTACGAGAATTTGCGGCAGCTGGACGAGCAAATTCGCCTGCTCAAGGAAGAACTGCAATTTTTGCCTTTAGAGGACCAAAGGCGCGTAGTGGATTCTTCGCAGAATCGGATGCGCGCTGAGGTCGATAAAGCCCAGAAAGAAGTTAAAGCTGAGTACGATCGCATCAATAGGGAATTAGCAGGCTTATCCGCTAGTATGGCTCAGCAGCTGGAGGTCGAGGGACGGCAGCTTCAGGAACACTATCAGAAGGTTCTGGAGCAGCGTTTGCGGGAACTAGCTCCCGCTCCCGTTGAACCTCCTCCCGATGCTAAGACGGAACTGGAAAAATATATGAACGATATGGCTCAGGTTCGGGAACAGCGTTTGGTCGCTAAGCGCCTGGAGTTGGACCGTCAGCTGGCAGCTCGCCTGGAAGTTGAGCGCAGCCGTACCGATACGGCTTTGGCGGCTTACGATAACGAGGTTATGAACGCTAATCAGGAAAAGCGGGTAAATTTAACTTTACGCCTTCAGACCGCTTCTTCTCCTGAAGAGGAAGCCAGTATTCAGGCTGAGTTAGGGCAGCTGGGCGAAGAGGAAGGGCGGCAAAAAGATGCCAAAGCTCAGGAATTGCGCCAGGAATTCGAAAATACTGTGAAAGCGGAGCAGGAAAAAGTTAACCAGGAAATGGATGAATATGCCCGCCGCTTGGACGAAGAAGCTAAGGCTCAGTTTTTTAGCAAGCGCGATAAAATTTTAGGCAGCGTTAAGCCCGTCAATGTTGAAGAAAATCGCGCTATCGCCCAGGAGCAGATCGATAAAGTCCGCAATATCGTCAATGCAGAGATGCAGGCTAAGCAAAAAGAGATGCAGACTGCTATGAAAAAGCGCGCCGATGAAGCTCAGGCTAAATTGCGCAAAAAGCAGGCCGAAGTGGAAAAGCGCCTGCTTAAAATTCAGAAGCAGCTCAACGACATGGTACAGAAATCTTACGAGAATGTCTCTGACGATACCCGTAAAAAAATGGACGATGTTGAAGCTAAGATAGCCGATCTGGAAAAGCAGCGCAATGAGCTTCACGATGCTATGGTGGCCAGCCTTTCCGGCGTTGTCGGCGGCGTTGCCGAAAAGCAGAATGTTGATATTGTCATAGGTAAATATATCGTCAATGTTGACTGCACTGATTTAACCGATTTGTCCATGGTGGCTTTAAAACAAGCTCAATAGCGAGCTGGAGGATTTATGAACAGAGAAAGAGGCCTTAAATATTGGGCGTATTCCCTGACAGCGCTGGCTGTAATTGGGGTTTCGTTAAATTTGTCCGGCTGCAAGCAGAAACCGCTGGTTACTGCTACCATTGATACCACGAAATTGCTTCAAAACGATGACGGTTATCAGAAACTGGCCCAGCAGTATTACAACGCGCGCATAGATTTGGCCAGTAAACTGCAGAAAGAAACCGGCGGGGTGATTAAGGATCAGGCAACCTACGATAAATACGCCAAGGCAGAGGCCGATCTCAATGCCGAATGGCTGCAGATAACCCGTGATTTTACGGAAAAAAAGATGGTCGATGTGCGCAAAGTCTGCGATAAGCTGCACGAAACCAAAGGCATCGATTTGGTGGTGCTGGATTCGGCTTGGCAGCCTACCGTCGAATATGGCGCGGTAGATGTTACCGCTGATGTTCTGGCCGAGCTTTCCGGTTTTGCCAGCGACGCTAAAGGCACTGATGAAAAAGAAAAAAACAGCTCTGCCGATAGCGGGAAGAATGATGGCGGAGCAGCGAATTCCGCTGTTAAGAAATAGGAATGTCCGGAGGCAGAGCTGCTGCAGTTTCTGCCGTATATTTTAGAGCTAATTTAACAGCTAGTATATAGAGCAGTATTTAGGAGGCGCAGGCATATGAAGGGTAAGCACTGGGGTGTGGCTTTAGCTGTAAGTGCTGTGAGTTTAGGCCTCATTTTAGGTGTAAACGGATGCTCTTGGCAGAGAGGCATTAAGGTCGGGGTTGTTGATACTGATCGCATCATACGTGAAAGCCCTAAATACATGGAGCTTAAAGTGATGCAGGCCGGTGAGCAGCAGGCGTGGATGCAGCAAATTCCCAGCAATCTGAAGAGCATGTCGGTTTCGCAGCGCCAGGAAGTCCGCAAAAAACTGGCTAAGGACTATAAGGAACGTTCGGACAAGTTCAGCAAAAAATCTCAGGAGTTTTTAAATCAATTAACCGAAGATATTCGCGGAGCGGCTAAATCTGTGGCTAAGGATCGTCACTACGATCTAATTATTGTGGATTCTCCCAGCAACCCTACAGTGCTCTACAATTCCGGTGATAATATTACCACGGATATTTTGCTGAAATTTAAGTCATAGGAGCTGAGAGCATGTCCGAAAATAAGATGCATCCTACGGCGGTTGTCGCCTCTGATGCCGAGGTAGGCACTGAGGTCAGCTTGGGGCCTTGCGCGGTAATTGAAAGCGGAGCTAAAATCGGCGACCGTTCAGTGATAGGGGCACACGCGTATATTGGTAGGGGTGTCATTGTAGGGGAGGACTGCCAGATCGGTGTGGGTGTAGTTCTGCGTGATGGCGTGGTTTTGGAACGAGGAGTCCATTTGGGCGACGGAGTGGTTCTGGGAATGGACGGCTTTGGCTATGTGTTTGATGGCCAGCGCCATGTAAAGATTCCTCAGGTTGGTCAGGTGCATATCGGAGCCGAATCTACGATAGAGGCCTATACCTGCATAGATCGGGCCACAACTGGCACTACGGTCGTGGGCCACAATACCCACATCGGCCCGATGGTGATGATCGGGCATAACAGCAGGATCGGTTCCCACTGCCAAATCGGTTTTCAGGCCGGTTTTGCGGGTTCATCTGTGGTGGGCGATAATTGCCACATGGCTCCGCAAAGCGCTATGGCTATGCACTCAGTGCTGGGCAATAACTGCCAGGTCGAATTCAGGGGAGCCGTATTGCGCAAAGTTCCCGATGACAGTCACATAGCCGGATATCCAGCCCGCCCTGTGGAAGAAGTTAAGCGTTTGGAAGCTTCGCTTCTCAGACTCCCTAAGCTATTAAAGGCATTAGAAGATCAGCAAACTTCATAACTTAAGGCCATATTTGGGGGCTGAGTTTTTTTCTAAAGACGGAGTGCGCTGTTCGTTTCTGCAGAAGCCTCGCTGCGCCAGGCATAAAGGTATGCTCTGGGCTATTTGGGCAGTTATCAGTCTGGCTAGTGCTTTTTTTTGATTCATTATTCTTGAAGGTATTTTGTGTTAAAGCGTTTTTTGACATTATTATTTCTCTTGGGGCTTGTGATGCCAGCGCTTCCCGTTTGGGCGGCAGATGTGCTTTTAGGCGGAAGGACCGTCTTTCGCATCGACAATCAGGCCCAGGCCGATAATCTTTCCAGAAAAATCGAAGCTATTCTGCAGAATGGCGCTCCAGCATCGGCTATCAGAGTGGAAAAAAAAGATAAGGGGGCTGCGGTTTACTGGGGATCCGAATTAGTGATCGAAGTCACTCCGGAACTAGCTAAAGCTAATAAAAGCGAAGCTTTGCCTTTGGCCCGCCGCTGGGCGGACAATATGATTGAGGTCGCCTCTATAGGCTTGCTCAATGTAGATTGCAGCCGGGTGGTCCTTTCTCTTGAGGGAGAAAAACTGATCAGCACCAGCGGGTTGGCCGAAGGTGATTTAGTTGTCAACGATCCTCAAGGGGTGGTGGCGATCACTATCTATGATGACGGGTCCATTTTGCTGCACGCTCAGCGCTTGGGAAAAACCCAAGTAACCATTTCCCGCGGCAAAGGTGTGCAGACTGTATGGGTGCACGTGAAGGACTGGGCTGGCCGCATACCCAAGCAGCTGGATGTTGAAGTCACCGGTTCCCCAGCGCTGGAACTGCACGTTCAGCAGGCCGTGCTCTTGGCGGTGGCCACTAACACTTTCGTCAATCCCGGATGTTATGTGGAATTTGATGACAAAGGATTCCAGCCTAGGCCGGTTCAGTCGGGCGCCACTATGCGTTTTGCGGTGCCTATGACTATCGCCGCCAGTGAAGACTATTTCCCCGTGCGCGGTACGGCGTATGTAGATGTGCATAATATTCCGGTGGAATGGCAGGAACAAAATTTGCTCATGGTCAGCAACCGCCCGGAGCGCGTGGATCAGGATGGCGTCCTTCTGAATTATACGTTTACTAAAAACGAAGCTACCCGCCTTATGTACTCTCACCTGAATGATTCGAAGAAGACCCGCAATTTATGGGTTAATTTATCGAATCCCAATAGCACGCCAGTCAAGCTGCTGGTAGATTGGACCTTTGCTGGTCCTGGAAAAAGCGAGATCCACGTAGGGCAAACTTCGGCTAAGCGTTATTTACAGAGCGTAGCCGCCAAGTCGGGCTGTATTGTCACGCTCAATCCTGGCATGGTGATGGAGCTGGCCGCCCATGCGGTTCACAGCAAGATGCTGGTTACCGGTTTTGCAGTGATGCAGATATTAGACGGTGAATCGGTTAACGTCGAAGTACGCAATGCGCTGGTGCCTTCCAGCAACGATGCCCGCCCTCTGCCGGACATTGGGGCACCTTTTAATCCCTTTAAAATTCATCCGCATGGTGTGTTCGCTCAGCCTTATTTTGAGATGGAAGCTGAATATACTTATGGCAAAGACCCTGTCGTCATTCGCTATGGAGAAAGCCCCTGGCTAATCGACTTTGAAACTGGCCTGCCCAATACTGGTAATTTTGGAGTTTTGTATAAAGCCCTTATCGAGCTGAAAAATCCCGACAGCCGTGTGCGTCAGGTGGGGCTGTATTTTAAACCTCTTAACGGACCGGGCGGCGCTAATTTCTTGATTGACGGACGGCTTTTCCAGGCTCCTTTCCGCAAGGTGCAGGATGAATGTTTGGTTACGCGCATTGAACTGTCACCTCGTTCTAATCACTTGATCGAGGTTATAACTTTGCCGGAAGCCAGTTCCTGTTATCCAGCGCAGTTCGAAATTAGAGCTTTGACACCGTAATCCGCAAAGCCGTGTAGCCTTAAAGCGGCGGCATTAATGCGAGCGCCAAACGCAGTTTTGGCGCTTACTATCAACTGAGGAATATGCTTTAGTTAACTTGACCATGAAATTAGCTGTAACGCAATTATTAACGTGCCGCAAAACGCGGCAACAAGCGTATTTGACGGTTACGCATTAATAGTGAGGTTATATGGAACGCAGTCAATATACGTTAAAAGAAGCTGCTGAATTTTCTGGTGTGGGAATTCATACAGGCCAAAATGGACGGGTGCGCATCTGCCCAGCGGCTGCCGGTGAAGGGATACGGTTTAAAGGACGCAGCGAAATTATCCCGGCTTTAGCAGAGTATGTGGTTAGCACAGCCCGCAGTACGGCTTTGGGAAAGGGAGAAGAGACCATTTCGACGGTTGAGCATTTGCTGGCTGCGTTATGGGGACTGGGGATAGATAATGCTCTGATCGAATTTTCTGGCCCTGAGGTGCCAATTTTAGATGGTTCTGCCTGGCCATTTGTGCAGGGAATTCTTCAGGCCGGTTTGCAGCAGCAAGATGCTTTAGCTGAATATCTAGAACTTGAAACACCGGTTTTTGTGGCCAAAGGCGATTCTTTGGTCTTAGCTATGCCGGCAGAAATGGCCAGTTACGAGGGCGCTGTGTATTATCCCTGTGAAGACGTCGGCCTCCAGCGCTTTCGCTATTCGGTGTACGATGATTTTGCCGTCAATGTGGCACCGGCGCGTACTTTTGGTTTTTGGAGCGAAGTTGAGCAGCTGCTGGCCAAAGGGCTGGCTTTAGGAGGCAGTCTGTCTAACGCTTTGATTTTTGGGCGCCCGCCCGGCTCTGTCTCAGCCGACGAACCTATAGATAAGCTGGCGGCTAAAGCAGGCTGGAAATCGCCATCTGGAGTGCCACTGCGTTTCTTTGATGAAGCTGTGCGCCATAAAGTTTTGGATTTGATTGGCGATATGGCGCTGTTGGGGCATCCGCTCAATGCTTTCATTTTGGCTATAAAAGCTGGACACAGCCTGCATGTAGATTTTGTACGTAAATTAGACGAGGTAGTACAGCATGTTAGAGACCATTGATTTATTAAAAATTTTGCCTCATCGCATACCGGCGCTTTATTTAGACCGCGTGACTGCTGTGTTCCCCGGAGGTGCAGAGGGGTATAAAAATGTGACGGCTACTGAAGCGCAGTTCCGTGGGCATTTCGCGGGCAATCCGGTAATGCCGGGAGTTTTGACTTTGGAGTCGCTGCTTCAGTTGGTTTGGGTAGCTTACCGCTGTCAGGGCTGGAAGGAAGCTGCCTGGCCCGCAGACGGTACCTTCTCTGAAGTGGAAGTGGAACTTGATTATATAGAGCGCATCCGCTTTAGGCATATTGTGAGACCTGGTGATCGTTTGGATCTGCGCGTGGAAGAGCGCGAAGCAGATGGAGCTTTGCGCACGGTGTCAGCTGTGGCTAAAGTCGATGATAAAATCGCTTGTGAAGCGCTATTGAAAGTCCTGCTTAAATAATTGTAGCGGGGATTAAATTGCTTTGCCGCTATAGATTATTGAAGAAGGAATCAATTCTTAATAGTCGAAAATTTTTTATCGTTTTTTTTGCTTACTTTGGCCGTGTCGGAGGTTAATATATGAGCCCTTTTCGCATGGGAGTCGTGGGCGTGGGCAGCATGGGATACAACCATGCCCGCGTTTGCGCCGAACTTCCCGAGGTGGAATTGGTTGCTGTTGTAGACAGCAATGAAAATGTTGCGCAGAGTGTAGCTGAAAAATTTTCCGCCCAGTATTATACCAATCCGCAGGAACTATTAGGCCGAGTAGATGGAGTCGCTATCGTAACGCCTACAGCTTTCCATTATGATTCCAGCAAATTGTTTATGGAAAATGGTGTCCATGTTTTAGTAGAAAAGCCGATTACCATAGCTGCCCCCGAAGCTAAAGAGTTAGTCGAAATTGCCAAAGCTAAGAACTTAGTTTTGCAGGTCGGTCATTTGGAGCGCTTTAACCCTGCTATTGTGAAATTGCGTGAAATGGTACGCTGCCCGATCATGCTGGAGGCTCATAGGCTTTCAGCGATGACTAACCGCAATTTAGATGTGGGCATTAGTTGGGATCTTATGATTCACGATTATGATATCATGCTCAATTTAATGCAGGAAGAAGTTGTCGATATTTGCGCCCAAGGAACGTCCGTATATTCGGATTATGAAGATATAGCTTCGGTGCAGCTGCGTTTTCAAAGTGGAGCGATCGCTCATTTAGTAGCCAGCCGCAATTCTGCTGAGCGCAGCCGGGGACTGAAAGTTACCGAACGTGACGGACGCGTATTGCTAGTCGATTTTATTGAGCAGACTTTGCAGGTTTCAACCATTGGCCAAGATGGCCGTCCTACTCCTTTTGAAAACATTCCTATTGCGAAAGCAGAGCCGCTCAAGGAAGAGTTGGCTCATTTTGCTTATTGCGCTACCGAACACCAAACACCGCTGGTGTCTGGGACGGATGGTTTGCGGGCTTTGGAATTAGCGATTAGGGTCCGCGCGAAGATGAATATTGTTAAGCTTAATGCCAGGTAGTCAGCCGGCTGTAATAGAGAGGAACTAACGATGAAAATCAACCCTACTGCTCATGTGGACGCCAATGCTCAACTGGCCGATGATGTTGAAATAGGGGCTTTTACGATAATCGGTCCCAACGTGAGTATAGGGTCTGGCACTGTCATCCGTTCTTCATGTGTGCTGGAGGGCTGGACGGAAATTGGCGAGAACAATGTTATCCATGCCGGGGTTATGATTGGCGGTGAACCTCAGGATTTTGGTTATCAGGGGGAACGCTCGTTTGTCAAGATAGGCAGCCGCAATATTTTGCGCGAATATGTTACTGTTCATCGCGGTGCTCATGAAGATAGCACTACTATAATTGGCGATGACAATATGCTCATGGCTTATGTACATGTAGCCCATAACTGTTTTGTCGGCAACCAAGTGACTATGGCTAATTATGCGGGTATGGCTGGCTATTCTCGGGTAGATGACCAAGCCGTTCTGGGGGGGCTGTGCGGGCTGCATCAGTTCGTGCGCATTGGGCGCCTGTGTATGGTGGGTGGTTTGTCTAAGGTCAACAAAGACGTGCCGCCTTTCTGCATGGCAGATGGCAACCCTATGCGTTTGTTCGGCACTAATTTCCGCGGGATGCGCCGCCGCGATATAAACGCGGAAACGCGCAATGCCGTAAAAGCCGCCTTTAACATTCTGACCGACCGCACCTTAGCTATGCCTCAGGCTATTGAGGTTATCGAGCGTGATGTGCCCGATTTGCCGGAAGTCAGAGAATTTGTGGAATTTTTGCGCACTAAATCGCGCATGGGCGTATTAACTAGAGCTGGTAAACTCAATTAAATGGCGGTTAGCCCTCTGAAAATAGCTTTTGTGGCTGCTGAGCCTTCAGGAGACTGGCAGGCTGGCGCTTTGGCTCAGGCTATTCAGTCCAGCGGCATAACAGTGCAGATGTGCGGTGTGGGCGGCTCTTGTATGCAGGAAGCCGGAGTAGAAGTCTGGCTCAATTCTCAGGACGTGTCCTGCATTGGTCCCGGAGATGCTTTGGGGCGTTTGCCGTATTTTTATTCCTCGTATTTTAAATTGCAGTCTTTGTTAAAGAAGATGCGTCCCGATCTAACTATCATGTTGGATTCCCCAGCTTTGAATATGCGTTTGGCTAAATTCTTGCGCAGGCAGAATTTAACTTCACTGTACTATATACCGCCGTCCGCATGGACAACGAACCCTAAACGTTTGCGCAGTATTCACAGCCGTGTCGATGGTGTAGTGTGCATTTTTAAGCCTAACGCTGACCGCTATCGAAGTTTAGGCCTGGAAGTCGCTTATTTCGGTCATCCTATCGTGGATATGTACAGTTTAGATGAGCAGGGCACAGAGGAAGCGCGGCAGGAACTGGGAACAGAGAAAGCGGTTTTGGCAGTTTTGCCGGGAAGCCGCAACCAGGAAGTCGATAATTTGCTGCCTCGTTTTACTGCTTTGGCCGAAAAATTTCTGCAGTCTCACAGTGAAGCGGAAGCTGTTATTCCTTGTGCCACCGAGCCATTATATAGGCGCATTAAACAGTTTATCGGTCAAAATCATCCCCGTTTTCGGATCGTGCAGGGGCATACGCGTCAGGTGCTGCGCGTAGCGAGAGCGGCTTTGACCGCTTCGGGCTCGGCAACTTTAGAAGCGGCGATGTGCGGTGTTCCTATGGCTATCTGCTATCGTTTTGGAGTTATTAACTGGGTAATTGGACGTTTTCTTCTCTTCAGCGGCTTGTTAAAATGCCCTCATTTCGGATTGCCTAACTTAATGGCGGAGCGGCGTATCTGCCCGGAATTTCTGCAGGATGAAGTAAGAGAGGACTTGTTGCTTCCCGTTTTGCATGAACTGTGGGAGGATACTCCGCGCCGGGCACAGATGATCGCCGATTTGCAGGAGGTGCGCCTAGGGTTGGGCGAGCCAGGGGTCTTGCGGCAGGTTGCTCAGATAGCGCTGGCTATGGCTCAGGGGCAGACATTAGCGAAAGCTTTGGAGAGTTTGCATTCATAATGGACGTTATTATCACTAGCAATTCTCCTGGTGAATTATCGGCATGG
This sequence comes from bacterium, assembly GCA_030535355.1. Taxonomy (GTDB): domain Bacteria; phylum Vulcanimicrobiota; class Xenobia; order Xenobiales; family Xenobiaceae; genus JAFSXO01. Next base: position 6,582 of record JAUNIO010000006.1, on the reverse strand, counting down.
GTGGCTCCTTTAGTGTCCGTGTGGCGTCTTCAGCATCCCGAGTGGCATCTTTATTTGGCCTTGGTTCCCTGTCCCTTCGCGACAGGGCGGGAGGAGGAATTCGCGCAAAGTATAGAGGGGCTGACTGCGGTTTGGAATCCTAAGCAGACGGGCAGAATTCTTTTGGGTGGGCGTCTGCCTATACCCCGTGCGGAAAGGGGATTAGTCCTTTATTTGGGCGGCGACGCTTGGCACGCTTGGCGTTTGGCGCAGCGCTGGGGGTATCCCTGCACTGCTTACGCGGTGCGTTATACGTGGCTGTGGAAGTTTTACGATTCAGTCGCCACTCAGAGCCGAGAATTGGCGAAACGCTTAACGCTGGAAGGAGTCCGTGCCTGCCCGGTGGGCTGCGTAGGCTGGCCACTGCCTCAGGATAAGCCATCTGAAGAAGGAAAGCTCTGCATTGGCCTGTTTCCCGGTTCGCGTTTAATGATTCTGCGCTATACTTTAGGGCCTTTCTTGGAACTAGCCAAACGACTGCAGCAGCGCTGCCCGGAGATGAGTTTTATTCTGGCGGTTTCTCCCTTTGTATCGCGTGACGCTTTGCTGGACATTTTGCGCCATCCTGGCGACTGTGGGATCGCGCAAAGCAGCGGTTCTCTGTGCGGTGATGCCGTACAGATAGACGGAGGCCCTGCTTTAGAAGTGGTGTGGGGCGATTCTAGGCAGGTTATATCCAGAATAGACGCTGCGATAACTATTCCAGGTACTAATACCGGCGAAATCGCTGCCGCCGGAAAAGCTTTAATTGTGGGACTATCCTGCAATGTGCCCATTCCGCGCGGAGGTTTGGGCTGGATACTTGAGCGTATTTCCGGGTGGCGGAAATTTCAGCAGTTTCAGCATTGGTTTTATTACCGCCAGCAGCGCTTCGCTGCTCAGCCGAACCGCCGGGCTGGAGAGATGATAGCTCCCGAGGTGGTGGTTGGCAGAGAGCTTAATGTTTTGGCAGACGCTGTTGTCAATACATTTGGCGATAAAGAAAAACGCTTAGCGTTGGGTCAGCGTTTAGCACAGATTATGGGAGACCCTGGTGAGGGAATGCAAAAATTAGCGGAGTTCATTGCTGAAGCGGAGATGAGGCCGATGTCAAACTCATTGAAACAAAAAAAAGGCTGGCAAGACTTTATTTTTCAGTGGCGTGGCGGTTTTGCTGCGGCTGTGGCTGTACCATTGCTGTATTGCGCTCAGCCGAATTGGGAATCTTGGCAGCTGGGAATATCTTTAGCTTTGGTTGGAGAATGCTGCCGTTTGTGGGCGCTGGGATATAGCGGTGAGCATACCCGCGGCAGTGAAACGGCAGCCCCAGAACTGATTACTGCCGGGCCTTTTGCACTATGCCGCAATCCTCTTTATTTTGGCAATTTTCTTAACGCGCTGGGAGTAACTTCGGCAGCTGCAGGAATCTGGCCATGGCCTGTAAAGCTGCTGATGTTCGCGTGCTGCCTTGGGGCTTTGCTGCTCGTTTACGGCAGCTGCATATCCGTTGAAGAAAAATATTTAGCGGAAAAATTTGGCAGTCTTTATAGAGATTATTGCCAGCGCACGCCGCGTTTTTTGCCAGCCTGGCGCTCTCATACTGCTGCGAGAACTGGAACATTTGTGTGGGGCAATCTCGCTTTTGAGAAAATGACTCTGGTGTGGTGGCTGCTCATTTGGGCTTATTTGTATTGGAGAATTGTTTAGGAATGTGATGCTTACCACGCTGCCTGCAAAAGTTTAGCTTTTAATTTTGGCAGGATAATTGCCGCCAAAAGGTCAATTTACACCAGTTAATTTTGAATTTTTGAGAGTACTTATGAGCAAACCCAGCAAAACTAGTCAGACTAAATCAGCTGCGCCTAATAAAAATGTTAATAAAGCTAACAGTGCCGCAGATGCTAAGCAGCGCCAGGCTGAACTTCAGTCGCAAAAAGTTCTGTCAGTGGTGGGTTTTGCTGCGTTTGGTCTTTTAGTCGGTTTCCTCTGGGGGGCCAACCATATGATAGCTCAGGTAAGCGAGACCAGCCCGCTGTGTCAGGCTGTAAAAGTCGGTGCGCTGATTGCTACCAATACCGCTGACTGGGGGAGAGGCGGTTATATGGGATTTATGGGACTGCTAATCGGCGGCTCTTTTGGCTCTGCGCTTTTTTGGGCTCGTAAGGCTTAACTTTTCGCGGCAGCTGCGTTGATAATTTTTCACAGTAACGACGTACATAACCATACAGAATCCTTGCGAAGCCTGCTTCTCCGGCACCGCCCCAAAGATAGCGAGTCGGTGTGGCTGGACAGCGGAGACGCTTTAGCGGGTTCTAATACGGTTTTTCGCTGGTGGGAACCGGCTTTAGCCATGATGAGTGAACTGGGCTGTTCGGCTATGGCTATGGGCAACCGCGAATTTAATTATTTGCGGTGGGTAATGCGTCTGCGCGCACAGCAGCGCTCCTTTCCTTTGCTTTGCTCCAATTTGCGCGATTTGCGAGGCTATGCTCCTGGGTGGCGGGAAATGCTGAGCTTAAATACTCCTGAAGGAATGGTCGCTGTTATCGGGGCCACGCCGGTGCAGTATCCGGTGGGCAGTTTTTGGGAAAAATTATTTGGTTTTCGTTTTCTCGATCCTTTGAGAGTTATACCTCCCTTGGCTCATTTGGCTTATCTCCGCGGAGAAGCTGTTTTTATTCTGTCTCATCTCGGTTTAGACACTGACAGGCGTTTAGCGGAGCTGCTGCATCCTGGAACGCTGATTTTAGGAGGCCACAGCCATACTGTTTTGGCGGAGCCAGTACAGGTCAATGGCTGCTGGATTGGGCAGGGAGGTGCCTGGGCCAAATATCTGGTTAAACTGGATTACGATGTTGCGGCTAAAAGCCTGCGCAGTTATGAACTGCTGAGCTAGCTTTTATAATAATATCATTTATTATATAGTCGGTCCTGTTAAGTTAGCGATTAGCTAACTTGCTAACTATCTGACTCCCCCTAAAGGATGGGAGGGGGAGAAGTCGCGACTGCGACAGAGGGGGTGCCCAAGACTGTTGGGGAATCGAGGTTTAGCTTGTGTTATGCTCTAGCTTATACGCAGGCATGAACGTGGCGATAATTGTATATGAGTCAACATTTCCAATGTCATTGAGCCTTAAGTTAACGACATTGAGTCTTAACTAAATGACCTTGGCTAATCTGTGAATTAAATGGCATTATATAAATAGCTGTATGGCAGGGAAACTCTATTCACATAGAATTTAATTAAGTTAAGTATCGTATCGCAGGAGATATGCCGTGGGACAGCCTAAAGTTTTGTTGTTATCCAATGGGGCTGGTGAAGATGCCATAGCTGTGCAGATCATTAAAGAACTGCGCAATGTTGACTATGAAGCAATGCCGCTGGTGGGGACGGGCGTTGGCTATGCTGATGTGGCTTCTCTGATAGGCCCGCGGCGAATTTTGCCGAGCGGTGGGTTAGTGCCTGAAGATTACACTCGCGTTACCCGCGATATTAAGGGTGGTATGCTGACTCTAATTTATCAGCAGTTCCGCTGTCTGCGCCGTGTGCGCTATCAATACGATTTAGTGGTGCCGGTCGGCGATATGTGGGCTGTGATAATGGCAATTTTGAGCGGTATCAGACCAGTGCTTTTTATAGGAACAGCTAAATCGGCTTACCATCACGAGTATTCCCATTTAGAAGCGGCTATTTTGCGCACTTTGCGTATTCGTGCTCTGGTGCGTGACGAAATAACTGCAGTTAAACTGCGCAAACACGGGGTTATTGCTGCTTGGGTAGGCAATGCCATGATGGACGGTTTGGAACCGTCGGGATGCAATTTGGGCCTGAGAGAAAACGAAGCAGGCCTGGCTATGTTCCCCGGCAGCCGTGAAGGTACCTACCGGGCTTTGTCTCCAATGCTGGCGGCTTATAGAACGTTGCTGGAACGCGCTTGCTTGCATAAAACCACTATTCCCCGCGCTATTGTTATGTTAGCGCCTTCCGTTAATATGGCGCGTTTGGCGTCTAGCTGCTCCGGATATATTTGGAAGGAATTCCCCTGTGAGACTGGAGTAGTTGGGCAGCTTTGCCATGGTCAGGATGATGCGTATCCCGTATTGCTGGTGCGCGGAATTATGGCTGATGTTTTGCAGGCCAGCCGGGTCGCTTTGGGGCAGGCTGGCACGGCTCACGAACAGGCTGCAGGCTTTGGCCTGCCTGTGGTGGCTTTTGACTGTCCTTCCTCGCCGCGGGAATCGCTGGGATGGTATCGGGGACGCCAGAAAGGCCTGTTGGGTGAGGCTTTATCCGTGGTTCCCAATACTTTGGAAGCTATGGTTTCCGAAATAGAAAAATTATGGAATGATGAAACTGAGAGGCGGCGGCGGGGCGTTGTGGGCCAGCAGCGCATGGGGCCTCCTGGGGCTTCCCGGGGTATAGCTGAGATAATAGAGCGTTTGGCCAATGGCCAGCGTCTCAGCAGCCGGGATATGTACAAGTGCTCGAAAATGGGTCTGAACAGATAAATAAAAGACAGCTTAGAGAGCGCTGAATAATGTTTTCCTGATATTTGCTTACAGCTAACCTGCGAACTATCGTGTATTATATGTTTGCTTGTGCGCGGGTATGAATGTAGCTATAATTGTATATAAATAATGTTTTCGCTGTCAGCGAGCCTTGACTAAATGCCATCGAACTAAATGACACCGAACTACATGCCATCGGTTAGTAATGACATTTGATTATATATGGAGGTGAGATTTATGCTGAGAGGCAGAATAAAACGCGGCTTTACATTAATTGAACTGATGATTGTGATGACTGTAATTGCAGTATTGGCTGCCATTATGGTACCCAATTATACGCGTGCCCGCGCTAAATCTCAGCTTTCCGGCTGTGAGCAGAATGAGAAAAATATTGCTACAGCAATAGAAATGTATCTGGTGAAGAACCAAAAGCTTCCGCCAGTCACCCCTGACGACTGGACTTTTTTAACTGAAGATGGTAAATACCTTAAACTTGTGCCGACTTGCCCGGCGGCTGGCAGTGTGACATATAATATTGAGCTTGATCCCGACACTCCTACAGAATATACGGTATATTGTAAAGGCAGTAATCACGAAGTCTGCGATATTCCGCCGGACTATCCCGTGTATTCTTCATCCAGCGGTTTGCACGAAACTTAAAAAGCTTCCTGCAGTTTTATAAACATTCTAAAGGGGCGCTGAATTGTAGCGTCACACTTATCTAGCCGTGCTGGCGCTTCCGATTAACTACTGCTAAATTACCGTTAAATTACCGCTAAACTGCCAGATATATAGTAGCACTAGCTTAGCAAGTGTTACCCTAAAATAAAAGCGCCAAATTTCGTTTGGCGCTTTTGCGATCAGTCGTCTATATCGTCTTCTTCGCCCTGGCACTCTTCTATTTTCATAAATTCATTAAGAAAAACCGTGGCATAGGTTCCTGCAGGAAGATCGACGCAGAAAATGGGATCGCCCTCCTGCATTTCTATGGAGAGGTTATGCGGCCGCAAGCGCAGGCGCCGGCGGCTGCCTTCTGCTTTGAGCGCCCTGAAGGCGTCTAGGGTGAGATCGTGGGCTTTTAATACTGCGCTTTCCCGCAGAGCGGCCTGATCTTGGGCAGGCATCATTTTGTATCCGTAAATTGGTCCCATTGGGCTAATCTCGAATCTGTCCAGCCGTGGCTGTTCGGCGGCTGGAGAGGTGCTGACGAAGACACCTCCGCGCGGCAGGTGACCGAATACATCTCCTGATATGGCGGTAGCAAAGAGTCCGTCATCTATGCGCTGGCATAGGTATTCGTTGAACAGAAGGGATTGTATGGCTGATACCATGAGCCATTTTCGCCATTTTGGCCCAAAAAGTTTGCCTGTTTTCAGGGCCTTTTCTCCGATGGTGGCGTTGTTGCCCTCGCGGCCGAAGCGCTGAGGCCCATAAAAATTGGGGAAGCCCTTTTCGCAGAGCAGCGAACTTATATCTTGGCAGCGCTTAGGCCAGTCGTGATGGGCCTGGCGCACACGGATGCGAAATCTATTGCCCGCTAGATGACCCTTGCGAATTTTATTGCGATGCAGGCCGAGTATTTTAACTGAGGCCGAGCATTCCTGCAGCTTGGCTGTATCGGAGTTTGCCGGTACGGAAAAACGTTGGGTGGTTACTGCCTGCCGGTCTTTCATTCCGGCAAAGCCTATGGCGTCCTGGGGACAGCCGAGTAACCGGGATAGCTCATTGGCGATGGCTTGGGTAGTAATTTGACGTTTGGTAATCTCTAAGATCAGGTGCTCTCCATCGCCGCTGGGTTCATAAGCGGGAAGTTCCTGGACGATAAAATCTTCAGGTTCGGTGCGAAGAAGGCCACCGATACCGGGAATAGCGGAGGATATAAAAGGTAACATTTTTCTCTATTCTCCCTTGAAGCGGTTTGCTCCCTGCTGGAGTCAATTCTATTTATCTGGTAAAAGTGTTATGTGCTGGCTTATATGCGGGCATAAACGTGGCGATAGTTGTATATGAGTTAACATTTCCAATGTCGTTGAGCCTTAAGTTAACGACATTGAG